>JBKPOB010000108.1:0-17981 GCA_046732875.1 Verrucomicrobiota bacterium | reverse complement strand
CATTTATTGCTTCTGCGCCGGGGACAGGCACTCCTTGGGAGTTACTATGGAATAGCCGTCCCGATGTGGCCGGACAAATGGTCTACTGGTGCTATGGCGATACCACCTACCGAGTGAACCATGGGGTTCCGATTGATCCCTCGACCGCCCTGGTTAACTCCGTGGATAAGGGTGCGGCCTATGGAATGAAATACATCGAAATATACCGTAGGGACGTCCTTAAGCTTTTGGCTGCGACTCATTACGCGCACACTGCACTGACATCACCGTCGAAGTCGAACTTTTAAACGATTGAGGCGATCCGCGGCTTCACACAGGTAATCGCCCAGTTAACGGAACTCTGGCTGGCAGGTCGTTTTCCGAACTGGAGTAACACAGTCCCCTATTTCGAGGTCGAGCATCCGAGGTGTGGTAGTTAAGGCGTGGACTTCAGAATCGCAGTCTCGGAGTTAAAAGGTTCGTAATGCCGCAATCCGAATTGCAAATGGGATCTCGTAGAAATCAATGCGTCGGCTGGTCAAGGTCACGCGGCCAGTCGATGATCTAAACACTTTTGAAAGAAGTGATGGGGTCACGCTAGAATGAGAGGCCAGCGTTATCTCCACTGGTGTCAGTGCGCAACGGCTTCCTGATGGCCGATCCGGCTGCCTCGTGTAGCATACAATACTCACGCTCAAACAATGGATGATCCCACGAAGTCAAAACGCCATATCTGTCGCATCTAACTACATTGCCTGCAAAAGGCCTTATGGCTTCCCGTGGGCTTCGCCAGAGAGTTTTTTGTCACGGAGAGTCAGGAAATTACGCCGGAGTATCCTACAGCTCACGCGCTTCGCGCCATCTATCAGCAGAGCATCACGCTGCGTATCCGGCTATGCCCACTGCTCTTACCGGAGAGTTCAGGCGTGACTTTGGCGTGCGGAATGGCGTATATCCTGGGCCTGCGCATTCTCATGGTTCACACTCCAATAGCCGCTGTTGTTACGCCCGCGACGGGCTGCGATTACATCAGCATTGTTAAACGCAAGATCGAAGAACTTGGATCAAGACTACCTGATACTCTCGCGCCGCCAACTGTGTCGGAGCTAGAAGAGGCATTGGGAGAAAAGATATCGAAATGCCATCTGTGGAGGAAGAATTGGCGGAATCGAATTTACTTCTTGCGGCTCACGAGCGGAGAGTTGGCGGTTGCAAAACAAGTTGTCCGCGGAGACGACGCCATGGTGCAATATCAATACCGTCAGCTTGGTGCGCTGGCAGCGCTCGGGATTCCGGGACTTCATCTTCCTCGAGCGCTTGCTTTGGTCGTTCCGAAACGAACGGTAGTCATGGAGTTTGTTCGCGGTCAAACGCTGAGAGAATTGGCCCGGCACGGCAGCACGGATGACCTGGTCGCAGTTAGCGAGCTATCGGGGCGAATTTTGGCACAGATTCACCTGGCCTGGACGCAGGAGATTGCACCCATGCCCGTCGAAGTGTTAGCTCGCGACCTGGCCGCTGCCCCCTGGCACCTTTCCTCGCGCGAGAAGGCGATTCTCAAAGCGTCCCTGAAGATCCTGGGTCAAACGAAAGTGAGCATGGGACGGGTTTGTTATGATTACCAATCGAAGAACCTCTTGTATGATAAGGGCAAGCTGACTCTGATCGACCCACCCGATGCTTTGTGGCAAGGGATCCAGCTATGGGACTACTCGCGCTTTCGCAGTGGTCTACGCCGGATGTTATGGAGAATCTACCTACGGCAGCCATTGCAACGCCGTCGCCACGCCAGGCTCCGCGAAACGTTAAGTGCCTTTAAGCGCGGCTATATCGAATACTTCAATAAACAGCATGCCGAACCGGCCTATTTCGCGGCAGCAACACGGCTGCTGGAACTTCAGCACACAGGTATGTCGATGGCAATGAATCAAGGGAAGCTCAAGCTGGCACGACGGCTGAGAGAGGTCCGCCCCATTTTGGCTGCGACGAAGACCAGCCTGGCCACACTTCCTTTGTTGGAGCTGGAAAAACGCTGGCTCTTCCGGCAACTAGCCTGCGAACTTTCATGAGCTATCCAAGGGCTCCAAAGACGCACTCGACCAACAATTTCGTTCGATCACGGCTCAGCCCAACGAGCAATCATTCTCGGTGAAACAGTCACAGCGGATCGTTAAGAATGCCATCTTCGGCATCGGTGGCTCGGCCATTGGTGGCCTTATTTATCTTGCTACCGTCCTTAAGATCGCGCGCAGCGTCAGCGTCACCGAATTCGGCAAATATTCCTTTGTTCTCGCGTTCGCCATGTTCGTAAGCAACGTGGCTGACTGCGGTCTTCCGCGCATATTGACCCGTGCGGTGGCTAGGGATCGCGAGCAACTTTTGCCCATAGCCGGCGCAACTTTTTCGCTTATCTGGGTCCTCTCAGGCGCGATGTGTCTTCTCGTATGCTTAGTCGCTCCTTTTCTGCATTTTGGAACAGACGTAAAAATCGCCATGATCGGCATGAGCTTTGCCACCTTGGCAGCTTTTCATGGTTCGGGGTATGGCGCCATTCTTCGCGCGTACGAAGATAATGAGCTGGTTCAAACAGGTTTCGTATTGCACAAGGTATCTTTGTTCGTCTTTGTCTACCTCGCTCTAAAACTAAATCTCAGTTTGTTCGGCTTCGTCGCCGCCCATCTTATTACTAACATCCTGCTCTGGGTGTTCTACAAGTTGCTTGTCGGTCGTATGTATGCCAAGATCCCGTTACGCTTCGACGTAGTACTCTGGAAAGAGCTCCTACTCGACGCTCTACCGCTGGGCGGTAGTGTCATGCTTCGCCAGGTTGCGCTCCAAATGGATGTGCTTGTCCTTACCTGGCTCTCTAACCTCACCATCGTTGGCTTGTTCAGCGGTCCCTACCGAATCAGCACCGCACTGAGGATCATTCCGCAGGCTCTCTCCACACCGCTGTTTCCGGTCTTTTCCCGCACCGCCCATTACTCGAAAGAACGTTTTACCCAGGTTTATCAACTGAGCTTGAAATTCTTCCTGCTCGTCAGCATTCCCATTGCGGCATTCTTCATTAGCTGGTCGGGTCCAATTCTAAGAACGGCTCTGGGCAGGAAATATCTGCCTGCTATCCCCGCTATGCAGTTGCTGGGCGTTGGTTTAATTCCGTTTTTTCTATCTACTCTGTTTCAATATCTCTTCGCCGCCTTGGGCGAACAAAGGCGATTTTTCATGAGCACGTGCACAAGCTCCGCTTTGCGTCTGCTTCTTCTCGTCACGTTAATCCCAACTCTGGGACTTATTGGTCCGCCTATCGCCTTTGTCTGCTCTGAAATGACCGTGGTCGGCATTTGGTTGATACAATTGCATCGATTGGGATATCCGTCCCGATTTCTCCAGATTAGCTGGCGACCCTTTGTAAGTGGCGCCGCCATGTGTGTGCTTCTCTTCACTTTTCGTGAGACATCTTCTCCAGCACTGCGTGGCGGCATCGCCATCGCCGCCATGCTGCTGTACGGAATTCTCCTTTTTGTGTCGCGAGCATTAACCTCAGAGGAGATTTCTCACGTCCGTGAAGGCATCAGTTTCATTTCACCTTTTATCGAAGCCTGGAGCAAGCGACTCAGACGGAGCCCGTGAAATAGATCGATCATTTGCGGCCGCGCCAGAAGGTATGATATGCAATCAGCCGTTAAGCTTCGGTGATTGGCCCAATTGGTAAATTGATTAGCTCAACGGTAAATGCTACGATCTGCTTCGGTGGACCGCGAGGCACTGATCTTCCTTCACATTCCGAAAACCGCAGGAACCACCCTGAACAGAATCATAGAATGGCAGTACAACCCGGTTTCAATCTTCACCGTTGATCCGCATCGAATTCGCGCCACGGTCGCACGATTCAAGACCTTTTCGGACCGACGCCGTCGCCGGTTCCGAGTCGTGCGCGGACATCTGCCCTATGGTATCCATGAATTTCTTCCGCAAGGCGCTACGTATATCACAATGCTCCGCGAACCGGTAGCCAGACTTTTATCAACGTATAGTTTTATTCTGCGCAGACCCCTCCACCCGCTCCACCGAAAATTAAAGACCGGCCGGTTAAGCGTGGAAGATTTTATTCGTCTGACGCCTGATCGTCAGAATTTGCAGTGCCGATGTATCTCTGGGATTGGCACCAGCGGGACTTGTGATGAGACGGTGCTCGAGATGGCAAAGGAAAATCTGACGCATGCATTTCGGGTCGTCGGGTTGTGCGAGCGATTTCAAGAGAGCTTGTGCCTGATGATGGCGTCGTTCGGGTGGAAAGTTCCTTTTTATGAGAATCGTAAGGTTGCGAAGAATCGTCCCTCGATCGAACCGAATGTGATTAATATGATTTGCAAGCACAATCGATTCGACCTCGAACTTTATATCTTTGCCAAGGAGCTCTTCGAAGAAAACCTGCGTAGGAATGCAGACGTAATCAGCGAGGGACTAGCTGCTCTAAATTCCCGGCGAGAACCTGGATATTTCAGGAAGTCTTGGCACTCGGCCTTGGGTGCCGGTCGATTCTTGTTGAGCAAGGCGGTTTCGGCGTTATGATGCCGCACTTCTATCAACGTACAGTTTTATCTTGCGCAGACGAGCTTCATCCGAAAATTAAAAACCGGTCAGCTAGGCGTGAAAGATCTAATTCGAATGATGCCTCATCGTCAGAATTTGCAGTGCCGATTTATCGCGAGAATTGGTACGGGGCCGATTTGCGATGAGCAACCAATTCCTCTGCCCTGCGCCCCATTGTTATTGGCGCCACAAGCAGTTCGGACACACGGGTGATGGCTCAGGTACTTCAGAAGGCCGGTTGGTTTGTGGGTAAGCGGCTGAATCCGCGCAACACGAGTCCGAAGAGTGGGTTAAACAAACGGGGATTAAGGCATGCCACCACTTAAATTCCGTCACGAACTTCGGACTTTCTGGTGCGTGTTTGCTTTCGCCATTTCAGGTGATGCTTCGCTCCTTGCTGTTTCGGGCCCGCCGCTGCGCACGGGGCTGTGGATGACGCAGCCGATTGAAGGCGGCGACAAAGCCGGAGCCTTCGAAGCTCAAGTTCGCGCAAATCCACATCTCTCCGGTGTATGTCTGCATACCGGTTGGAAAGATATCGAGAAGGAGCCAGGTAAATTGGATTTCAGCGCGATCGACAAATACGTGGCGGTTCTTCGGCGCATTGGCATGAAATATGAGCTCGGGGTTAAACCCGGCATTGCTACCCCGCTTTTTGTCTATCAGCAGGGAGCCAAGTCTTTTGACACACACGTCACGAATCCTCGTCGCCCCAATTTTGGCGCGGCAGTCGCGATTCCCGTCCCGTGGGACGCGAAGTATCAGGAGAGCTTTTCACGGCTAATTGCGCGATTAGGCGAACGTTACAGCTCTGACCCCTTATGTGTAAGCGTCGTGCTTACTTGTGCCAATTCCATGAGCAAAGAAATGCATCTGCCAAAAAGGCCTGAGGACCGGGCGAAATGGAAAGCGATGGGGGACTACGGAGCCAAGCTTCTTGGGGTCTACAAGAAGTACACCGACGAATGGGCCAAAGCCTTTCCAAAACAGCAGGTAACGCTGCACCTATCTCAGGTACTAGATATGCCTTTATCGTTCTTTGAACGCATCATCGAATATGGAGTAAGCAAATATCCGGAGCGCTTTACGATCCAGAATTGTCAGCTTACTGGGCGAAGAGAAGACACTGGCAAGCTAAGCTACGATCTTGTCCAAGAATACCAGGACCGTGCGCATCATGGGTTCCAAAGCGTAGCTGGTTTTTCCCATGGAGGCGAAAGAATGGGCTCGATCCAAATGGCAGTGCTCAACGTAGTTCACGCGAACGGCGAATACTGGGAGTTGTGGCGTGGTGATGGGATAAATACAGAAACCACAGCAGCCATAGCCAACGCTTGGGAGGATGCCAAGCGCCTCGGCTACGATGGTTACAAGAAGAAGCTCATCTCTGAAGGTCGCTATCAAGAACATAGCGGTGGCCGTCATCGCGGAAAGGGCGGGCGTGGCCGGCGGAACGCTGGAACCTGACATATAACCGGCCCTACATGATGGCAGCAGCGAATAGTGCCGAGGCGCTGATTTTTTTGCACATCCCCAAGAGCGCGGGGACGACCCTCAATCGTCTCATCGAGGGCGAATATCCGCTCTTCCAGATCTTTTCGGTCGATCCGGTTTTCACGAAATGGTCGTGCCGTCATCTGTGGAGTCTTCCGCCGGAGCAGCTGAAACGCTTTCGCATTTTTAAAGGACATATGCTCTTCGGCCTGCATAAGATCCTGCCGCAGCCCGCCACCTACTTTGCCGTCTTTCGCGATCCAATCGATCGGGCGATCTCGGCCTTTTACTTCATGCGCAAATATGTGTTGCACCCGTACTATTGGAAATTCCGCTATTTAAGCTGGCAGTTGGAGGATTGGGTGCGCAACTCGCCGCGCGACAATGTGCAAACCAAAATCGTAGCCGGCGCACCATATAAAGAACCGTGCACGCCTGAAATTTTCGAACAGGCAAAGCACAACCTTTGCCAGCACTTTAGCGTGGTTGGCTTATCGGAACGCTTCGAAGAGAGCCTTGCTTTGATGAAAGTGCGTTACGGCTGGAGGCTCGAGTCCTATTCCAGCTTTAACGTTACCCGCAGCCGGCCAAGAAAGCGGGAGCTTCCGCAATCTACCCTGGATTTAATCGCCGAGAAGAACTCGTTCGATATTGCTCTGTATCGGCTGGCGACCGAGATTTTTCAACAAAGCCTGGAACAGAACGCTGCAGCCATTAATATTGTCATGCAAAGCCTGGAGTCGGCGCGAATTCGCGACCCGCTCAGGGCCAAACTATTCTCGTTGCGAGCGGCGGCCCGGAAAGCAATTAATCGAGGCTATTCTGCACTCTGCCGTTGAGTAGATTGCGCTACATTAGTTCCGATTGGCGCCCTCGATCAGGAATACCTTCGTTCGGTACGATTCAAAGACGGACTTAGCGTTTTGCTCCAGATAGGTTACGACGTCTGGAGTGCCGTTGCTTCTGAAGCCACCAGAGGAGACGAGCCAAGTACGCGGACATCTGCTTTACGGTATCCATGAATTTCTTCCGCAAGGCGGTACGTATATCACAATGCTCCGCGAACCGGTAGCCAGACTTTTATCAACGTATAGTTTTATTCTGCGCAGACCCCTCCACCGCTCCCACCGAAAATTAAAAACCGGTCAGCTGGGCGTGAAAGATCTAAGTCGAATGATGCCTTATCGTCAGAATTTGCAGCACATCGCCGGCATTGTGGATCGCGACTGATGTTCGTTCACTAAACCTGGGTTAATGGCAGGTAGCGCCAAGATATGCTACCGAGCCCATTCGCATATTTATCAAAACAAATTTTATTTACTTTTTTTGGAACTTGCTCCTCCGGTTTCCGTAGAAAGGTGCGTGGCCAGTTTAGTTTGCACGTTTTCACTTGGCGAACGCGGCACGAAATCCTCCAGTGTCCAGCTTAGATCACCTCGGTATGAAACAATCGTGCTTGGGGCGATATAAAAACCTCGCGGCATTCACCGCATTGGCCGTTCCTGCGCTCACTCATTTAAGCGCCCTCGCTCAGTGTCCTACCAACATCCCACATATCGACGGGACATGGGCCGTGCTCCCCTATCAAATGCCGATTAATCCAATCTCGGCCAATTTGCTTCCTAGTGGAAAGGTGCTGATTGTGGCCGGATCGGAAGCTGACGCAAGCAACAATTCAGAAGGTGCGGAGAGCTATCGCGCGGCAGTGTGGGATCCAAGTGGCACTGATGAGAGCAGCATTAGCGTTCAGAATCTTACTTATGACGTCTTTTGCAGCGGTACGGCCGCTCTATTCGATGGGCGATCGTTGATCGTCGGTGGAACGTCGGACTACTCGTTCACGGGCGAAAACCGGGCTTCGATCTTCAATCCAGCAACCAGCCAGTATGTGCAGTCTCAGAATATGGTGGATGGGCGTTGGTATGCGACAGCGACGGCGCTTGCCGATGGTCGCATTATGGCCATGTCTGGGCTCAAGCAAAACGGAGGTACAAGTCGAACCATCGAAATTTATGATCTCCAAAGAGCGGGAGCGGGTTGGAATCCACCTACCAGCGTTCCCTTCACCCCCCCGCTTTACCCAAGGCTTGCGCTGCTACCCAGCGGGAAAGTGTTTTATACTGGACACGGCAGTGGTACGTCGAGTGCAAATGCATGGATCTTCGACCCGGCTACGGGAGGCTGGACGCAATCGGCGACCACCAATGTCAACCGCAAGTACGGCTCCTCGGTCCTGCTTCCTCTTCTGCCGCCCAGTTACACTCCCCGCGTAATGAATTTCGGAGGAGGGAATAATCCGGCGACCTCTTCTACCGATATCATTGATCTCTCCATTCCAACCCCGAGCTACACTGCCGGCCCGAATATGTCCACCGGCCGCATCCAGATGAACGCCGTTATCCTGCCAAACGGCAAGGTATTGGCGGAGGGGGGTTCGCTCAACAACGAGAGTCCCGACACGCCGGGTAAGACCGCGGACCTCTACGATCCGGTGAGCAATACCATGAGCTCTGCGGGCACAGCAGCTTATTCGCGCCTGTATCATTCCACTGCCTTGCTATTGCCGGATGCAACCGTTTTGAGCATGGGTAGCAATCCGGGCAAACGGGGCAGTTATGCGCCGGCGATCGAGATTTATACGCCGTCATACTTATACGATACCAACGATCATTTAATCACCACCGATCGTCCGCAAATCACTGCCCTTTCGTTTTCTGGACCTATCCACTATGGCACGCCGTTTTCGGTGACCTATAGCAGCACCTCGCCAATCAGCTCAGCGGTGCTGATACGTCCAGGCTCTGCCACCCATGCTGAGAACATGGAGCAACGTCTAATTGGCCTTTGCGGCGCTACTTCACCTTGCACCGCTTCTAACAACACGCTGAGTCTCACCACGCCGCCAAACGGTAGCATCGCACCTCCGGGCTATTACATGCTATTCTTACTGGATAGCGCCGGCGTGCCATCTAAGGCTTCGTTCATCCAGCTCACCCCCAATTCTTATTCCCTCGTGCCGCCAACAGCGGCGATTACAGCACCGTCCGGCGATATGACGATTACCGCAGGAAGCGCGATCGACTTCGACACAACCACCAGTGCTTCGAGGTACTCCTGGGTGTTCCCCGGCGGTACGCCTGGAACATCGACAGCCCAAAACCCGGGGAACGTCACATTCAGCGTGCCCGGGACGTACACAATCTCGCTCACGGTGATCGACGCTACCGGCAACTCCGATCCAAGCCCACCTACGCGCACAATCACCGTACTTCCCACCAGCCCTGACTTTTCCATAACGGTTGGGCCGGCTGCACAGGAAGTAGTTCCCGGTGGACTTACTACATACACCGTTACCGTCACGCCTCTGAGTGGCTTTACTGGTACGGTAAATTTGAGCGTCGACAGCCTATCCGGTTTTCCTACCGGTGTTACGAGTGGTGGTTTCAGTCCTCCATCGATTAGTACTGGAGGCTCCTCCACACTCACAATGCGAACCTCAACTTCCACCGTGCCCTACGCGCTATCGCTGACTATTACAGGTACCAGCGGAACGATCAGCCACACAGCGTCGACGACTCTACTTATTAATTTGGCGCCCCCTGCGAGCCTGACTGCCACTGCCGGCAATGCACAAGTCTCTCTCTCTTGGCCGGCGTCTGTCGGAGCAAACAGCTACCATGTGAAGCGAGCGATGGTCGACGGCGGTCCGTATGAAACGTTTGCCTGCCCGAGCGGGACCAGCATTGTCGATACCGGACTTGTCAACGGAACCACTTATTACTACACAGTGTCGGCTGCCTACACCGGCGGCCGCGACAAGGGTGGGGAAAGTGCCAATTCGGTTCAAGTGAGTGCAACGCCGCAAGGCGGTACGCCTACCGTTCAGGTGACTGTGCAAACAAGCCCTACCGGTCTCACTTTCAGTGTCGATGGCACTACCTACAGTTCAACACAGACATTTTCCTGGGCGTCCGGTTCGACTCACACCATTGCCACCACTTCGTCGCAGAGCGGTGGCACAGGCATTCGGTACGTATGGACCAGATGGAGCGACAATGGCGCAATCTCGCACACCGTTACGCCGACCACCAACAAGACCTACACGGCGACATTCAGGACACAATATTTCCTGACGATGACCCACGGGACCGGTGGCACAGTGAGCCCCAGCAGCGGCTGGAGAAAGAGCGGGGTGATTATCTCAATCACGGCAACGCCATCCACGGGCTACAGCTTCAGCAACTGGGCAGGCACTGGGACAGGCTCTTATTCGGGCGCGTCCAATCCTGGTTCAATCACAATGGGCGGCCCCATCACGGAGGCAGCTACTTTCACTCATAATCCGTAACTCCGGCAACATTGATAAGAGCTTTGCCCAGCAAATATTCGATCCGATGATCTTCGGTTTAAAACGCGCTGTGCGGTTCATTCTGCTTTAGCGGTACGCCTTTCGGTACCGCCCTAATTTCAACACGTCGAGCATCTCCAGCCCGAAGTGATGATGCACTTATTCATAGACGCACAAACCAATCCAATGCGCGGCCGAGAGCGCGAGCCAATCAGCGCGGCCCACGATGAACAAGCGTGCCTCTTGTTGCTCGCGGGCGGAAGGACCTACTTTCGCATCCGTCTCCGGCCGGGAACGGAGCAATGCGATGAACTTTGGCGCGTCGCACTTTGATGTCAGCCTGGCCAATCGCATAGGTGACGAGCTGAACATCGTGCCGCATATCAACGAGCGTGTCGGACATTTCGGGAATACTGGCAGCGGAACCTTGATTAGCGGGAAAAGGACAGGCCGCAACCATTGCAACGTGATAGCCTCCCTCATATGCGTGCTCATGCGTTATGCGCCGGCTATTCGAGATAACCAAGCGCCTGCAGACGTTCTTCCACTTTTGACCGTTCCTCGTCGGTATAACCGCTATCTCGGGAGGAAACACCTGAAGTCCCGCCTGTTTGGATAGGTTGACCAACAATGAACTCTGGGCGAAAGAGCTCGGCGAGAACCTTACCATCCATGTCTTGTGGTATGGGAACCCCGAAAAGGTGGAGAAGCGTCGGCGCGATATCGATGATTTGGACCTTTTCCAGTTCCGCACCGGCGCGAAGATTTGGGCCGCGCGCAATCAGGATCCCATCTCGCCGATGCGTGCCACCCCATTCAGATTTCTCAGCAGAAGCGGACCGATGACGGACCACGACTGGCGGCTTATCGGTGTCCTCCGGAAAACTCGCTTTCTGGAAAAAGAGGCTGTCTTCACTCCACCAGTCCAGGGTGAGATCAGGAGCTTCGTGAGCGTAAGGACCTTGGAAAATCTCGTCGCGCCGATATACACGCGCGATGACGGGCTTACCCGTGCGCGGGTCCTTCAGTTCCCGTAATTTTTCGATAATGAAATCGCAGAGCGGTTCGTACTCGGTAGGGTCAACAATTCCGTAGCGCTTTACTCCTTTGAGGTTAATGCGAATGTTCGGCGAAGCGAAGCCAACGCCTTCTGTGCAATATGCTTTCGTTCGATTCCAATCGATTGTGTTGAAGGAGGTAAAGGACAGCTCCGCTTTCTTCCGTAGCTGAGGCAAGATTCGGGCAAGGAATGCTTTCTGACGAGATGTCAGCGAATTGTGCAGAATTGAGAAGGCAAACCGAATGGCTTTGCTAGCTGCTCGGTATCGCGCAGAGTCTGATTTCGGTGAATAATTCAGTAGACCGAGTTGGGCGAGATACCGGTTTAGGTAGATCACTCGATCCACTACCGGCCCGCCGCCGTGATCAGAGACGACGAACACAGTCGTCTCGGCTGGTAAGCTTTGTATGATATGTCCGGTCGCCGCGTCGAGGCGCTGGTAAACATCGCGCACAGCATTGCGAAGAGGTGGCTCGGCATTATCATCATACAGGAAATGGTTCGGGTCCATGTATTGCCAGAAGTAATGCTGGACAATGTCAATGGACATGAACACAAACATCATCAGGTCCTGCGGGTGGTTTTCGAGAAGGTAGAGAGCAGCCTTTGTCCACTGAACGTCGAGTTTCTCGAGCTCGGCCAGAACGCGCACCCGCCGCTCGTCGGTCGACATGTAGCCAAGCCAACGAGCATCGTGCTGGAGGGCGCCGAGCCGATTGCGGAGCTCGTGGTGTAACGCGGGAGGATGTACGAAGGGACTATTCTCTGATGGAGTATCGAAGCCGGATATCTGAAAGCCGTTGAGCGGCTCGGGCGGATAGGTAAATGGAATGTTCATCGTACCAGCGCTGAAGCCCGCTTCATTCAGCAACTGGAACACCGTGGCGGCGCGGCGGTGCCCACCATTAATGTACTGCATGGAATAGGAGCTGGTGTCTTTGCTTTGCATGAAATTGAAAATCCCGTGCTTTGCCGGGTTTTTGCCGGTGATGAACGAAGTCCATGCCGGCGGAGTGATTGGCGGCTGAACCGACTGCAGCGTGGCGGAGACCCCTTCCTTCAGCAGTCTGGCAAATGTCGGCATTCTACCCTCGGCTACCCAAGGCCGAATGAGCGTCCAGGTAGCGGCGTCTAGTCCAATGATGACAGCTTTGGGCTGTTTTCGCGAAAGATGGCAGTGGTTTGAGCTCAACGGGTATGTAGTGCTGCTGGTGGAACAGCACGCCGATCTAGTATCTGTCAAAATCCCAAATCATCAGCAAGTGTCAACTCAAAGCGCCAGCCTCTGGCTCCAGCGCTGGGACCGCCATATCCTGCGGAACCGGCAACCAAAATAGACGCAAAATCGTCGGTGCAATATGAGTAATTTGCAAGCCATCCCCCGTCGCGATTCTCCGCCACCAGACGGGCCCAGGAGCAAAACGCCATTCGCGGCGTGGTTCGCTCCGTCTGGTCCTGTGTCGTTCTCGAACGTGTGAATCTGGCCGCCGCCCACGGTGCCGGCTGAGCGCCAGTATAGCGCGCCGAAAAACGATCAGATCAGGCGCACGATGCGAAGGAGACGCCCCGCTTGCATCGCGGCACCGTCACTACTGGCGCACATCATCGTGGAGAAGTACTGGAATGCCGCTGCACCGCCTGAAGCGGCCCTTCGAGTGCGAGGGATTCAAGATGGACCGCGGCTCGATGGCGGGGCGGCTCCGAGGATGCCACGCCACAAACGACGCGACGGTCTTCGCTGCGGCGCGCCGATGCCTAAGGGACAGCCTTCTGCATCGCAACCGACGCGACGGATGTGTTGGTGCAACCTGAAGGGCGCGCGGACAAGAAGCGTCAGCCGTGCCGGCGCGGATATTTCGTCCTCATCGCCGATCGCGGTCACTCCTGTTCATAGCGCGTCGACTCGTCAGGCGCAGCCACACGCGGGCGGCAAGTGATGGCCTGTCCTTATACCAATGACCTACACCTGCCTGTTTAAGATCATCAAAATATCCATTGTACTGGCACATAAAAATCGTCCGAAATCCGTCCAGAACGCGCCGACCGGACAACCATGGAGTGGTGATCTTTCGCAAGATCCGAAAAGAGAACCCGGCAATGTTGTGATTACCAACCCGAAATGTCGAGGAGACGTCGCGCCCTAGGGTTTTATTTACGGCTACTCCAAGCGCTCCCGCGCCGACGATGAAGGTATGAGCGGAATCCCCCGTTTTGAAACGTTCCACTGCCGTATCGATTACATTTTTCAAGAACGGATGACGCGGAACGCTGCATATAAATGCGTTGAAGAGAAAACGAGGAATGGTTCCACGGGGAACTATGAAATCGTCATTTTCTCGAATCAGCTCGCGGAGAGGCCTAGTGCAAAGCGTATCGGCATCCGCGTAAACACCTCCATGTACATAGAGCGCACAATAGCGCCAGAAATCTGCTCGAAAGGTGCCCTTTCTTAGCGATTCATAACAAGCAAGCGTTTGTTCTCCAAAGTGCTCTTTTATTAGAGTCCGGCGGTCGTCGTCATCATAAAATCTGTACTCGTACTCCGGATTCAGCTCGAACCAGGACCTGGTCGCTCCAAATAGACCGGCCGGTACTCTTCTGGTTTCAAACGTCTGAAATATAATCCGCGGAATCTTCTGAACCGCGGCCGAAGGCAAGCGAGGGACCACGTGTCGTTCTACCTCCTTAATTTCGCTCACCATGCGATATTCCATTTCGATAATTCTGGGCAGTGTAGCACGTAAAGTTGGATACCCGCCGAATTTCGGTTCACGGTTACTATCGATCCCAGATGTTCGCTGTGAGTCCGTAGCCTTTGGCGAAGGCATGAATTTTTTTTCTCGCTCTCATCGCTTTTCCCTTTCACCGGGCCAAACCCTTTGCAGTTCGCTCTCAAAAATCATGCACGACTTTTTGTTATTGAGCACTTCGTGAATTTATTCGGCAGGTGCCTCCACGGCCGGATCTTCAAAAATATTTCTAACAACGTCAAGCTTTTTATGTGTAAAGGCGTAAGCTATATGGGGGAGTACGAACGTTTCCTGCGATCCATTTTGATGGCTTATCCCGGCAACTAAACTTTGCTTTTCGCTCCAAACAGCCCGAAGCGCCGGTCGAATGCGCGCTCTTAGATGGGCCGAGCTTTGAAAGAGGGATCAAGGCTTGACCGCGTCGAATACGATGTTCAGAATAAGTGATTCGATAACATTCGATGTGAATAGCTCCGAACCGCATTGTTCTTACGAGCGGCTGCGTTTATTGCTAAGCATTAGCCGCAGGCCGCAGCCGCATCTGGAGCAAATTCGACTTAAGTTCGACCGCCTTGCGCTTTCCTTGGCGCGGCCCGGCCGGCTCTCGACCCATCCGCTGTTTCGGAGGCATCTCAGAACGAAAGGCGAAGTGATGAATCAGTCGTATTTAACACGAGCGGTTTGAAGAAAGCCTAGCGCTAATGAAACCTGCGCTTCGGCTCGACACTGAAGAATTACTCCAGTTTTAATGTCACTCGCACCCGCCCGAATAAACGCGACCTCCCAACATCGACCCTCGATTTAATAGCGGAGAGAAATCGTTTCGACATCGAGCTTTACCAATGCGCCGCCAACTTTTTCCGGGACGCCGTCACCAAAAACGCCGGTGAAGTCAGTCGTATCGTTCGTGAGCTCGAAGCGGCGCGAATTCAGAACCGCTTGAGCTCGGCGGTTTTTTTAATCTGTTCGACCGGCGAAAGCGATCAACAGAGCCTATTCAGCGTTGTAGCCCGCCGCCGTGTTCACTGGCTGGTTCTCTCCGCCGATGAGCAGGACTTTGGAGTGGTAGGACTCAAAGACAACCTTGGCATGTTCATTCAAGTATACACTCACTTCTGGACCATAAGATCCGCCAATTAGCCACGTGCGCCGGCCCCGGCTAGTTACTTCACGCAACTCCTTCAAGCTACGAATGACGGGATAACCACGAAACTTATCCCTAAAGCGGGGTTCGGCGAATTTTTCATTGTAGGTTATTTTCTTGGCTAATAGGGTATTGGGATAGTAATCACCGGACATGCCGGCGTAATATTCAAAGACATGCGGTATAATAGCGATGATGAGGTCACCTGGTTGGAAGTGGCTTTTCACGTATTGCGCGGCTCCGCGGTAGTCGTAGCGGTAGGTATTCATCCGTGTCATAAATCCAGGGCTAGCGCCGGCGCTCGACAGGGAGTAAAGCTTCATCAGCCATTCATTGCTTTGAATAAATAGCAGAAAGAGCACGGCTACTCCGGTGGTGTGCGCAAAGCTGCGGGCGACTGTGGAGCTGGCCTCACGTCGGGCAAGCAATAACAACCGATCATAAAGCGTAACAGTCGCAGCTACGCCGGCCAGAATGAGAAGTGGTTCATAATAGATGCAATACCGCTTAGATAGAGTCGAGATCAAGTTCGTGTGGCAGAAAACCAAGGCCGCTAGCACGGTGACAACGTAACGGAATGCGGGCTGACGCCAGCAGAATGGTATTCCGGCGATAGCCATGAGAGTGAAGAACACATGGTTTTCCGACAATAACAAGGCATTCACGTAGTACATGGGCTGCCATTCATAGGCTAGAAAAAAAAGCGAAGGTCCAGCGACGTCAGCTTTGCTGGAACCAACCCGTAGATAAGCGTCGGAAGCGAGTGTGCGCCAGCACAGCTGCGCGATCACCAGCACAGCCATAAAGAAGACGTAACGGTAAAGATGCCTGTCCTTTAGCCACCACCATTCGCCCCAGCGCACAACGAGCAACGCAAGGAATAGACTTGGGAGAATGAAGACACTTCCCTCCCATGACAGATAGCTCACGCAGAAGGTGACCGCGGCAGCGGTGAGGTATTTGCGGTGCAACGGGCGACCTCTGATCGCCTCGTAAAACAGCCAGAAGGTAAGCATCGCCATGAACTGGCATTGCTGTGGGTGAAAGCAATTCTGCGCCCATAGGATATCCACTGGAAGACAGGCGTATACGAGCGCGGCGATCAAGCCGGTCCTCCAATTGAAAAGCCGGCGACCCATCAGCGCGATGATCCCGATGCAGAGTGTGCCCATGATGAGGGCGGGCAGCCGCATCGACGACTCGGAAATGCCAAAGACCAAGCCCGCAAGGGCCAGTGGGTACATAACCAATTCATAGGTAGTGGCTGGCTTGATCTCTCCCGCAATCCTGGTAAATGGGAAACCAAGTTCCCAAATGCCTTTCGATTTCTGAACCAGACCGTACTCGTCATGGTCGAACGACATGGCGCCGAAATCGTGATAACGGAACGCAAAGCCCAATCCTATGATCGCGGCCAGGAGTACATAAGGTAGCGCATCCGCAGACACGATGTTTTTGATTTGCCGAATCCGTGCGCTGCGATCTGCTGTTGTCCGCCGGCGCGGGACGAAGTGAAGCAAACGAACTGCCAGAAGTGCGACAACTGCCAAGGCAACAAATTTCGGCTGGAATGACCACTCTATTGGAAATCGAACGTCGTAACTTGGAAGAAGCAGGAAGAGCAGGCCGACGGTGATCGGGGCATGAAATAGAGCGTCACGAGCGAGGGCGTATCGAAGCGGTTCGTTTCTCATCTTAGCGACTAACCGCGACGCCAGCAGCCACAGAGCTAGAGTTCCGACGATCGTCAGCAAAATCACCGCGAAGGGTTTGGCAACGGCATCAAAGTCAGAAAGTTTTACCGGCTTCGCTAAATGTTGCGTAAGGTAACCCCATGGCGCTGATCCATTGTTGCCCATTTCTACAGCGCGTCGATTTTGCGAGCCTTGCTCATTGCCCACTCGCCAGTCCTGATTAGTCTCAAATCCTCGAGTGCTACCATCTTTTCGAACTATGAACCCGCTTGCGAGAAAGCTTGCCGGCCCCTGGTCGTTGCGGACCGCCGCCACAATTGTGTTAGAGCCTTTTTTGATCCAGTAGCTGATGTCATACGCGTCAAGAGTCGGCTTCTCCACCACAGTAGCTGTCGATTCCAAGCCACTTTCCGAACGTGGTGTGGCGGTTGCGGTAGGACTCACGGACGGACTAGGAGAAGGTGGAGGTTCGGCATTCTGCGGCGGCCTAACCACTGCCGGTGGTGGAGTTGCTATTTCGTCCTCCTCCTTCTGCGAAGGCTCAGTCGTCAGCTTGGGCAAACGCGGTATCTTTGGTTCCTTAAGCTGGGAGGTTGCCGCGCTAGTGATGAGTTGACCATTCACGAGAAGATCGAGGCTCCCTGAGCTGGCCACCTGAATCCATGTCTCCGGACGAGCTCCTTCGGCGTTCACGGAAGTAGAAAAGATCGCCTCTCGCGACGCATTTTCTGCCGTAATCCACCTGCCAGAGAGCGGTCGTCGAAGCAAAAGCGGATTCGTGTCCACCCAGGTTATATCGATTGGGTGTTCAAGGATGGTGGCTCGACGCGCGATCGGCCAAACCTCTTCCTGCACCAAGGGAGACACCCATTCCTCTGTACCTTGTACGATGCCGGTCCTTGGAGTAACCCTCCAG
>JBKPOB010000107.1:0-4638 GCA_046732875.1 Verrucomicrobiota bacterium | reverse complement strand
GCCGAACTCGCATCGGCCGCGCTGCAATCACCGAACTCGTGAACATGAAAACCATGATTGCCAGGAGGCAAGCCAGTGATTTCCGCTCGCACCTTCACCCCATCGGCCTCTTCGGTAAATGTAACAGTGCCGCTAACTTTGTTGCCCGCAGTCGGGTGAAGCACTGCAACTGCTTTCCCGGGAGCAGACGATTTCTCTTCCGGCGTTTGGGCCTGTGCGGCGAAGCCGCGGACCAATAAGAAAACCAGCACAATCAACGCAGCTTGGAACGATTTCATATTAGCATCTTTATTTCGCAAGACCCAATAAGTCCAGCCGCATGAAATACGGGAAATGCGGGTTGCCCCTTGCGCCGCAAATCCCAAGTAACAATCGAAGGCAGGGGCGGTTCACCCAACCGGCTGGGCGATTGCGGTCAATCGCCCCTACCTATCGTCCGCAAGTAGATCTCTTCCAAGCGTTGCGCTTGCGCATGCAGATCGAAGTTTTTTCCAACAATCTCGGCACCGTTGCCTGCGATCGTCGAAAGGAACCCAGGATCTTTCGCTGCATCAAGAAGCGCGGCCGCCAATTTTTCATGATCACGCTCATCCACAAGCACGCCAGAAACACCGTTCTGGATTGCTTCCGGAATGCCTCCATGATCGGTGGCAAACACCGGGAGGCCGCTAGCCATTGCTTCCAACATCGAATTTGGAATGCCTTCCTGATTTCCGTCCCGGCCGGTCTGGCTCGGATGTAAAAAAATATGCGACCCATAATAGATTTCGCGGAGTTGCTCCTGCGAAACGAAACCTGTGAATGAAACGCGACCGTCGATATTTAGTTCACGCGCCAAATTCTGAAGTTGGCCGAGCAACGGTCCTTCTCCAGCAATGGTTAGATTCGCATTTGGATATTGACGTAGGAAAAGTGCAAAAGCCCTCAGCGTGACTGTCAGACCTTTCTTTTCAATCAAGCGACCAGCCTGCACCAATCGCCATTCGCTCGCCGCGGTGACGAAGTTTCGTTCACGAAAAGGAAATTCGTCGAGCGGGACCCCGGTTCGTTGGATCTCAATTTTTTTTTCGTCGCAGCCGAGCTGAATGACTGCGCGGCGTAGGGATTCGGAGCGAACCAAGACCAGTTTTACTGCCTCTAGCATTTGCCGCGTGGCTTCGCGATAAGCCGGTTTGTTCATATCAACGGTCACATCAGCGCCATGAAAAGAAACGATCGATGGTTTGTTCAACGAGCGAATCAGCGGCAGAAGATGAACAGCGATCTGGCCAAAGTAAATGTGCAACAGGCGAGCGGTGATCTTACTTAAAATGCCCTGCAACGCGCGCAGCTCGCTGTCCGAAATCTGCCATGGTGCGTCACGCAATTGCCTGAACCAAAAACGCCGCAGGAAATGCGTTGCCGGCTTGGGAACTACGTGGATCGATTCAAATGGATAGCGGTCGGCTTGTTCGCGCTTCTGCGCAATCACCACAGGAATGCATCGCTGCAGGGCTGTGATTTGCCGATAGACATGTAACATCTCTGGCTTCAGAAATGTCGCGCAATAACAGGCGATCACCGGACGTGAATCAGGAGATGGAACTTCCAACGCTCAACGCTCAACGCTCAACGCTCAATGATCAACTCCAACCAATTCAGATTGAGAACTGCGCGCGGACGTCCGCCGATACGCGGACTGGTCGGCTGGTTTGCGCATCTATTGGGCACCAGAGAGTCCGGGCTTCTGACAAGAGTCGGCCGTCGCGATTGCGGCGGATTTCTGTGAACCGCTCGAACGTTAGCCGAGTGGCTTTGCCGACCCAGGTTCGCAGCACGACTTCGTCCCCGAACGTGGCAGGCGCTTTGTAATCGATCTCGTGCCGCAAGACTACCCAACCAATGATCTCTTGCGCTTCCGCGCTGGCAACAGCCCGCCAGTGCGCGGTCGCAACATCCTGGACCCACCGCAGGTAAACAGTGTTGTTTACGTGGTCTTGTTCGTCGATATCACCTGGCAGCACCGAAACGATCATTTCAAAACGGGCGGACGACATCGGAGAATTCGGGAGACGTTAGAAATACGAATTCGAAAACAAAGTGGGCGGTGAGTCAGCTAATGTGAAATCGACGCATTAATTCTTGCCGGGCCTCCATGGCGAGTTCTGGGTTCATACGACTGAGAACTTTTTCACGGCGTTCCGGATCCATGGCTGCGAGTTCGCGCACGAATTTGTCGCGCGTTCTCCACTTTGCATACTTGCTCCAGCCGATGCCGATCGCGAGAAGCGCAGAGATGATCCAAACGCCGATATCCGTCGCTGTCACAAGAGAAATAAAGAAGCGAAAAGGGTTAAGGACAACCCAATGCCTGCCCTAAAGCGGCCACCACGGCGATTAGAGCAAGACTTGCGATCGCGACCGCATTGTGTGATCACGAAGCATGTATTCGGTTGAGATCGATCAATCGAAACGTGTCCTGGTAATCGCCGCCGTGCAGCAAGTCACGGCGGAGCAAGCGCGGGTGGTTGCTAAAGAGGTCCGCGAGCTTTTGCGCGATGTCGCGCCCGGTTTCCGCGTTCTCGCTGATTTCCGGTGGTTGGAATCAATGGATTCGGCTGCAGCGCCTCACATTGCCGACATCATGGACACGCTTACTGAAAAAGGGGTCGCCTCCGTGACGCGAGTGATGCCTGATCCACACAAAGATATTGGTCTGAATATTCTGTCGCAATTCCATTACGGTCGCGAAATCCAAATCGCTACATTCGAATCGTTGGCCGACGCGCTGCAAAGCATGATCAAGGAATGATCTTCTAAAGTGGCCGGGCGCACTTCGCGGGCGACGCCCGGCGTAACTCTCAATTAGACCGGTTCGGCTGATTCTCAGATTTATTGCCCCTTTCCTGCAGCCCTATTTCCTTCTTTCATCGCCTCGGCTTCGGTCATGTATTTGCCCTTCTTGGTCGTGCCGTAAAAACGCGAACCTTCCCTGTGGTACACATGCGAATCTGTGTTCACCCACACCAGACCGTGACCACCGCCAGGCGCAGGCGGGTTAGTTGCTGCCTCGGTGCTTCGGCTCTTCGCGGAGGCACCGGTCGCGGCTGCCGGACTGGCCGCCGCAGAAGTTTTCGGTTTGAACAGGTCGCCAAGCGAGAATTTGGCAGGCGATGGTGAAGGACTCGTTGCTGTCTCCGCCTTTTTGCGAGTGCCTTTTGCTTTGGGCCTAGCTGCGGGCGACTCGGCAGGTGAAGGGGACGTAGCCCCACTCCCTGCCGTGCCGGTCTCAGCTTTTTTACGACCGCGCTTGGCGGGCGAAGAAGTAGGCGCGGCAGCAGGCGAAGACGATGCAGCGGTCTCGCCCGGTGATGCCGTCGTTTGAGCTTTCTTTGACGTACGATGTTTTGCTGGCTTGGGCGCTCCTGCGGGCGATTCGCCTGGACTAGGCGACTGAGCCTGCACAGCGCAAATGCTCGCAAAACCTATTGCAAACAAGAGAGTAAGGAATCTTTTAGTCATGAAGACGAGCGTAAACAGACCGCAGGATCGCAGTCAACGTATTTCCAGCGAGCAACGCCGTTTTCCGCGCAGAAAAAGAGCAAAGCACCAGAGCTTTGCATTCCCCCACGCCAGGAATATCGATGCTTTGACCGAGCCTAAATCTTAAGGACCGCCTAGTCGCGTTTGCTTGAGCGCAGCATTGGCCTGCGCTACAGTCGATCCGGGATGCTAGACATGACTCTGGGATGCCTGAAATGGGCTGCTGTCGGTTTCATCGTCGCGTTTGCGCTGATGAAGCTGTTTGAGGCGAGTCATATTCATGACGATATTCCCAAGCCTGCCTTCAAAATACGGCAGACGAAGCGCGCGACGATTGTGTTATCGACTTTCGCGGCGATGCTTTCAGCGTTGGTCTGGTTGCTGGTGCAGAAGCTGGACTAGTTCCGGTCGGCCGTAACTTTGGCAAAGGCGGATCAACCCATGTAGAAACCGCCGTTAACGTTCAAGACGTGTCCGGTGATGTATGAAGCCATCGGAGAGGCTAAAAAAAGGGCGGCGTTTACAATTTCGCTGACATCACCAAGTCGGCCGAGCGGAATTTGCTTTATGAAATTCTGCGTCACTTCGTCAGGCATGCCTTTGCTCATGCCGACGTCGATGAAGCCAGGCGCGATGGCGTTCACAGTGACGTTTTGACGGGCAAACTCCCGCGCCGACACCTTCGTGAGTGCAATGATCGCCGCTTTGCTGGACGAATAATTTGCCTGGCCAAATAGGCCGAGCTGGCCGCTGACGGACGACATATTAATGATCCGGCCACCGTTTCGGAGAATCGTGGCGGCCTTTTGCGTGACCGTGAAGGTGCCGGTGACATTAACGCGCACCACGCTTTCAAAGGTCTCCATCGACATTTTCTTAATCGTGCGATCACTGATGATACCGGAATTGTTCACGAGGATGTCGAGCCCACCATGGCGATCTTGTATTTGCTTCATCATCGCCTCGACTTGCGACGGTTGCGTCACGTCGCATTCGATCACCAGCGGCTCATTTAGTTTACTAGCTATATTGGTCGCATCGGCCTTATTTTGTCCTTGCGCGTCCGCCACATAATTCACCACACATTGCGCGCCGCGTTGGCCAAATGCCCTGATC
>JBKPOB010000106.1:0-23442 GCA_046732875.1 Verrucomicrobiota bacterium | reverse complement strand
GCCGATTTGAAAAATCAAGTTGCTGTTGCACAAGAAGCGCGTGCCACTGCGGAAAGGCAAAGAGACGCGGCCAACGCCAAACTCGCCGAGGCAAACCAGCAAATCGCTGCGGTAGAGCAACAGCGCGATCAAGCGCTCGCCCAACTAAAAACAGGGGACCGAACGGAACAGCACGCGAAAGAATACGTCGGTGAGCTTGACGAAAGCGACTCCGCAAGTGCGGCGGAACTAATGGGAGTACAAAAGCAGGTGACCGATCTGCAGCAGCAACTGGCCGAAAGTCAAAAACAGAATCAGTATCTCGTGGCCAGAATTGGCGAGCTTTGGGTGCAGTTGGATGAGACCGGCGTCCAGCTCCGAAAGCATTCGGAGCTGACTGGCAAAAACAGTGAGGAGACGGACCGACTGATTAGAGAAAACGAACTCCTGCGAAATATTGTGGTACGCGAACGAGAGGAGGAAGCTCGTCGGGATGAAGCAAGAAAGTCGATGCTGGCGGAGCTGGACAGGTTAAAAATCAAATCAGACGCTTTGAATAAACAGATCGAACTTCTCGCGCAGCCAGTTACAAGACTAAGTAGCGAAGAACTCAGTCTGCTGCACCAGCCTGTGGTCTCAGTTTCCGACCAGAATCGGGGCATACTGACCGCGAGTTTTATTTTTGCGAAAAAATCGGCGGGCGATTCAGTCGAGGGGGAGGCGACAACGAAAAATTCCGGCGGGTTAAAAGGAGATGTACGGGATGATCCACAGAGCGTCGTCAGGGAGAGCTTCAGCGGCGCGAGTGCGGAACGCCAGAAACCTGGAAATCCTGACCAAGGATCCGAATGACCTTCGCGCGCTTTACAGTTTTGCCGTGGTTTGCCCGCAAAATCTAAAGGCGATTATTCGACCAACGTCAAGCAAGCAAGCGGCACATCTTCATGCGCCTTCTCCGTGCTCTGTTTATCGCGCTTCTCACGGCGTTCGCTGGCTGTCTTCTTGCGTTCGTTGTCGGAGACTATTTAACCAGGCTCGCGCACGTGCCCGAGATGGAAGGTCAGCGAGGCATGACCATCTTTTTTCTATGCGTGCCGCTTGGGATTCTTGCCGGCTTGGTAATTGGAATCATTTCAGCGATCGCGGTTCGACGACAAGGACTTGCTGGATTTCTCGTCGCACAAGGTTGGTCGCTTCTGGTTGTTTGCGGCCTCGCCGGCTTGTTGGTCGGTGTTCCCTATTTGCTATCGGACAAACCTCCAACGATCGATGGCAAGCGCCTCCAGTTGCAATTCGAGCTTCGCGCTCCAGCAACATTTAGGATTCCAGACCAACCCGATGGTTACAGCATCCGAGTCAGCCTTTACACCGACAATCGAGAAAGTCGGGTTGCGTTCATCGACTGGGACGGGATCAAAAAAGACGCTGGACACATCACGATTCCCGGAAATGTCCCGCTGTTGACACACACCAAAACTAGAGAGCTTCTTGCTTCTGTTGGCAACGAGCCGGTCGCGTCGCAATTTATTGAATTAAAAATTCCGCCTGCGCCACGGAAAGAAGACGAAACATGGTCCGATTGGATATTCGCCACACAACGAGCCGACCTCAGTCCAGTGTCCAATCCTGAACGAATGGCACTCCGCTACCGTGTTCAACCGATTGATGATTGATCTGTAGTCCCGACTCGTCGGGACGGCCGCCGAAGTGCGCATGCAACCTTTTCTCACTGCTAACTGGCGTTATCTGGCGATGCTCAATTATGTCGTCGATTCCGCTTTGGTTGAACCGCTCGTTCCGGCAGGCACCGAAATTGATTATGAAAACGGCGAGACGTTTGTCAGTATTGTCGGATTTCTCTTTCTCGATACCCGTCTTTTGGGTCTTCCGATCCCGCTGCACCGCGATTTCGAAGAAGTGAATTTGCGTTTCTACGTTCGAAGAAAATCGGCGGACACATGGCGGCGTGGCGTGGTTTTTGTTCGCGAGCTTGTGCCTCGCCGTGCCATTGCCCTGGTCGCTCATGCATTTTACGGAGAGCGCTATGTCGCCCTTCCAATGAAACACAACATAGAGCACTTGAATGCTAGATTGAGCATCGAATATAGCTGGCGACGCGCGAAGAAATGGGAATTTCTCAAAATGACCGCATCCGGTGAACCACAATCAATTCCCATCGGATCACATGCTGAATTTATTACCGAACATTATTGGGGATACACCTGTATGCGGGAGGGTTGTAGCGAATACCGCGTGGAACATCCACGCTGGAAAATCTGGAATGCGAGCGAATTCGAATTGAACGCAGACGTTGCGATTCTTTACGGCGAAGAATTCGCTGAGACATTAAAAGGGCCGCCCCGATCCGCATTCATTGCGGACGGTTCGCCCATTACGATTCACAGACGCGAGATACTGTAGGCCGCCTGCCGCGGCGAACGGCCTTCGATCTCGAGTGCTACAACTTTGTGTGAGGCTTAGCTGCTTCACGGCCCGTACTCTGATTTCCGATGTTGAAAAGGAGCGTCCCCGCGCCAAGAGCGGTGTTGAAGCTGCCATCGGTATTGCTAAAGAGCGAATACCAGCCAACTGCTGCGTTCCCGACGCCGGTAGTGAGGTTTTTCAGGGCATTGGTGCCTTCCGCAGTGTTGAACCCGGGATAGCCTCCATCTGGCGGCGGGAGAACAGCAAAAGTTTTCGGAGTCGGCAGAAGCCCAAAGCAGGTTAACGCGAACAGTGTTGCTGTGAATGTGAGGTGTGGGGTTTTCATGTGCTGATTTCTTGGCTTTTTGGTCATGGAAGTGACGTTGCCGCTTAACGAACGGCTACTGACCGCGGCTGATGGGATCGACGCCGGCGAAGGTCAAGAAGTCGATCATGCGAAAACTTTGTGGCGTTCCGTCATGAGTTGGCAACGTTGGTAACCAATTGGGTTGCACGCTTAGGTAAGAGTCAGGGTCTAACTGGAGCAATCCTATGAAGACTTCGGCTACGATACGTGCACCCACAGGGCCAAGGCGTACTCCGTCTTCTCTTAACTGAGCTTCCTTCAATATGTAATAGAAAAGCGGCGTCGATCCGACAAAAGCCGGACGGATTGACTGCAACTCAGCCAGCTCGCCGGTACTGAGTGACGGGAGACCCATCTCACTGGCGAGGCGCTGGCCGGAGGGGACCTGCCAAGTCAGGCACCTTAACAAATTGCGCTGCATCAGCGAGTCCGGCGGCATCCCATTGAATATCGTCCCCAAAGGAAGATGGAAGAGCGGCGTCGAGACTATTGTGTCGATCCTTTTATTGGGACGCGCATCGGCACTGTAAGGGCCACCGAAGTCGAAAAAGGTTTGCCAGCCGATAAAGCGCCTTGGAGCTCTGGCGCCGCCGCGCAGGTCCACCGGGTCGGCGCTGCCTTCCCCGGCCGGATCGAAAATCATGCCGAAGAAAGGCTGTCCGTTGTCACCTTGGAGGTTGGCGCGGTATGAAGGTCGCACCATACTGTGCCCAAAGCGGTAAGTGATCTGAAACTCCACCGGAATGAATGCCTGGTTGTTTAAGGGGTTATAAAAATGACGACCGTTTGTTAGAACATCATCTATCACCGACTGAGGGACGATGTGTGGCAGGAACTCATGAACGATCATCCACTCGTAGTGCCAGGCAGTTAGGCGATGAGCTTGCAAGTAAGCGTCATTGTCTGGGATACCCGGGTACTGTGACCGCACGAGATCTACGGCATGATTATGGAATAACAGAAAGGCCGCGTGCATCCCCGCGATCATAATGTTCTCATCGTTCCGTGGGTCACCGATAATCGCCACATGGTTAATAGGATCTCGCGGCAAGTCCTCGAACTGGCCGTCGCTTTCGACCAGGAATTTGATTGGATCGGCCGGATCGTACAACTCCGGGTTACCGCCCGGCCCGCCAGCATACACAGAGTCCAGATCAAAGAAGCAAGTGCGCGCGTTTTGTGTAATGATAGGCTGCGTCGGGAAGCCGAGCCGTGACCTCTGGTCAAACGTCATATCATGGTCAAGGAACTGACCGAAAAAGGTCACGCCAGCAGTGTGTGTTGGATTGTTTCGGTTGATGAGACTGAGATTGGGATCCTGAATCAGTGCCACAGGACCTGCTGCCAGGTCGTCGTTGGCATCCATAATCCCGCCTGGTCTACCGAGTTCCGTCAGAGCGTCGCGGACGGCATTCGTTGGCGGTGCGAACGGTGGCAAATTACCGAACATCCGACCAAAATGTCCGGTCAGTGCTGGATCCGGAGGCGGTGCGGCATTAGTGGCCTGCGCTCTGGAACAAAACCCAAAGCTGGCGAAGCCAAGAGCCAGTAACAGAGCGAAGGAAGCGAGCACCATCGTAGGTAGGAGCCACGCATCGCATGACTTTGGCAGGTGAGTATTCGACTCTTTCATGATTCTTCTCCTTCTTTTAGCCTTTATCAGTTCACCGGACGTGCCGTGTCGGTCGTCGCAGCGACTTAAACAGCGAACTAACAAACTCAGTTCTAGCCGCTTCATTGCTCTCCTTTAGAAAAGAGTTCTGGAGCGTGTACTGCACAGAATCGGCTCGCAGATTCTCGGTCGATAGTTCATGGAACGACATCGGCGACGACTCGAGCCTCTGGGTTTGCCGAGACTTCTTGTGGAACGCCCCCATTAACTCTAATCAGTGCGTTACCGCCTCGGGTGTCTGCTAGCAGAATAACCCGGTCGGCGTGGGCTGGAACTTGAATGGTTGTTGGCGGCAGGCTTCCGTTGACCGTGATTATGTTGTCAATTTGGAGTCGTCCCCTGACAACAGACATGAACGTGATTGCCGTCTCTACGTTCGCAAGGGATACGACTTCAAACGCGTAAGAGGTCCCGGCGGTGAGCGTGCCGATATATGCAGCTTTGGCGGTGGGGACCTGCAGGAGAGCGGCAGTAACAAGTGCGAACATTAACTTTTTCATAATCGTGATCTTTTGTTTGCTGATTTGTGATGCAGTTAGCGGGCTGACGAGCTGCGTGCTTGGGTGCGGCTGCTCAATCCACCTCGCTGGACTGGCTGGAAGTAGTGCTTCTTGAGGTACTGGGCGACTTTCTTGCCGAGCACTGCGCCCTGCGTGTCGGCGGTGCGGAAGTGAATGCCCGCCCACACTCGGGCGTCGATGACTTCGCTCGAGATGTCCGAGAACCGGTCGAAGCTCCGGTAGGTACAGGATTTGGTGCTGTACACATTTCTAAGGGCGATCTTGTCTGTGCCGAAAAAATTCTGGAGCGTGTGCACGAATGCACTCGTCCCGCAGGTGTGGCCCGATGGGTGGTCAGGGAAAGGCGGGGTAACGAGCGCAGGCAGGGTACAGACCGGTGTCGCTGGGTCAAAGAGCGGCAGCCATGTCGGGTCGGCCTCGGTGGCCGGGTTGCCGTCGGTGTCGGCCTCGCGGATCGCCGTGATTGGGCGCCAGAACTGCCAATAGTACTTGTCGTTCCAGCAGCCGATGGCGGCATCAGCCGCAGCCAGGTTTTCCATCGCGAACAGGCGAGCACTGTCTACGATATTCCGACCTTGGCTTACTACGAGGTCGCGAAACAGCCGGTTCATGAACCCATGCAAGTGCTCCTGCCAAAAGATTGCAGCATCGGTCTGGTCCGGGGTTCGCGTTATGCTGGTGAGTGAGCCGAGTTCTTTGATCTCGTTGAAGTCCTCTGCGTATTCGGCACTGGTGAGTGCGTTCGGCCCATCGGTGCGTAGCATCTCCGCATTCGGGACGATGAACGGCCGGACGTTTCCGACCCACGGCGCGGGGTCGTTCGCAAGGTTCGGTGGCGTCGGTCGCCAAATACCCGGTTCTACTGGATACGGCGTCGGCGACGGCCCGCCGCGTCCGTCGTTCAGCCGGGCGGTGAGCATTGCCCGAGCTGTTGCCTCACCGATAGCCTCCCCATTAGCTCTCGATCCCGGTGGGTCATCAGGCAGACCCGCTATGTAGTTTTCGTAGACCGGCTGCAGCGTCGGCTGCTGTGACGGGAACAGGCCAGGAAGATCATCGAAGCCCACGAGCACACGGTAGGCCGCGGCCGCGGTGGCGGCTTCCTTCGAGTCGGTCGGATTTGATGGGGGCTGCACAAGGTACGGCTGGTAGCCGCGGTCGATCGCGTTGACGGCGTCATAGACTGCGCCCTGCACCATTGCGAAGCTCAGGGCCGCAACAGGTGGCGGCTGTCCCGGGCCCGCGGGAGGCGCGACGATCGCTGTCGAGGCGATTGCATTCCAGTCTGTCACGGCGTTCGCGCGCGCGACGCCCGGTGGTGCTGCGAGCGCGATGACCGCGAGTGCGACGAGAAGTGGCAGGAGTCGTATTTTCTTAAAGTGAGTCGGTGGATTCATTTTGTTCCTTTCTTTTTTGGTTTGTTGTTTGGGTCGCCTAACTCATAAAGCGGAAATTCCACTGCCGAACCCACCACGGCGCTGAAAAAATTTTGCGTGCCATCGTGCGCGATGCGCAGTGATCACAAATCGGTGGCGTCTCTGGCGATCCAGCCTAATAATGGGAAGGGTTGGTGCATGATGGCGCTCGCATCGCCACAGAAACAAGTCACGCAGCTACTCTGCGAGTGGCGTCGCGGAGACCAAAGCGCATTAAACAAACTGATCCCGCTCGTGCAACCAGAGCTCCAGCGCCTGGCGCACCATTATATAAGCCGGGAGCGACCCGGCCACACGTTGCAAACGACTGCCCTACTGGATGACGCTTACCTCCAGCTCGCGGGCAAGACGCACCCGCAGTGGCAAAACCGCGCTCATTTCTTTGCCGTGGCCGCGCAACTCATGCGCCGCATCATGGTTGATCATGCCCGTCAGCGGCACGCACTGAAACACGGCGGGCGCGCGATCCGTGTAACGCTGGACGAATGCGCAGCTGTGACGCAGACGCGCGCGGCCGAGCTACTCGCCCTCGATGAGGCGCTGGAAAAACTTGCCGCGTTTGATCAGCGGAAAGCCAGAGTCGTGGAGATGCGTTATTTCGGAGGCTTGACGATGGAAGAGATCGCCGACGTCCTCAAGATACACGTCAACACCGTAACCCGCGACTGGACGGCGGCACGTGCCTGGCTATTCGCCGCGCTTAGTGGAGAAGACATGAATGCACTTTGAGCGCTGGCAAAGTTGCGCCGAGATCTTCAACGCGGCGGTTGAACAACCTCCTGACGAACGAGCCGCTTTTCTCGACCGAAGTTGTGACGGGGATGAGGCTCTGCGCCGCAAAGTTGAGCTCCTTCTCAAATATCACGATAGGTCGGGCGACTTCATCAAATCGCCGGCCTTCGAGGTCGCGCCTGAACTCCTGGCCGGTGACCCGGAGACACTGGTCGGTCAATACCTTGGCTGCTATCGAGTGGACGCCGTCGCCGGGGTCGGCGGGATGGGCGTGGTTTATCTCGCGTGGGACGAACGGCTCGGCCGAAAGGTTGCGCTAAAACTGCTACCCCATTCGATGGTGGCGAACGAAGCGGAGTTAACGCGGTTAAAGCGTGAAGCGCGCACCGCTTCGGCTTTGAATCATCCGAACATCGTCACAATTCACGATATCGGAGAGGTAGATTCCACGCACTACGTGGCGACCGAGTTCATTGAAGGCACCACTCTGCGTGAACGAATCACGAAAGGTCCGATTCCGCCTAACGAGGCGGTAGACATCGCGGCGCAAGTTGCGAGTGCGCTTTGTGTCGCACACCGCGCGGGCATCGTGCACCGCGACATCAAACCTGAGAACGTCATGGTGCGTCCCGACGGCTACGTGAAGGTGCTGGATTTCGGAATCGCGAAGCTCACGCAACAGGAGACGTTAGGCACAATGCCAGTTGTCAGCACGCGGCTGACGACACAGCAGAGTATGTTCCTCGGCACCACACGCTACGTGTCCCCTGAACAAGCCATCGCTCAGCAGGTGGATGCACGGAGCGATCTCTGGAGTCTTGGCGTCGTGCTTTACGAGATGCTCGCGGGGCGCGCACCGTTCGAAGGTGAGACGGCGACGGATGTGATCGCAGCTATATCCGAGAGCGATCCGCAGCCGCTGAGACAGCGTGCGTCCACTGTTCCTCTGGCGCTGCAAAGCGTGGTGGACAGGTCTTTGCGGAAAGATCCGGCTGAACGCTATCAGGCCGCTGAACAGATGCTGTCTGACTTGCGCGCGATCAAACAAAAAACTGATCGCGTCGCGACACGAAGCGCGCGATGGATCGCCGTCGCCGCCGTCGCGGCCATGCTTGCGGGCCTCGCACTCTTTTACGCCTGGCGCGGCGGACGCACTGATCCGGGGCGCGCGTCGGCAGCGATCGAGAAGAGCATCGCAGTGCTGCCGTTTGAAAACCTCAGCAACGAAGAAGAAAACGCATTTTTCGCCGGAGGTGTGCACGACGAAATCCTCGCTAACCTGGCCAAGGTTGCCGATCTGAAAGTCATCAGCCGAACGAGCGTGATGAAATACAAAAGCGATCTGGAACGGAATCTTCGCGAGATCGCAAAGACTTTGGGTGTTTCATATGTGGTGGAAGGCAGTGTCCAACGCGTGGCTGGGCGAATTCGGGTGAGTGCGCAGCTAATCGATGCCCGCCATGATGCGCATCTTTGGGCTGAACATTACGATCGCAATGTCGCAGACGTATTTGTGATTCAGAGCGAAATCGCACAGCAAATCGCCGACCAACTTAAGGCGAATCTCTCACGCGCAGAAAAAGCCGCGATCGCGGAACGGCCGACCGCCGATCCCGTAGCCTATGCCTACTATACACAGGCGAAGGCCATCGCTGACATGGACGATTGGGAGGGCTGGGAAAAGAGTGGCAAGCGAGCAGTGGAACTGCTCGGAAAGGCCACGCAGCGCGATCCGAACTTTGCCCTCGCCTACTGCGAACTAGCGAAAACGCACGGCGAGGTCTATTTATTGGTCTTCGATCCCAAGCACCTCGAGTTAGCAAAGAAAGCCGCGGAGGCCGCGGTGCGCGTGCGGCCAGATTTGGGCGAGACTCACCTAGCGCTCGCTCGCTATTACTTCAACGCTGGTTTTTCTGCGGTAGGCTGGGCACTGGCAGGGATCAACGCCGGTAATTTCGACCGGGCACGTGACGAATTGGCCATCGCTCAACGCAAGTTGCCGAATAATTCCGAAGGGTTTTTTATCGCAGGCAGGCTTGATAGGCGGCAAAATCGCTGGGACTCTGCGCTGGCTAATCTTCAAAAGGCAAACGACCTCGACCCACGCAACAGCGAGGTCGCATTTTGGTTCCAGCAGACTTATTTTTATATGCGCCGCTATACCGAAGAGGAACAGCTCATAAAAAAGTGTGCCGCGAGCGGTACATTCGAGAGTCCCTGGACTCAGTATTGGCTAGCTGAGATCAAGCTGGCGCAGGGTGATCCAGCGGCGGCTCAATCTCTTCTAAACCAAGTACCGCTGGATTTTAGTCCGATGGAAGGGATCTGGGACATTCGATTTCTGGCAGCGCTGTACCTGCGCGATTACGACGCGGCAAATCGCGTGATTGCCGCTACTCCTGCGAAGTGGGCGGTTAACGTCTTCAGCGGGCAACCCCCGGTGAGTCGAGCCGATGGAGAGGTTGCGCGTGCGCGTGGCGATAAGCAGAAGGCCCTAACGGTGTTTGCAACCGCGCGCAAGAAGCTGGAGGTGACATGGAGGGAAAAGCCCAGGGATGAGGAATATTTTAGGCAAGCCGCGATGCTTGATGCCGGTCTTGGCCGGAAAGACGATGCGATCCGCGAGGCCCTTCGCGCGGTTGAACTCATGCCGATTGCCAAGGATTCCATTGCCGGCCCGGCGCTTGCCGCAAACTTAGCGCTGGTTTACGCGTGGACCGGCGAGCGCGACCGGGCACTGGAACAACTCGAAATTATCGCAACGATGCCGGGGGCGGCTCCGACCTACGGCGATCTCCGTTTCAATCCGTGCTGGGATGATTTGCGCGGCGATCCGCGCTTCGACAAGATCGTCGCGGGCGCCAAGGCCGCCAGCAAATAGAGACACGAATTGCACGAATTCGCACCAATTGCTGCAGGGGGTTGCCGCAGGCGTCGAGACTGCTGCAGAATCAGCGGCGAATTACTTCGCGAGTAGTTGCCGCAGCACGAACGGCAAAATCCCGCCGTGCTGGTAATAATCGATTTCGATCGGTGTATCGATCCGAAGCTTCACTGGCAATGAACGTTTCTGGCCGTTCGCTTTTCCAATCTCCAGCGTGACTTGTTGTCCTGGTTTGATCGAGTCGGACAATCCCGTGATCGAAAACTTCTCCGAGCCGTCGAGCCCAAGCGATTCCGCGGAGGTGCCCTCGAGAAACTGCAACGGCAACACGCCCATACCAACGAGGTTTGAACGGTGAATCCGCTCAAAGCTCGCCGCGATAACGGCTTTTACGCCTAACAAACGTGTGCCTTTCGCTGCCCAATCGCGCGACGAACCCGTCCCATATTCGTGACCGGCGAGAATGACCAATGGAGTCTTTGTCTCCGCGTATTTCATTGCCGCATCGAAGATCGACATCTGTTCGCCCTCTAAAGTAGCGCGAGCCTCTGGCTTGCGCTCCTTCGCAACCGGTACGGTAGCGCTACTATAGAACTTCGTCACGCCGCCTTCGGTTCCTGGCACCATCAGGTTCTTGATCCGCACATTGGCAAATGTGCCCCGCGTCATTACCAGATCATTCCCTCGGCGGCTGCCGTAACTGTTGAAATCCCGCGGCTGAATTCCGCGCGACACTAAATATTTTCCGGCTGGCGAAGTTTCCTTGATTGCTCCCGCGGGGGAAATGTGATCGGTCGTTACTGTGTCGCCAAAAATGCCAAGCGCGCGAGCGCCTCGGATTTCGGCGATATGGCCGGGCTCCATCGAAAAGTTATCGAAAAACGGCGGATCATGAATGTAATCGCTTTCCTCGTCCCATTGGTAAATGTCGCCGGTGCTCGACGGAATTTCGTTCCACTTCGGATTTTGCTCTGCGAAATCGCGATAAAATTTCCGGAACGTTTCAGGTGTGAGCGCTCTTTGCATCATATGCTGGATCTCGCTAAGAGTCGGCCAGAGGTCGCGCAAGAAGATTTCTTTGCCGTTCTTGTCCTTGCCAAGTGGGTCGCGGGAAAGATCGATGTGAACTCGGCCGGCGAGGGCAAAGGCGACAACCAACGGGGGCGACATCAGGAAATTCGCTTTGATATGCTGGTGCACGCGCGCTTCAAAATTCCGATTTCCCGAAAGAACCGAAGCTGCAACCAGATCGTATTTGTGAATTGTCTTCTCGATGTTTGGATGCAGTGGTCCCGAGTTGCCGATACAAGTGGTGCAACCATAGCCGACGAGATTGAATCCTAGCTGGTCGAGATATTTTTGGAGTCCGGTCTTTTCCAAATAATCGGAAACAACGCGCGACCCGGGTGCGAGCGACGTTTTCACGCCAGGATCGACACGCAAACCGCGCTCGACTGCTTTTTTCGCCAACAGTCCAGCCGCTATCATCACGCTCGGGTTGCTCGTGTTCGTGCAGCTTGTTATCGCGGCGATCAGCACGCTGCCGTGCCCGATGTGAGTGCGCCCTCGCGCAAAAACGTCGCCCGATTCAGCTTCGATTTCTTTACCCAGATCAGGCGTCGGACGGTTTGACACCATCTCCAGCACGTTCAGTGCTTCGCCGGGTCTGATTCCCTGATCCTCCTTTGTATCAGTAGAAAACATTGCGCCGTTGCGCGGAGCGCTACCATTCAATTCGACGGCATGTTTTTCCCGAAGATCGATCTGTTTCTTTCCGTAGCCGCCGTCGTGCACTGGTTTTTCAAGGAGTTCGCGAAACTTTTTGCCGAGCTCCGGTAAGTTGATCCGGTCCTGAGGCCTTTTCGGTCCGGCGACACTCGGCTGCACGTCCGCCAGATCCAAATTGATATCAACGCTATAATCAATTTCGCCTTTTCGCGGCATGCCAAACATGTTCTGGGCGCGAAAATAATTTTCGAAAGCAAGGCATACCTCCTCGCTGCGTCCCGTAGCCCGCAAATAATTCACTGACTCGTGGTCAACCGGGAAAAAACCCATGGTCGCGCCGTACTCCGGGGACATGTTACCGATGGTTGCGCGATCAGGCACGGGCAGCGAAGCGGCACCTTCACCGTAAAATTCAACGAATTTACCAACGACCTTTTGTGCGCGCAGCAACTGCGTGATGTGTAAGACGAGATCGGTTGCGGTCACCCCTTCGCGCAATTGTCCAGTCATGTGCACGCCCACCACTTCCGGCGTCAAAAAGTAAACCGGCTGCCCGAGCATCCCGGCTTCGGCCTCAATTCCGCCGACGCCCCAGCCAACCACGCCTAGACCGTTGATCATGGTCGTGTGGGAATCCGTACCGACGAGAGTGTCGGGGAAGTAGATAGTCGATGGTTGATTGTTGATGGTTGATTGGGCAGACAGAACTCCTTTAGCCAAGTACTCCAGGTTCACTTGATGCACGATGCCGATTCCCGGCGGAATGAGCTGGAAGGTTTTGAACGCCTGCTGACCCCATTTAAGAAACTGGTAACGCTCGCGATTGCGTTTGAATTCCATGTCCAAATTGAGTTCCAACGCGCGCGGTGAACCGAAGAAATCGACCTGCACTGAGTGATCGACGACCAGGTCAACTGGCACGAGCGGCTCGATGATCTTCGGGTCGCGCCCGAGCCGTTGCACGGCGCTGCGCATCGCTGCGAGGTCGACAATCAGCGGAACTCCGGTGAAATCCTGCAAAACAATGCGCGCAACGACGAAGGGGATCTCCGCGTTCGCGGGTGATTTCGCGTTCCAGTTCGCCAGCGCTTCAACATCTTTGCGCCGGACTTTTTGGCCGTCGCAGTTGCGCAGGACCGATTCGAGAACAATCCGGATGCTAACCGGCAACCGCGAAATTTTCCCGATGCCCTGTTCCCCGAGAGCCGGAAGCGAATAGAAAAATGCTTCGCGCCCTTTGCCGGCGTCAAATTTTTTCAGCGTTTTAAATTCGTCGTGCATCGTTTATTGTCATTCCGAGCGGCAGCTCCACATGTCAGCGTGGTCATTTCAGTTCTTCCAGTTTCGCTTTGATTTTATCGAAATTGGGGAGCTGGCGTGCGTCATCAGTGCTCTCCGCGTACTGGATCACACCGTTCTTATCGATGATGAATGCAGATCGTTTCGGCACGCCTCCCATGCCGAGATTCATTTGCGGCAGGAACGAATCGTACATGACGCCGTAATCCTTCGCGACCCTGTGTTCATAGTCACTTAGCAACGGCACGGTGATTTTCTCCTTTTGCGCCCAGGCTTCCTGCGCAAACGGATTATCGCCGCTGATTCCGTAAACGGCGGCATTCAAATTAGTGTAGGCGTTGAGACCCGCGCTAACTTCGCACATTTCAGTCGTGCAGGTACCCGTGAAAGCCATGGGAAAGAAAAGCAGCAACGTGTTTTTCTTTCCGAAATTGCCGCTCAGTTTGATTTGCTTCGGCCCATCGGCGGCCTTGGTCGATAACGTGAAATCTGGCGCTTTAGTTCCAACAGAAAGTGGCATAAACCAATCCTCCAATTCGAGTTCAACGGGGAAACTTTCACTATAGGAACCGAGATCGCTGGGTCAAAGCCTTCATTGAGCGTCAAATCGTTGAACTGTTGAAGCGGAGTTATGAAACTCTGATTTCTCGTCTAGATATCATTGTCATGTTGAGCGAAGCGAAACACCTCTGATTTTTTATGTCTGCACCGCCGGAACAAATGGTCCGAGATTCTTCACTTCGCTCAGAATGACAACGATACTGAACCTTAACGCTTCAACGCCCAAGATGGAATTGTTCTGGTGGTCTGTCGCGGTGATCCTATTCGCGGTTGGTTTGATTGGCACTGTGCTGCCGGTGTTTCCCGGGACAATTCTCATTCTTGCCGGAGCGCTTCTTCACCGAATGATGCTTGGGCCGGAGAAAAGCGTCGGCTGGTTAACGATCGCGATCCTTGTGGTGCTGACTTTGGCGACGTATGCGCTCGATTTTCTAAGCGGCTATTTCGGTGCGCGATATTTCGGAGCAACAAAGTGGGGAATGTTCGGCGCTTTGCTCGGAGCGCTCATTGGTATCTTCTTTGGAATTGCCGGATTATTTGTGGGTCCGGTAATTGGCGCGATCGTCGGTGAATTCATCGCAGGCAAACGAATGATCGATGCCGGTCGGGCCGGTTGGGGAAGCTTGCTGGGAAATCTCGGCGCAATGATCGGGAAACTGTTTATCGCGCTCGCGATGATCGCGATTTTCTTCATGACGGTGCCAGCGCCATTTTGAATCGGATGTCAGCCAGCTTGGCTGACCCAGCCTGACATCCGGTTCTCTTTTCTTCGGGAACAATTGTGATAAATTGTTCGTCGATGGCAGATGATCGCTGGTAACCCCGAAAGCTTTCGGGGTTGCTGGAGGAAAGTCCGAACACCATACGGCGGCATGCCGCGTAAAACACGCGGGCGTCGCAGTTGAAAAACTGCGGTGACGGAGAGTGTCACAGAAAAGATACCGCCGGTTCTTTAAGTGCAGGCAAGGGTGAAAAGGCGAGGTAAGAGCTCACCGCTCGCGGAGTAATTCGCGAGGCATGAAAAACCCCATGCGGTGCAAGACAAAACAGAGGAAGGGCAGCCGGCCCGCTAAAGATCCTCGGGTATCGTCGCATCACGGCGAATGCGAATTCGCCGGGCTCTCGGAGAAATCCGGGAGAGATAAATGATCATCCTGGCCGAGAAATTGGCCGGACAGAATTCGGCTTATCGCCATCGAAAATATGAAGGGCGCTTTCGGAAACGAAGGCGCCCTTCGCTTTTGCAGTTCGCTCGACAGCGGGCGCTAACGCCGACGGTCAATTTCAGGCCACAGAAGGCTTAAGCTTCGATTTTTTGTGCAGTAGCGGCAGAACTTTTTCCACCAACGCGTCTGCGGTAATGCCGTATTTCTTGCGCAGGATTGGAACGGCGCCGTGCTCAATGAATTGATCGGGCCAGCCTATGCGCACCACAGGCGTAGTGATCATTTGCGAGTGCAGATGTTCCATGACCGCGCAGCCAAAACCGTTGTGTAAAACGTGGTCTTCGATCGTGCAGACGATTTCCACGCTACGTGCGAAGAATTCGAGCGTGCCAGTATCCATGGGTTTGATCCAGCGCGGATTGATGAGCGCAACGGAAATTCCTTTTTCCTCGAGTTTGCGGGCCGCTTCCTCGGCCACTTCAAACATGGCGCCCAGCCCGAAGATCGCCACGTCACGTCCGTGCTGGACGACCTCCGCCTTGCCGATCTCCAGAAGCTTCGGTTCCGGTTTGACTTTTGCGCCCGTTCCCGACCCGCGCGGATAGCGAATGGCAATTGGACCGGAGTTGTAGTGCGCCATGGTCCAGAGCATATCGACGAATTCATCCTCATCCTTTGGCTGCATATGCACCCAATTCGGGACGTGTCGCAGGTAACCGATGTCGAACAAGCCGTGGTGGGTTGGGCCGTCGTCACCGCTTAAACCGGCGCGGTCCATGCACAACTTCACATTCAGGTTCTGGATCGCGATATCGTGAATCGCCATGTCGTAGGCGCGCTGGAAAAACGTGGAGTAAATCGCGAGGAATGGTTGCAATCCCTGCGTTGCCAGACCACATGCGAAAAGCGTGGCGTGCTCCTCGGCGATGCCGACATCGAAATAGCGGCCGGGGTGAGCCTTGGCGAAATGTGAAAGACCAGTCCCACTCGGCATCGCGGCGGTTATGGCCACGAGCTTTTGGTTGGTCTCCGCGAATTTCGCCAGCGTCTTGCCGAAAATCTCCGAATACGTTGGCGTTGGCGTCGGTGCGGTCTCGCCGCTCTCAATCTTATATTTGCCGAGGCCGTGGAACTTGTCCGGTTGCTTGAGGGCCGGGGCGTACCCCTTGCCTTTCTGTGTGAGAATGTGCAACAACACCGGCTCTTCCTGGGTTTTCAAAAACTCAAAAGTCCGGATGAGCAACGGAATATCGTGTCCATCAATTGGTCCGTAATAACGGAGGCCGAGTTCCTCGAAAATGACACTCGGGACCAATAACCCCTTTACACTTTCCTCAACCTTATGCGCGAAGTGCGCCACCGATTTTCCGGCGATTGCGCGGACGAAATGCGCCGCCTTCTCGTGCAAATGCGCAAACGTTGGGCTTGTGGCAATGCTGTTGAGATAATTTGCGATCGCGCCGACATTTTTCGCAATCGACCACTCATTGTCGTTCAGCACGACTATGAAACGCTTGGTGTGCGCTTTTACATTGTTGAGCGCTTCGTAGCTGATCCCGCAGGTCAATGCCGCGTCGCCGGCCACCACGACAATGTTTTCGTCCCCGCCTCGGAGATCGCGGCCGACCGCCATGCCGAGCGCAGCTGATAGCGCGGTCCCGGCATGACCTGCGCCATAGCAATCGTGTTCACTTTCGGTGCGCAAAAGAAAACCATTGAGTCCGCCGAATTGGCGCATCGTATTGAAACGATCCAGCCGCCCGGTAAACATTTTGTGGACGTACCCTTGGTGACTGACGTCCATGACAAACCGATCGTGGGGCGTGTTAAAGACCCGGTGCAACGCAATCGTCAGTTCGACGACGCCCAGATTGGGTCCCAGATGCCCTCCGGTTTGAGAAAGGACTCTGATCAGTTCGTCCCGCACCTCCTGTGCGAGTTCGGGGAGGTCCTGTTCGCGCAGAGCCTTGATGTCGGCCGGCGATCGAATTCCATCGAGCAGACGCGGAGCTGCAACCGCCTCAGAGGTCGGAGCCAACTCAGAAGAGTTTGATTTCATCATTTGTGCTTTCGGATTCATCGACAGCTTCGGTCGGAGCAGCCGGTTCCGGTGTAGGCTCGAAATCCTTAATTATCGCCTTTCCTGCACTATTGCGAGCTATGATTTCGATCTTTTGCTCGGCTTTGGCAAGTCGTTCCTGGCAAACTTTTACCAGGTTCATTCCTTCTTCGTAGCGTACGATCAGATCTTCGAGCGGAAGTTTGCCGGATTCCATTTGCTCGACAATTTTTTCGAGCCGATCCATCGCCCCCTCAAAGTTAAGGTCTGCCTCGCGCGGCTTCGATTTGCTGCTCATGGGGAAAACGGAGGAATTAAGCACACCTTAGCCATGAGAAAAGGGGCGACTTACGTAATTGAGCCCGATGCTGCAGAGTCCGCTGTCCTCAGCGGACTCTTCTGCGCGTGCGAACGTACGTGATTGGTGCGCTGAGGACAGCGCACGCTACAGCAATCATCAGTCGCGGAAGTGCTCCTATTATTATAAAAACAGGAAATTAAATTCGCGTCGATGGAAAGTGCAGCGAATGTTTTCGCTCTGAATTAAAATGCGCGCACTTAAGTGGCCCTGGCGGCCACAGGTTAACAAGCAAGAGCAAGCCCAATCTGCGTCTTTTTACGGAATGTGGGACGCGGTCGCGCGTTTCGCAGCTGAAATTCGCGTAAGCGAATTCATGGCTGAGATGATCCGGCGCCGCGATGCTTACGGTAGTGAAGGCGTAATGGGAGCGATCGATTGCGGGACGCTTTACGGATTGACTCGTTGGCTCCGGCCGACGGTGATCGTTGAGTCTGGCGGATATATTGGAATGTCATCGGCGTTTATCTTGAGAGCGCTTGCAGATGAAAAGCTCACCACGGCCAAACTGTATAGCATTGAATGGAGCACGGAATGTGAGCAGGGCGCTTTAATTCCAGACGAATTGCGATCCCCCTCAGGCGGATTCGTGCCGATGCGCGGCAAAGTCGAAGATTTTCTCAAGCGCGACCAACTCCCTCGATCCATAGATATGTTCCTGCACGACAGCTCGCATAGTTACCGGCACATGCTCTGGGAGTTTCGCCAATTTTGGCCGCGACTGCGCGACGGCGGATTGCTGGTGTCGCATGACGTGCAGATGAATGCTGCATTTCCCGAATTTGTCACGAAGACGTATTCGCATGATAAAAAAACCAGGCGCCGCGATGCGCAGCGAACGTCACATTACGAATGGGGCCGTTGGGGATACATTGGCTTCGCAATCAAGAAAAGCTGAGCTTGTTTGACTGTTCCGTCGCTAAATCAGGCGTTTCTTGTTCGCCGACACTTCGATCAGTTTTTGCAATCGCTTCTGCCGGGTCGCCTCCTGTTTTGCACTCACGATCCACCACCCGATCGCTTTTCGATACGAGGGCGGCTGGGCGTAAAAGGAATCCCAGGCTGCTTTGTTTTGCTTGAGCTTATTCTCATAAGGCCCGTCGAGATTGGCGCTCCTTTGTTCGTAGGAATAAATGCCGGATCTGTTTTCTTTTCGCGCGTCAAACGCGGCCATCCCGGAGGGTTTCATCAAATCTTTATCGATTAGCTCCTGCGCGCGCTTGATGTTGACCGCGCTCCAAATGCTTCCCCGTCTCCGTGGCGTAAATCGAATAGTGTAACGTAAATCATCGACACTCTTGCGGATCCCGTCGATCCAGCCAAAGCAGAGCGCTTCATCTACCGATTCTGGCCAGGTGATGCTTGGTTGCTCCGAGTTTTTCTTGTAATAACCGACCCATAATTCTTGCGCGGTCGCATGATTCTTCTCCAGCCATCGGCGAAAATCGTTTGCTGATTTGAAGTATTTGGTCTTCATCGCAGCAGATCCCTTCACTCCAAGCGAAAGACCACGAACTCCGGTGTTGCTGCGCGAGCGAGCCACGGCAAGCACCCGCTTCCGCGGGATGACTAACCAATCTGCTTCTTGTAGGCTTCCGCGTCTTTCAACTGTTTGAGATCGTCGGCGTTGTCCAGTTTGAGAACGAAAATCCACCCTTGGCCATAGGGTTCGCGGTTAATCAGGCCCGGATCCGCTTCGAGCGCTTTGTTGACTTCCAAAACCGTTCCCTTCACAGGCGCATAAATGTCGCTCGCGGCTTTCACTGATTCGACGACTGCGATTGCTTCTTTGGCGTTCGCTTGCCGATCCATCTTTGGTAGCTCGACGTAAACAACGTCGGTCAATTCAGATTGCGCATGATCGGTGATGCCGACGCGCACATTGTCGCCTTCGCGTTTGATCCATTCGTGTGATTCGGTGTAGAGCAATTCATCAGGGACATTCATGGCTTTTTGTAGAGCGGTTTCTTTTCTATGGTAGCGGGAAATTTTTGTCCGCGAATTTCGATATCGATCTGGGCGCCGATTTTCGCGCGCGCCGTCGAGACATACGCCATCCCTACGCCCCAGTTCAAGGTCGGAGAAAGCGTGCCGCTAGTTACTTCGCCGATGTGTTCTCCGTTCTCGAAGACCGCGTAATGCGGTCGCGGTGGCGGTCCTTTCTCTTTCATTCGAAACGGGACGAGCCTTTCGCGCGGTCCTTTTTCTTTGGTTTCGAGCAATACGTCGCGTCCGATGAAGTTTGGTTTTGTCAGGTCGACAAAGAATCCCAGTCCCGCTTCGATCGGATTTCGTTCTGGCGACAGATCAGAGCCGTTGAGCGGGTAGCACATTTCCAGGCGTAACGTGTCACGCGCTCCCAAACCGCACGGCTTAATTCCGAACGGTTTTCCTTTTTCGAGCGCGGCATTCCAAAACTTCGCTGCGTCCGCTGCTCGAAAGAAAACTTCAATGCCGTCCTCGCCAGTGTAACCGGTGCGGGCGACAGATACAGTCGTCTCGTTGAATGGCAAATCGGCAATTGAATTTCGGGATGGAAGATCGTAATTCGCGCCAAAAAGAGCGTGAAACAACTCCGCGATGCGCGGACCTTGAATGGCTACTCCGCCAAAATCCGCGCTGCGATTTGTGAGGCTACAAGGAGCGGCGGTCTCCAGTCCGCCGCTAGGGCGATCTGGAGATCGCCCCTCCTTGAGATGGCCTTGCAGCCACGCCAAGTCTTCGTCTGTGCGCGCCGCATTGACGACCAGCAGAAATTTCGCTTCGCCAATCCGATAAACGATGAGGTCATCAATGATGCCCCCATGCTCGTTCAGCAAAAAGGTGTATTGACCGGTGGCAACATCCAGTTTGCCGACGTTATTTGTGAGCATGCTGTTGAGCCATTCACACGCGCCCGTTCCCTCCACGATCAATTGTCCCATGTGCGAAATATCGAAGATGCCGACATTGTTTCGTACTGCTTGATGTTCCTCCACGATGCCCGTGTATTGCACCGGCATGAGCCACCCGGCGAACGGAACCATTCTCGCGCCGAGCCGGACATGCTCTTGGTAAAGCGGCGTTTTCTTTGGCGCAGCTTCGCTCACGCGAGCAAACTAGACTGCACCACTGCTCGCGCAAGCATCCCCGAATAGCCAAGCGCGGCTCGATTTCGACTCTTCACCTTCGTCCTCTCCTCGATCGATGAGGAGAGGAAGAATCTGCCGCCCACCATACTTGTCACTCTTGGTGACTAAAGGGTCCGCCTCTCCCTGTCGTAAAGGGAGAGGATTGAGGTGAGGGATTGTTGCGCTACTGTCGCCGAACGATGACTTGGCTGGATAAACTCGAACGCCGCCTCGGTTTTCTTGGAATCCCGGGATTGATGCGCATCGTGGTCGGTCTTACCGCGCTCGTCTTTTTGCTGGTTCGTTTGAACCCTGGTTTTGGCCCTGTGCTTGACCTCGATCCTGCACGGATTCGCCACGGCGAAATCTGGCGACTGATCACGTATATTTTTCTTCCGCAGACCGACAGTTTTTTGTGGGTCTTTCTTCTCCTTTGGTTTCTCTGGTTTATCGGTGAAGGTCTCGAACAGGCGTGGGGAGCGTTTCGCCTCACGCTTTATTTCATCGTGGGAATGATCGGCACGACAGGTGCCGCATTTTTCTTCGGCGCACGTTTTTCCAACTCGATGTTGTATGCGTCGTTATTTTTCGCGTTCGCGCGGTTCTATCCCGATCAAGTGATCTATCTTTTCTTTATTTTGCCGGCGAAAATCAAATGGATCGCCTGGATCTCGGCAGCATTCTTATTGTTCGGCTTTGTTGTCGGCACGAATTCCTATCGCATGGCGCTGGTAGCTGCCCTGGCCAATTATTTAATCTTTTTCGGACCGGAAATTATTCACGATGCCCGCCACCACGGCGAAGTCTCGGCGCGAAGAAAGCGCTATGCTCAAAGTTCTCGAAGCGAAGCCGAGCCGCTTCACAAATGCGCAGTGTGTGGCGCAACCGAATTAAGCGATCCGAACCTCGACTTTCGCGTGGCGCGCGATGGTGAGGAGTACTGCATGGTGCATCTGCCGAAAGCGGCAACGCCCGCGGGTTGAGGGAGGGGCGGTTCGCCCGAACCGCCTAGGCTATTGAGGTCAATCGCCCCTACCTTCTTGACCAGTCAATGGCGCAGCGGAGACTAGCGCGATGACCGATAAGAGTACTGCGCTGGTTCCCGAAGAAGGCTGGCATTGTCTGCATCTGTTTTACCGGATCGAGTACGGTCAATGGCAATTGCTCAGCCGTGAGGAACAAAATGCGGCAAAGACAAATCTGTCATCGCTTGTGCAGGAAGTGCGCTCGATGGATTCAACGCAATTACTCACGCTCAGCGTGGTCACACCGAAAGCAGACCTCGGTTTTATGTTGATCACGCCCGACCTGCACAATGCCAACAAAATCGAGAAGCGGCTCTCGCTCTCGTTAGGCGCAGATGTGCTGACCCCGGTTTACAGTTATCTGTCGCTTACCGAGGAAAGCGAATACATCACGAGCGAAGACGAGTACGCGGATACGCTTGAGTCCAGCGTGCGCAACGATCCCGCAAAACTCAATGAAGCCCTGGCGGCATTTCGCGACCGAATAAAACATTACCGACAGGAGCGTGTTTATCCGACATTGCCCGATTGGCTGGTTGTTTGCTTTTATAACATGAGCAAACGCCGCGGAGAACAGCGGAATTGGTACGCGCTGCCCTATGATGAGCGCCGCAAACTGATGAAGGGACATGCTACGGTTGGACGCGAGTTCGCCGGCAAAGTGAAACAACTCATCACCGGCTCGACCGGTCTCGATGACGCGGAATGGGGCGTGACGCTGTTCGCGCGCGACACGTTTCAGATCAAAGCGATCGTTTACAAAATGCGTTTCGACCCGGTGAGCACCGAGTACGCGGATTTCGGCGAGTTTTACATCGGCATCCAATTGCCGCTCGACGAATTATTCCGTCGCCTGCAGCTGTGACACTCTTCCTCTTCCGCTTCCTCTTAGTCTGACTCTGTAGAACTTGGCCAAGCCGAGAGTAAGATTCAGAGGAAGAGGAAGATTCTCTCGGATGGGTGACAGAGCGGTCTATTGTGCACGCCTGGAAAGCGTGTGTGCCGAAAGGCACCGGGGGTTCGAATCCCCCCCCATCCGCGGTTGATCTCTGGCCTTAATCGTGCTCCTGCTCTTGCTCGTTAACCTTTAACCTTCGCACAGCACGCGCTTTTCAAGCCACGCGGATCCAGATAGAATTGCTGTCGTTAGGAGCGCTTCGTCAAGGCGCGCAAAGTGAACCCAACGAATTTTTTCGGTGAGCTAAAGCGGCGAAATGTTTACCGCGCAGCAGTGGCATACGGAGTGGTTGCATGGTTCCTCACGCAGCTTACGACGCAGGTCTTACCGCTTTTTGAAATTCCGAATTCCGCAATGCGTTTTGTTGTCATTGCGCTCGTAGTCGGGTTTCCAATCGCAATGCTACTCGCCTGGCTCTACGAATTCACTCCCGAAGGAATCGTACGGACAGAAGATCTCCATCCGGCACAGGCGAGGTCGATTCAGCGCGCCACCGGGCGGATCCTCGACTTTATCATTATCGGAGTGCTGCTGCTGGTTATTGCAATGCTGATTGTGGGGCGACTTCCGTTTTACAGGCAAACAGGCGAGTCGATCTCTCAAAAAAGCATCGCGGTGCTGCCGCTCGAAAATCTGAGCCGCGACCCAGACAATGCCTATTTCTCCGACGGCATACAGGGCGAGATCCTGACCAAACTCGCCGGCATCGGCGACTTGAAGGTGATCTCCCGTTCTTCGACAGCGAAGTACAAAAGCAAGCCGGAAGACTTAAAGACAGTGGCCCGCGAACTCGGTGTGGCCACTGTGCTTGAAGGCAGCGTGCAAAAGGCTGGAGACAAAGTGCGGATAAGTGTGCAACTCGTCGATGCGCGTACCGACACGCACCTTTGGGCCAAGAGCTACGATCGAGACTTAAAGGACGTTTTCGCTGTCGAAACCGAAGTTGCCCAAGAGATCGCCGATACATTGCAGGCTAAACTTTCCCCGAGCCAGTCTGATGCTCTGTCCAAAGCTCCCACGCGTGACACCGAAGCTTATGATTTGTTCCTAAGAGGTGAATATGAGGAACACCAGGCTGAAAGTGGACTGGTTGCCGAACTCTTTGATCGCGCTCAAACCTTTTATCGGCAAGCGCTGGAGCGGGATCCGAAATTCGCCCTCGC
>JBKPOB010000105.1:0-16093 GCA_046732875.1 Verrucomicrobiota bacterium | reverse complement strand
TAGCCCATTTCGCGCGGCATTGTTTGGCGAAAAGTTTCTTCGAGCGCGTTCATCGCCTGGTACGAGCTATAACCAGGTGCGGCAGAACCATTGATCTGGGCCGCGCGGTATTCGTTGTAACGCAATGTGAATTCCGGACCGGCGATGTTCTTGATAGTTGCAATGGCATCGAGTGGCACGGGATCGCCGTTTGAATTGCGAACGTAGAACTGGCCCACGTTGTTCGCATCGGTGCGGTAATCGCCTTCGGCTTCTACGTAAACCTGCCATGTTCGTCCGAACCGATTGAAGTAGTTCACAAAAAAACCGCCCATGAACGTCTGAAGCGTCTGATACACCTGACCGAGGTCAATTCCCTGCTTGATGACTTTGTCGCGATCGACGTCGACAAAAACCTGCGGAACGTTAGGTAAAAAGGTTGGAATCAGCGTGCCGAGCTCGGGCCGTTTGCGTGCTGCATCTAAAAATGTTTTCAGGTTTTGCGCAAGGAACCCGACATCCTTGCCCGCGCGATCCTCGAGCATAAAAGTGAATCCACCAGACGTGCCGACGCCAGGGATCGCCGGCGGCGGAAATGCAAACGCGATACCTTCAGTGAGAGTGGATAGGTATTGATTTAATCGCGTCTTGATTGCTGTGTACTGTTCTTCGGGCTTGGTTCGTTCGCTCCACGGCTTAAATGTGACGAAGAAAAACGCGCTGTAGGTATTTTGCACCAGACTCAGGAGACTGAATCCGATCACGCTGGTGGTGTATTTCACGCCGGGCGTTTTGCTCAAAAAGTCTTCAATCTTGCGACATGCCTGGTCGGTTCGTTCGAGCGACGCAGCATCAGGCAACTGCAGTGCAAGAAAAACGTAGCCCTGATCTTCCTCGGGTAGAAAGCTGCTCGGTAATCGCGACCCAAAAAGACCAGCGCCGATCGCAAGCGCCGCGAGCAATGCAAAACTGAGCACGGATTTTCGGATAGCGAACCGCGACAAACTCACGTAGCCACGATTCGCGCTTGCAAAGACGCGATTAAATCGATCGAAAAACCAGCCAACCGGACCACGCGTTTTCTTTCGTGGGCGGAGCAGCATGGCTGCAAGCGCCGGGCTCAGCGAGAGCGCGTTGAATGCTGAGAAGATGACGGAGATAGCGATCGTGAGCGCGAACTGTTGGTACAACCTACCGGTGATACCTGGAAGAAATGCGGTAGGAATAAACACGGCCGAAAGTACGAGTGCGACGCCGATTACCACTCCTGAGACCTCGCGCATCGCCTGAAGCGTCGCATCACGCGGAGACATTCCTTCTTCGATGTGACGCTCAACTGCTTCGACAACAACAATCGCGTCGTCAACCACAAGCCCGATGGCGAGCACAAGTCCAAAAAGCGAAAGCGTGTTGATCGAGAATCCGAACAAGGGGAACAGCACAAATGTTCCAATCAACGAAACTGGCACCGCACAGAGGGGAATCAGCGTCGCGCGCCAGGTCTGGAGGAAGAGGAATACGACGAGCACGACGAGCGCGAGCGCTTCGAACAACGTCTTCAGAATTTCGCGCATACCTTCGGTGACGGAGAGCGTTTGGTCGAGCGAGACAGCGTAATCCATATCCCCGGGAAACCGCTGCTTTGCTTCCGCCATTAACTTGCGCACGCCTTCGGCGGCTTTAACGGCGTTGGTTCCGGGCAGTTGATACAAAGCGATAATCGCCGCGGGTTGTCCGTTGAGCCTGCCTTTCAAGTTGTAGGTTTGCGCGCCGAGATCAATCCGCGCGATGTCTTTCACGCGCACAAACGAGCCGTCCGGGTTCGCCCGAACGACGATGTTCCCAAATTCTTCCGGCGTTTGCAACCGGCCCTGCGCGCGTACGGTGTATGTAAACTTCTGTCCGCTTGGAATCGGCTCACCGCCAATCTGCCCGGCGGGATTTACCGTGTTCTGCTTTTGCACTGCGGTGATGATGTCCGGCACAGTAATGCCGAGTTTCGCGAGCTGATCCGGCTTCACCCACAGCCGCATGGCGTACTGTCCCGCGCCGAAAACCTGCACATTGCCAATACCTGGGACGCGGGTCAGTTGATCGACGAGATTGATGTAGGCGTAGTTAGCGAGAAAAATATTGTCGTAGCTGGATTTGGGCGAATAAAGAGAGATCAGCATTAATGGCGCCGTCGTCGATTTTTTAACGGTGATGCCATAGTTAATAACATCGGGAGGCAACTGCGATTGCGCTTGCGATACTCGGAGCTGTGTGAGGACTTGATCGATGTTCGGATCAGTCGCGACATCGAAGTCCACGATCAGTCGAATGTCGCCGCTATTGGCGTTGATCGAGTACATGTAGTTCATGTTGTCCACGCCACTCATTTGCTGCTCGATCGGCGCCGCAACTGATTGCTCAATCGTCAGTGCATCCGCGCCGGTGTAGTGCGTCTGCACCTGAATTTCCGGTGGCGCGATTTGCGGATACTGTGCGATCGGCAGCGCGAGAATACAGACGCCACCGATGAGCGTCATCAAAATCGCGATGACGATCGCGACAATCGGACGCCTGACGAAAAACTCCGACATTTATCAGCGCCCCTTTGCCTGGTCAGACTTTGAAACCAAAGCATCGGCCGGACGTGACCACTCTTTCACCGTGACCGCCGAGCCTTCGCGGACTTTTTGCACTCCTTCCACCACGACTTTATCGCCGGGTTTCAGGCCATCGGTGACTTCCCACATCGCACCGATGCGTTCGCCCATTTGTACCGGACGGATGCTGACCTTGTTGTCATCGCCAACAACGGCGACTTGATAACTGCCCTGCAATTCCGTAACAGCTTCCTGCGGAATCACCATCGCGCCTTTTTTCATGTCGGCGACAAAACGCACCTTGCCGAATTGTCCGGGCCGCAAAGCATCTCCCGGATTTGGAAACGTCACTTCGTAGCGGATCGACCCAGTCCTGGGATCCAGGCTGCGATCTAGTGCATAAAACTTTCCTTTCTGAGGATAAATTTCGCCGTTGCCGAGAATCAATTGGAACTCAAGACTTTTGACATACGCGTCGCGTTCCTTTGGATCGGGATGGCGCGAAATGAAATCTGTGAAGGCGCCTTCGCCGGTGGTGACGATGGCTTTGATCGGATCGATTTGTGAAACCGTGGTAAGGGGACCGCTCGTTGGGCTAACAAGATCGCCAACCTGGGCGTTAGCAAACCCTGACACACCTTCTATCGGCGCGAGGATCTTTGTATATCCAAGATTGAGCTGCGCCTGTTGCACTGCTGCTTCATCAGCTTCGACATTCGCTCTGCCCGCCTCTGCAGCTGCAGTGGCTGTATCTCGCTCCTGATCGCTGATGACTTGCTTGGTGAATAAATCGAGCGCGCGCTTTTCGTCTGCGTCTGCCTTTACCTGATTAGCTTTGTCTTTTGCCAGAGTTCCCCTCGCTTGCGCCAATGCGGCTTCAAATGGGCGCGGATCGATCTGGAAAAGGAGGTCGCCTATTTTTACGATGCTGCCCTCGGTGTAATCGCGCGCGACGATGTAGCCTTGTACTTGCGCATTGATATTGGCGTTGATGAACCCGTCAAGTGTGGCTACGCGTTCCAGTACACGTGGCACATCCTGCGGCGTGACAGTTGTCACTAGTACTTCCGGAGGAGGCGGACCAGTCTGCGCTGGATCCTTGCGCGAACAGCTGCAAAACGAGCTCAGGATCAGGAGCGCGGCAAGAACATGAAGCAGTTTCATCAATTTCATTATCGTTGATCGCAAACTGAAGTGTCGAGTGCAGATACAAACAACTCGAAAAATCGACCCTTTTGATATTTTTGCCATCATGATTCGTAATTGATCGGCATTGTCGGCTCCCGCTCGGACGTCATCCAGGCGTTCAAGTGAATGTTCTGGCATTCGTTGGAAGCGGTGGACACAATCGATCTCCTCGTGAATCTGCAACTGCCGATCACTGCATTGTTGGGTGCGGATGTTGTGAAAACGCTCAACCCGCAATCGCCCCAGGCCCGCGCGATTTTCAATCTGGGCATCGTGACAGCGATTGTGCTGGCCGTGATTTTCGCAGTGGTTGTTGGGATCGTGGTCTGTGCGCTGCTGCGTTTCCCCCGTTGGCGCGAAGGCGAACGCGACCCAGGGCAGGGCGCAGGGAACAACACCGTCGAGATTGTGTGGACGGCGATTCCGCTTGCCATCGTCGCCGTGCTCTTCGTGCTCGCGGCGCGAACCATGGGCATCTCCGATCCGCCGCCACCGCCAAAGCCCGATATCGTCGTAATCGGTCATCAATGGTGGTGGGAAGCGCGCTACACAAACTCGGGCGCCGTCGTCGCGAATGAAATTCACATTCCAGTGGGAAGAGCACTGGCGTTGAGATTGGACGCGGCGGACGTGCTGCATGAGTTCTGGGTCCCCGAGCTCGCGCGAAAAATGACGACCGTGCCAGGTCATCCGAATCATATCTGGATTCAAGCCGACAAGATCGGCACATACCTTGGCTTCTGCTCCGAATTTTGCGGAACACAGCACGCCTGGATGCACTTTCTGCTGGTCGCGCAGCCGCAGGAGGAATTTCAAAAGTGGGAACAAGCACAACTTCTCCCGGCTCCCGCGCCAGTGAATCAGAACGCGCAGAAGGGTCTCGCTCTTTTCGAGCAAATGACTTGCGTAAGCTGCCACACCATCAAGGGAACAATCGCTTGTGCAACCTTCGGCCCGGACCTTACCCATTTCGCGAGCCGCAAACAACTCGGCGCAGGAATCGTCGCCAACACGCCGGAAAATTTGCGTCGCTGGCTGCACGATACGCAGCAGGTCAAGATCGGGGCTAAGATGCCGAACTTCAAATTTACTGAGGAACAGGTGACCCAACTTGCTGATTACATCGAGACACTGAAATGAACGGTGACACCACAATTACCGCTCGAGTCGCCCGTCTTCTGACGCCCGCGGAGCGCCAGCACTGGGAGCTGGCGTGGCTTTCGACCATCGATCACAAGCGCATCGGCGTGCTCTACATGCTCACCGGCCTGGTTTTCTTCGTCATCGCCGGGATCGAAGCGCTTTTGATACGGCTGCAATTGATGGTGCCTAACAACACACTGTTAGCACCGGATACTTATAACTGGATTTTCACCATGCACGGCACAACGATGATTTTTCTCGTCGCGATGCCGGTGCTCTTCGGCATCATGAATTACATTTTGCCGCTTCAAATCGGCGCGCGCGACATGGCGTTCCCGCGCCTGAACGCGCTTGGTGTATGGCTCGTGCCGTTTGGAGGCATCCTCTTGCATTTCAGTTTTCTCGCAGGCGGCGCGCCAGCTGTCGGCTGGTTCGCATATACCCCGTTGAGTGAAGCGCCGTATTCATCGCAGCTCGGTGTAGATTACTGGGCGATATCGCTGCTGGTGCTCGGCATAGGATCCGTAAGCGCTGGGATCAATTTCATCGTGACTGTCCTGACTCAGCGCGCGCCGGGCATGACGCTACGCCGGCTTCCATTGTTCACGTGGATGGTTTTCATGAACGCGTTCCTAGTGATTCTAGCATTACCAATCCTGAATGCGGGGCTGGTGATGCTCTTGATCGATCGACTACTCGGCGGCCGATTTTTTCTGCCGTTTGGCGGCGGCTCAGCAATTATGTGGCAGCACATCTTCTGGGCTTTTGGGCATCCGGAGGTTTACATCGTCGCCATTCCGGCGTTTGCGATCCTGTCGGAAGTGATCCCAGTTTTCTCGCGCAAATCAATCTTTGGCCATGAGTTTGTCGCCGCTTCGACTGTGGTCATCGTTATTCTCAGTCTACTCGTATGGGCTCATCACATGTTTACGGTTGGGCTCGGACATGCTGTCGATCTGTTCTTTGTCGCGGCCAGCGTGCTGATCGCCGTTCCAACGGGCGTGAAGCTGTTCAACTGGAGCGCAACAATGGTCGGCGGCCGTGTGCGATTCGCGACGCCGATGCTTTTCTGCATCGCAGCGCTGCTGCAATTCCTGATCGGGGGACTCACCGGCGTGAGTCACGCAGTGGCACCTCTCGATTGGCAGACGAAGAACAGCTATTACCTCGTCGCACATTTTCATAACGTTTTCGTCGGGCTGATCGTCTTCGCGATACTGGGGGGCCTTTATTATTGGTTTCCAAAGATGAGCGGCCGAATGCTGTCGGAACGGCTTGGCAAATGGACGTTCTGGCTAATGACTATCGGCTTCAACCTGACGTTCATGATTCAACACGTGCTTGGGTTGGCAGGGATGCCGCGGCGCGTTTTTACCTATCCGGATTTGCCTGGTTGGGGTTGGATGAACATGGTCTCGACTATCGGCGCGTTTTTCATGGCGGCCGGGTCCGTTGTGTTCGTGTGGGACTTGGTTGCGAGTCTGGTTCGCGGAAGACCGGCAGGCGACAATCCGTGGAACGCGTGGACGCTGGAATGGGCGACGACTTCGCCGCCGCCGTATGAGAACTTCGACGCGCTCCCGCCCATTCGCAGCCGACGTCCGCTCTGGGATTATGCGAACCCCGATCGCCCGGATCCAGTCGTACCTGTGGGAGGAGCGATCGACACCTTTCGACCGGACAAAATCAAAGCCGGCGTCCTTACTTTCATTATTTCCGAAGCAGGCTTCTTTGGAGTGCTGATCCTCGTGTACCTTTTTTACAATGCGACTTCGCAGAGCGGCCCCGGGGCGCAACAGTTGGACGTGCTTAAGACAACCATCTTTAGCATCTGCCTGTTTGCGAGCAGCTTTACAATCTGGCGGTCCGAAGTGGGCCTGCGGGCAAACAACCTCGGGAAAATGAAGGCTTGGCTCATCGCGACGATTGTGCTCGGAGGCATTTTTATGGTCGGTCAAGGACTAGAATACTGGGACCTGTTTCAGAGCGGTGTGACCGTCGGCTTGGATCTTTTTGCCACCGCCTTTTTTACCCTTACCGGGTTTCACGGATTGCACGTCAGCTTCGGTTTGCTTGCCTTGCTGGTTGTGCTCGGTGTAGCTCTTGTCAGTAACCTCAAAAGCGGCCGTTTTCCCGCGCTTGGCGCAGTCGGTTACTACTGGCACTTCGTCGATGTCGTGTGGGTGCTCGTGTTCTCGATCGTTTACCTCTGGCCTTTGATCCGATGACAACACAGCAATTTCTTACTTCAGCGTGGACGTGGAATTCGCAGGTGCTGATTGCTGCTGCGGCTGCGCTTATCGCGTATTTCTGGGCGTTCGGCGTGAATCGTCGCATTCTCTATCTGCTGGCGGGAGTGGGCGTGTTTGTGCTGACGTTGATGTCTCCGCTTAATGCGCTGGCAGCGGGCTACCTTTTCAGCGCGCACATGCTGCAACATATCTTGCTGTTGCTCATCGTCCCTGCGCTTGTGTGGATGAGTCTGCCGCGTTGGATCTCGCTTGGATCGCGATCATGGCCGATTGCCAATCCGTTTGTCGGATGGATCGCCGGGGTAGGCGCAATGTGGTTGTGGCATGCGCGGCCCCTTTGCAATGCCGCTGTTTCATCCCAGCTCGTTAACGCGCTTCAAATTTCTTCGCTCCTCTTGTTAGGCACGATTTTCTGGCGGCAAATCCTTGCGCCGCGCGAAGAGCAGCGGATGTCGGCGCCGGGCGCAGTGCTTTATCTTTTCAGCGCCTGTGCGGCGTGCAGCATTCTCGGAATTCTCATCACATTCTCGCCGGTGAGCGTGTGTCCGATTTACGCGCAACCGCCCGCTGATCGCTTAGGCGTTCTGAACTTGGTTCAATCGCACTGGGGTGTCACTCCGGATAAAGACCAGCAAATGGGTGGCCTTCTCATGTGGGTGCCGATGTGTCTGGTTTATCTGGGCGCGATCGTTGTGCAGCTTGTGCGTTGGTTCGCGCATCCTGAAGCGAGCCCACCAGTCACAGGCAAACCTTTATGACAAACGAAACACATCCGAACGTGCCGCCAGGCTGGGAGCCGTTGCCACACGAAACGCTCCCGCGTCCGAACTTTTTCCCCGCCGGCCTGGCGATGGGAATAACGTTCCTTTTCTGGGGGCTGATCACCTCATGGGTTATTCTCGCAGTGGGCATCGGTCTTTTTTGGGCGTCGCTTGCCGGATGGATTTACGAAATTCTCTGTGAACGAAGTTCCCGCTGATCATTCATTACCGGAGCCGCCGCTGACGCCGGAGGAAATTACTCGGCGGTGTTTCTTGGAAAAACTGTGCATCGGGCTCGGCAGTTTGTGCGCGGCAATTCTCGGAATTCCACTCGTCGGTTTTGTAATTGCGCCGATTTTTCGCAAGACGACAGGCAAATGGATTTCCGTTGGCAAGATTACCGATTTTGAAATTGGCAAAACAGTGAGCGTCACTGTTGTCGATCCGTCGCCGCTTCCGTGGGCGGGTATCACGGCTAAGAGCGCGCTGTGGCTGCGCCGCGTGAACGAGGTTGAGTTCATCGCGTTCTCCGTCAACTGCACACACCTCGGGTGTCCGGTGCGCTGGCTTGCTGATGCGGATTTGTTCATGTGTCCGTGTCACGGCGGAGTTTATTACTCTGACGGAACGGTCGCCGCCGGGCCGCCGCCAAAGCCGTTGATTCGTTACGACGTGCGGACTGCAAATGGCCAGATCCAAATCAAAACGATGGCCATTCCGATTACCACAACGCTATGAAACGGCTGATTATCAAGTCATGGCAATGGCTCGATGACCGGCTCGGGATTTCGGCGCTGATCGGCCCGAGTATGAAACATCTCGTGCCGCACGATGCGCGTTGGTGGTACGTGTTTGGCAGCGCCACGCTCGTCGCGTTTATCGTGCAAGTGGTGACGGGTGTAGCCCTGGCTTTTTCCTACGTCTCATCCTCGTCGCAGGCCTACGAGACGCTGGAATTTATCACCAACCAGGCGCCGTTCGGCAGGTTCCTCCGCGGGATGCATTACTTTGGCGCGTCGGCCATGGTGTTGATGGTAGGCGCGCACATGGCGCAGACATTTTTGTTCGGCTCCTACAAGTTCCCGCGCGAGATGAATTGGACTACTGGAGTACTGCTACTCGGGTTCACGCTAGTGATGGGATTCACAGGTCAATTGCTGCGCTGGGACCAAACGGCCACGTGGTCTGTCGTGATCGCCGCGGAGCAGGCCGGCCGGGTGCCGTGGATCGGCAATTTTCTGGCGCAATTCATTCTCGGCGGAACGACGATCGGTGGCGCGACGTTAAGCCGCTTTTTCGCAATCCATGTTTTCATCATGCCGGCCCTGATGTTCGTTTTTATTGGGTTTCATTTGTTACTGGTGTTGCGTCACGGTATCGCGGAGCCGCCCACTGCAGGGAAGGCAGTCGATCCGGCAACTTATCGCACGGAGTATGAAGAGTTGATGCACAAAACGGGCCGCCCATTCTGGCCCGAAGGCGCGTGGCGCGATTTCGTTTTTGGCACAGGCCTGATTGTCGTGATCGCCCTGCTCGCGTATTTTGCCGGACCGCCGCTGCTCGATAATCCTCCTGACCCCAGCATTCTCAAGGCCGATCCACGGCCGGATTGGTATTTGCTCTGGTATTTTGCGTTGCTGGCATTGATTCCGCCGCAGCTTGAAGGCTATGTGATGATTCTCGCGCCGACATTGATCGGCATTCTTTTGCTGGCGGTGCCGTTGCTCAATAATCGAGGCGAGCGAGCGCCATCTCGCCGGCCGTGGTCGATCGCTGTTGTTCTGCTGAGCGTGATTATGATTGGCTCGCTCTGGATTGCCGGTGCGAGATCGCCGTGGTCGCCAAACTTCGATCCGCAACCGCTGCCCGAGAAAGTAGTTGGTGCTACAAGCGGCCCAGTTTTCACCGGCGCAAAACTTTTCCACGCCAAAGGGTGTTTGAATTGTCACCTGGTCGAAGGATACGGCGGACGTCGCGGTCCTGATCTCACTTACATCGGGGACACACTTGCTGAAAGCGACATCGTTATCCGCATTGTGAACGGCGGCGTTAACATGCCTGCCTTCGGGAAATCACTTTCGCCGGAGGATCTAGCGCAGATCACTGCATTTCTTCAATCACGGAAGCGTCCAATGCCCGTCGGATTGCAGGCTAGCGAGCGCTAACAACTGGTAGCCCATTCCTGCAAGGTACCTATCAAGAAGCCTGCCTCCGCCATTGGGCAGATGTTTGTTCAATCAAGTTTGATTTACAGAATGCTTACATGCCAGTCCCGGCCTTCCCAACGCTGATCACGTTTCCACAAGAGTGTAAACGTAAGCACTGAACCGGCCGGCCAGTCTGCGGTGGGAAAATCTGCGAACCAGAGGTTCAGCCTGCTCTCATGAATCGCATCGAACAGATTAGTGCGCGCTCCGCCACCGGTTGACCAGGCGACCGTTGCCTGGGCAGCAAGAATGATTCGCAAAATTTTCCCGCGAGACATGCGCTGCGCAGGATAGCGCAGAGTCCAAATCTCGTAATTGCTTTGGATTGGATTCAGAACGTAGCGCTGGAACGCCGGTTCGAGGCGGTCAATGCAAACACCGTCATGGCAGCTGCGCACAAGCGAAATGTATTCGGCGTGCGACCAACAAAGCGGCATTGCCGCGCCGGTTGGGCACCCGCGCTTCATGTGAGCATCCGGTAGGTCAGGTCCGTCCCATAACTGTTCGGTGATCATGCCACCCTGGTTCGCGAAATTCTCTATTGCCGCAACGAACGGTTTTGGATCGCGCCCGGCGGCCAGTTCGTAATGACCGCGTTCTCCTGTCAAAATTGGCCAGCAACGTCCAACGCCGGTTCCATCGAAAGCACCACCGTCATCCTTTTGTCCATAGCCATCGTGATTGTAGCGCCGCCAGCACGGACCGTATGGCAAGTCATGTTTGAGCACGCGATCTATTACTTCGATTGAATCGCGAATGATTGGATCGTTTGCATCGCGAATACCGAATCGCACCAGATGCAGGAAATCGCCGCCAACCACATTTCGCGACGGATGCAGGCCGCCGCCGTTGGCGAGTTGAATCATTGTTGTATTCGGATCGGGATGAGGATCGGGCGCGTTAGGGTTAGTCGGATTGATTCGGATGTAGTGACGAGGGAATCCCTCGACCAGTTCACCCTCTGTTGTAACCGTCCATTCTTCAATGTGCGCCGCCAACCAGTCGGCGTACGCAAAAACAAAATTCGCAGCTGCGGCTTCGCCGTATTCCATGGCCCACTCTGCTGCGCAGACGAGAGCCGCAATCACCGTGGCGATGGTCGAAGGCGAGTAACCGGCGTTTTCTTCCCATCGGTCCTGGCTGGTAACCGGGCCTTGCAGGATCAAGTGCGCGGCAGCGCGCACAATCAACACGCGTGGACTAAACAGACCGAGCGCGTCTTGTCCGCCAGAGGACGGATTCGCCGCGGCGAATTTGTGCAAACGCCATGCCAGTAATATTGGCGCGGCAATCTGGTCAAGTTGCAGGCCAGACCAATAAGCGGTCCCATCGATCCAACTATTCTGAGGGAAACTGCCATCCGGCCGCTGGATTGCAGCCAGCCAGATCAACGCCCGCAGCGGTGTGCCTGTCTGGCCTGTGGCAAGAAGTGCTGTTGCGCTTTGCACCAGGTCTCGGGTCCACACCAGGTGATAACCTCCCAGATCGTTATCGCCCTTGGTTTCGCCCCAGGGGATGCTCATCGATGCAACGAGTGCGCCTTGAAAAACCTTGTCTTCATGTGCCAGCAACACACACCGGCTTAGTCGATACATTCCACCGCCGTCGGATGTGGTGGCGCTGAAGTCGAATTTTGGATTCACCACCGCACGTTGCCATTGGCGGATATATCCCTGACGATGTAACTCGAACGGCTCAGCCAGCGATTGGAATAACTTGGTGGCGGCGCTCTGATAGCTGCGGCCGAATGCTACCGCGATTGTGAATTCGCCGCTGCCGGGCAGGTTGATTTCGCCCGTTAGCGCGATGTTGCCATTCTCAGCCGCGCGAAATTGCCAATCCATTTTGAAATTGTCCATGAGATCCCGCCAACCATCACTGAAGCCGACGTAGCCGACGGATCGGCGAGAAAAACCAGTACTGCAGGCCATGAGCAGCTCGACGCTTTCACGATGCGCGCGGATGAGTTTGACGTCACCGATTTCAGAACACCATCCAGAGTTACCGGCACCGTAACGAGCCAGATGAGGAGCCAGCAATGCGTAGAGCCGCAGCTTCCCGTGCAACGATTCATCCAGCACCTCGACTTTCGTGTGCACAAGTAGGACCGATCTATGCGGAACCGTGAGCACATGTTTGACCAGGCGATAGCGACCGCTCGGCTCCGAATTGGTGAGACGATAAAGAAGGCAATCGCGTTCCGGGTAATCGATCGCGTGAGTCAGGTCGCGTTTTTCCTCGTGGCAAAACGTTTCGCCGTCGCTTATAAGAAACTGAAAGTCACGTGTGTTCGGTTGATCGACATGCGGATAATAAATCTCGTTCACAATGCCGTGACTCAGCGTGAACCAAACGCGGCAACTGGTGTGATAGGCTGTCCCTATGCCTTCCTTGGCACTCGAAGTCCAGCGCGGCTCGATCCCCGGCGCGCCAAATGCCATTGAATTCTCAGGTGGGTTCATCGGTTAGCGTTGCGATTTGCTATCGAAACTCGATTTCCGTCTTTGTTTTACTCTTTGCGTTTCTCGAGCTTCCGCTCGATCCGGGGATCAGGAATCAACCAGAGGAGCGCGGCGAATACGTACAGCCCACCTGCGATCCAGGAGCTCACAAACGCGAGCGGGATAGCGACGAGGTAGAGGAGGGGAGAGATTTTACCTTTCCGATCTTTCCCAATAGCCTGCGCCAGAAGCGATTCGCGGCCCTCCTTGGCGATGATGGTGTACTGCAGAACAATGTAGGCTATTGCCGCCATTAGCAGCACGAAGCCATAAACGGCGGTCGGGATTGGGGCGAGATGATTTTCACCCATCCAGGCTGTCGTGAACGGAAAGAGCGACAACCAGAAAAGGAGATGAAGGTTTGCCCACAGAATTCCGCCGCTAACCTCCTTCGTGGCCTGGAACAGATGGTGATGATTATTCCAATAAATGCCGAGGTAAATGAAGCTCAGCACATAGCTCAACAATACCGGTAGAACGGGTTTCAACGCGGAGAGCTCAACTGCATGCGGTACCTTCAATTCCAGCACCATAATCGTAATGATAATCGCAAGGACGCCATCGCTGAACGCTTCGAGCCGGGTCGTTTTCATCCTGACATTTCATATCTGTAGGGGAAGCTGACAGCTTCCCCCACAACTATTTCAATTTCTCAAGCCATTCTCGTGCGGTGATAACATCATTATTGCTCAGTCCATGCGCTGCTTTTGCGAACCGAATCGTCACGTCTGCGCCTGCGCGACGAAGGAGTTCCGCCAGACTCTTTGTCTCAGATGCGGGGACGATCGGATCCTGATCACCTGCGCCGATCCAAACGCGAACAGACGAAAGGTCGGGCAATTTGTTTGGAATCAGTGGCACCATGGCGCGAAATAGAATTGCCGCGCGCATAATTTCCGGGCGAAGCAATAACATGCTTGCAGCGATGTTGGCACCGTTGGAATAACCGACGCCAAGAATATGGTCCGCCGAAAGTTCGTATTGGAGCACTGCCGAAGCGACAAAATCGGCCAGCTCGTTTGTTCGCGTTTTCAAATCTTCCAAGTCGAATACGCCTTCAGTTAGTCGGCGAAAGAATCGCGGCATTCCGTTTTCGAGAATTTTCCCGCGTGGGCTAAGCAGTGACGCATCGGGATCGAGTTCACGTCCGAGCGGTATGAGATCGCGTTCGTTTCCACCGGTGCCATGCAAGAGTAAGAGCGTCCGGTTCGAATTACCCCGAACGAATTCATGAAGAAAGTCCGGCTGCAGCCTCATTGTGTGTGTGGCTCTTGGATCGGCGGAAGAATTTTCTCGATCTGCGAGCGCGCGGATTCGAGCCACGGTGGGAGGCGCAGACCACTCCCGAGTTTTTCAATTGTTTCATCGAAGATAAAACCGGGAGGTTCGGTCGCTATTTCAAAGAGTACCCCGCCCGGTTCGCGAAAATAGATTGAATGAAAATAAATTCGATCGATTACCGGCGTCACGTTGTAGCCAAGATCGACGAGCTTTTCGCGCCAATGGAGTTGTTCTTGCTCGTCACGGGCGCGAAACGCGATGTGATGCACCGATCCGGCCGCCACACGTCCAACGCCGGAATCAGGCAGACAAAGCAAATCAACGATTCGGCCCGGTGCGCTATCGTAACGCGATGCGAAGCGAAACCGGTTACCTGATTCCTCGACCAACCGGTAACCGAACGCGTCGGTGAGCAAACGCGCCGTCTTTTCGTAACCTTCCAAAGCAGCCGACACGCTGTGAAATCCGCGGAGCGCATGTTCCGGAGGAATCGCGCTATCGGGCCACGGTTCAATCGGTGCGAGCGAATTTGAAGCGATCAATTCCAGCAAGAGTCCGTCAGGATCGAGAAACCGAATTACTTCTTCTCCAAAACGCGACGCTGTCTTTTCCGCCGAAACATGCTGCTGTTTCAAACGCTCCAGCCAAAAGCCGACCGAGTCGGGTGAAATTGAAAATGCTGTCGCCTCGATTTGGCCGGTGCCGCGAATCCCGCGTCGCACACCAGGCCAGGGAAAAAAGGTCAGAATTGTTCCAGGTGTTCCCCGTCGATCGCCGAAATAGAAATGATACGTTCCCGGATCATCGAAATTGACTGTGCGTTTTACAAAACGAAGACCAAGAAGCCCCGCATAGAAATCGAGATTTTGCTGCGGATCGCTGGCGATCGCAGTCACGTGGTGAAGTCCGGGAATTTTGCCATTCATCAGGGCGATGAGGATGTTCGCTCAAATAGCCCGAGAAGGTGCGCGGTGAAATTCGACCGCGCCCGTTGCACCTGCGGACTAGCTTTCGTACTTAAAAGAGAGTTGTAAGCGCGTACGGAACTCGAGCACTTTGCCGTCCTCGATCTTCACATCCATCTCACAACCTCGGCAATGCGCAGATCACGCAGCGTGCCCGCAGCGGTCCGCACCGCGGCCTTTGCCGCATCCTCCCAGGACTGCGTACTCGTCCCGATTACTTCCGTTACTCTGTACACTGACTCCGTCGATTTATCTTTTGTGGCCATAATATTTCCTTTCTATCTCTGTGTTTGATCTTCCGATTACATGCGTTTCAGAGCAAGTCCCGTCACGCTCGTCAATCAGAAACTCGTGCTCACTCTTTATGTGCGGCAGTGATGCCGGCCTTCGTTCGGATCAGCCGCGCGGGTGAGCAAATGTGGCGATCGATGCGATCCCGAAGATCACCGGGAAGATAACGCGGCAGTAGCGATCAATTCTTACCGCCCGCTTCTTCTTCTGGATGTTATCGAGGATGATGGTCGCCACAACCTCGATGAGGGAAAAGAAAACGAGCAATGTGCTGGCCAGGATAAAAACATCCAGTCGCGTCATGTATGGCAACGGCGGCAACTGACTGTCGATGGCGAAACGATAAGCAATCAGCGTCAGCATTGAAGTCATCGCGATGCTGACCTGAGAGCTCGCATTAATCGGATCGATCCAGAAAACGGCCCACGAACTGATCACGATCAGGACGAGAGGAAGGATAACTTTCAAGATGTAGTGCTCGACATTGCGCGAGGCCGTGAATTCAAAGGCGTAACTCGAATACTGGTGACGCGGCGCCAGCGCGTACACGAGCGGCTTGACCTCAAATTTCTCTATGGTCCAATCTGGCAAGGTAACAGATGGCGAGATCCCGCCAGCCCCTTTAAGTCCGTCCTGAATCCAAATCTGATCTGGTACGAATACTACTTCGTTGGACTGATACCGAACAGCGACCAGCTGGACGCGAAAAGTTTGCCGATCGAACGGGAATGATTGCAATCGCAGGGGTTGCGTGAAGGCTCCGGCGTAAAGTTGCCGAGAAGTAACCGTGCCATTGGGATCGACTTCGACCGAGTCCGGCATTTTGCGGCTGACGGAATTTGTCTCATTTACAATACCAACGCGCGGATGCCAAATTTGTTCGCGCGGGTAGCGCACAATCCCCTTGCCGATATGAGCCAAACGAGAATCTTTC
>JBKPOB010000104.1:0-13532 GCA_046732875.1 Verrucomicrobiota bacterium | reverse complement strand
TTCGTGAGTTGTAATCCGTAATTCGTTTCCGACGTAACGATTCAGCGAGTTAACCGTTCACGTTCTGAAAACCAACTGCCGATGGCCGGACTCGAACCGGCACGGGCCTTTTACGGCCCAACGGATTTTAAGTCCGTTGCGTCTGCCATTTCGCCACATCGGCGTTGGGTTCGCAGGAGTGTAAGCTTGTTTGAGATCGGCGAAAATGAATTTCACAGTTGCTGAGGTGCATCGCGGCCGTGGAAAACGCCTTGTTATGCGCACGACTCGGCTTGCCTCGCGAGGTTGAGCAGGAGATTCTTGCTAATCTCGCCCTTGTAATGCCGTTTCGACAAACCATCGCAGCAAAGATTTTCGGGCTCGCCATAATCCTGTTGCTGCTCACCATCGCGCTTGCCTGTTATTTGCTGTTTGAGGTAACGCGCACCAAGCAGGATCTGACGGTAGTAGCCAATTTCGATGTGCCGCTCACCCAGTCAGTGGCACGGCTGCATGAGTTCGGGCTTCGACGGCGCCTTGCGTTCGAACGTTGGTTCGGCGCCTTGAACGCCGCTCAGCCGAATCCCGAGATCGTTGCTGAGGCGACCGAGAACTACGCGCTTTTTACTCGCAAACTTACAGAGGAATTTTCCGCTGCTCGGCGCATCATTGACGCCTATCCGAAGAACGCAGCGGGCAGTCAGACGCTCGCTGAAGTAGAAACGCTCCTGGATCAAATCGAACCTGCGTATCAGATCATCAACAATCGCCAGCGGGAAGTGCTCGACATGCAACGCGCCGGTCAACATGACAAAGCCAATCAGCAGTTAAACCTGCTTAATGATCTCCAGCGCACCGTCCAAAATCAACGTGAGGCGATGAATCTGAAAATGGCAGAATGGAGTGCCTCTGCTGCCAAGGCAACCGAGCGACGCGAGAGGACGGTATTTTGGTTAACCATCGCTGCGACTACGTCCACAGTGTTACTAGGCATGGCCGTGGCGGCGCTTATAACAAACAGGCTTAGCAGACCTGTGCGGTCGTTGGCCACCGCTATGCGCGATGTTCAGCAGGGCAACCTCAATATACAATTGCCGGTCGTTTCTACTGATGAGATCGGGCGACTCACAGATGCCTTTAATTTTTTTGTGAAAGAACTGCGCTCCAAGGAGCAAATGAAGCAGACCTTTGGCAAGTATATCGACCCGCGAATCTTGGAAGATGTGCTCGCGCAGCCTGGTGCCGAGGTAGCTGCCGGTGGTCGGCGCGATATGACCGTGCTATTCGCGGACCTAATCGGGTTCACAGGCTTGTCGGAACGGCTGACTCCTTTACTCATGGTGACGCTGCTCAACCGGCACTTTGGGTTGCAAGCCCTGGCGGTTCAGGAGCACCACGGCGTGGTGGACAAATTCGTCGGCGATTGTGTCATGGCGTTCTGGGGTCCTCCCTTCGTCAAGCTAGACGAACACGCGGTGCTGGCGTGTCGCGCCGCGCAATCGCAATTGATCGCGCTCGACACTTTGCGTCGAGAACTGCCGGAAATCACAGGTTTGCGCCGGGACCTACCCATCATTGACCTGTGCGTTGGCATCTGCACCGGCGAAGTCGTAGTGGGTAACATTGGTTCGGATAACACACGCAGTTACACCGTAATCGGTGACACGGTGAACCTCAGCGCGCGACTCGAAAGGGCCAACCGTGTCTATGGCACGCAAATTCTGATTAGTGAAACGACCGCTCAGGCAATCGGCTCGCAGTTCGAAACGCGAGAGATCGACACCATCTCCGTCAAAGGCAAGACCGAAACCACCCGGGTCTTTGAACTGATGTCTGCCGCCGGACAATTATCAGAAGAATTGGCGCGCTTACGCGAACGCTATGCGCAAGCTCAGCGCGCCTACCTTGCCCAGGAATGGGATTTGGCTGAGGCGACCTACCGCGAATGTCTTCAGATTCGTCCGAATGACGGCCCGTCCCGCACGTTCCTTGAACGCATTCAACTCTTACGTCGAAATCCTCCCGGAAAAGATTGGAATGGCGTATGGCAAATCGTAGAGAAATAATACGCTCTCTGAACCCATATGAAAATCGCCAGAGCTTGCATCTCACTTATCGTAATTGTCGCATCCTGTAGTTTCTTAGGACAAGCCGCATCCGAACCTAAGGAATCAGGAATCGATTTGGCCGATCGACTTTTTCAGAGTGGGAAGTTTGTCGAGGCCGGCAAAGTTTATTCGCAGATCATTAGTAAAAATCCCAAGGATTATCCGGCAATACTTCAGTTGGGTCGCATCGCATTGCTTTCCAACCGGCTCGACGCTGCGCAGAAGTGGTTTGAAAAGGCCATAACTCTGAATCCTCGTGACGCTGATCCAAAGGTCATGCTGGCTGAGGCGTTTTATCGCCGCGACGATTTCCAAAAGGCGGCGGCTTCGCTCAACGGCGTAGATGTAAGCAGTAACAAGCTGATTATTTCCCAATACCCGACACTGAACGTTGCGAAGTTGGAAAGCTTCAAGGGCCAGACGCCTTATGAAGTGAAAGGCAACGGGACGAGCACGCGTCTGAAGTTCGTAAAGACCGATCCGCTGCCGGTGGTCAACGTGCGGGTAAACGGCGGGAAGGAAGTGACCTTCTTCATCGATACCGGCGGTTCGGAGGTTACACTCGACACGGACTTCGCCAGGGAACTAGGCGTCCCCCAATTCGGCGCAGTACAAGGCACGTTTTCCGGCGGCCAGCACACTGCCGTCCAGCTTGGGCGGATTGAATCACTCACCGTTGGCGATTGGACCATTGAAAATCTGCCCACGGCTATGCTTCCCTTGCGCCAACTTTCGGAAGGCTTGGGCGTAAAACAAATCAACGGCATCATCGGAACCACTCTCTTTTATCATTTCCTGACGACGATGGATTACCCACACGGCGAACTTGTGCTGCGCCGAAAGGACGCCAGGAGCCTGGAAGAATTTAAAAAGTCGCCAGGCAAGAGAGTCGCAGTTCCTATCTGGATGGCAAGCGATCACTTCATGGTGGGCTGGGGTCGAGTGGAGAAGCTTCCGCCGACGCTTCTCTTCGTTGACTCAGGATTGGTGGGCGCTGGCGCTAAATTGGCGGAGTCGGTTATCAAGGAAGCTGGGATCAAGCTGGAGGAAAACAAAGCTACTGAAGGTGCTGGCGGAGGCGGGACGCTGAAAATCGTGCCGTACACCGTACATCAGCTTTCATTCGGAGACATAAAAGAAGAGAACGTCCCGGGTCTCTATGATGGGCCATTCCCTTGGGAAAACATGTTTGGCTTTCATCTCGCGGGCATGGTCGGCCATGATTTTCTCAAGCCTTACGCGGTGACCTTTGATTTTCAGAACATGCAGATTTTCCTGCAATAGAAACGCGGACCACAGCTTCCTGAGATCGTCTGTAAAAGGTTTTGAGCGCCGCCCCCCGCGTGAACTCGAAATATCTTGTTGTTGCCTGATCGTTTATCTGAAGCCTGGGCACCCGGATCTCAGGTTCAAATTTCTCCTTCCTGTGTATCCAGATGAAGTTCCATCGCTCTTGAGGCAACGTGAACAGTGCACACGAGCGAACGAGCACGTCTTTGTTGACAACCGTCTCCGGAAAGGCGGCGACTCTTCTCTATTCAGCAGAATGCTTATCGTAATGCGAACCACAGCAGCACGGGAACGACCGAAAACTTGGCGTAGCCGATTCCATTGCTAATGAATCGATTATTTTGTGCGCTCGGCGCGACCCTCACGGCCTTGAGCGGCTGCAGCACTGTGACCGAGATGATCGAGTCGAACCTGCCGGAAAGTCATGCGGGGCGGCCATCGATCGTCGTGAGCTTGCGGGAGCAAGAAGCTTATCTCTACCGGGGAGGATACAGGGTTGCGTCGTCTCGGATATCAAGCGGCCGAGAAGGATACCGGACTCCCATTGGTCGCTTTCGGGTGATTCGCAAGGACGAAGATCATCGCTCCAGTCTCTATGGTGATTACGTTAATAACTCAGGCCAGGTCGTGAAGGCCAACGTCGATAGCAGGCGTGACAGCAGACCGCCGCATTCGCACTTCGAGGGCACACCGATGCCCTACTTTATCGAATTCTCGCCTGGCTATGGACTACACCAGGGTTACCTGCCGGGGGTACCCGCATCACATGGATGCATTAGGATGCCGTATTGGAAAGCGCGCCAGTTTTATAATGCCGCTCACATCGGGACACCGGTGGTGGTAAAACGGTAGCGAGCCTGGTCGTACCGCAGCCGACCTTTACGCCGCAACCAATTCCGCGTCGGTTTTCGGCGCTGCTCCCGCAATCGCCTGAACCACAGGCGGACAGAGAAAGTAGAGAATCAAAATAGATAATGCCGTTGCAACGGAAAGTCGACGTTTGCCGCAAACATGGAGAAGGATCGTTGACCACATACTGGCGGGTCACTTACCATGCGCGATTGTCTTGTTAGAGCGTCTGGCGGCACTAAGAATTGAGTCTTTTATTCTGAGGAACTGGAAGCGTATCTCCGTACCGGATTTCTCATAGCTAATGGCGTTCGCGCCGTGATCCGACGCTAATTTGCTCAATTTGATCAAAAGGTCTCGAAGGTCTGTGCTGTCAGTAAGATTGCCCTTTCTGCACGAACCGAGCACAACAAATCCGAATGTACGCCGGACCCCGCCTGTACGTCGGTCCATCGGACTTTCCCCAGGACGCAGCCACGCGATATCTTTAGGAGCAACTCTTGTTGTGGAATACCCTGCTTCATAGTCGTGTTCCTTCTCCTTCTTAAAGGGCTCATTCCAATACCGGATCGTGCAATCAAGCTTAACCGGTGGCTCTGCCAACACCGAAAATGGGAATGCGACAGACGACGCCATGATCAAAAGAAATCCCGCAGTGCTCGACGACTTTGTCCATTTGCGTCGCGCTTCAACAACAATTGTTGACCATCGAAGCATAATCATGTCGCAGATGCGTGGACGACATTATGCCCGGATCGTTTGCTGTCCGGCAATCAAAACCAATTTTCTAGGGACGATCATGCGAGCCCACAAGCAGGGCCTTCAATCTTGCAACGAGATCGCAACACCGAATCGCTGTGTTGCATAGGCGCGCAGTTGCTTGGAGGGGCTGGAAAGAAGTCTTGAACCTGGGTTCCCACATCTTGTAAAAAGCTCGAACCAAGCCAGTGGCCAACTCCTGGCTGCAAAACTTAAATGACAATCCTTCAATAGTGCGTTCTCACGCTTTCCAACTCAACTCTCAAGTCGTAAACAATGAAAAAAGTAGCAAGAAAAAATAGCCGGTTCGGCTTCGGCTGGATGCCGGATCTTCCCGATAATCGTGATCACCTTTACTCAGCGCCGCTGGCCAAGCTGCGTGTGCTCCCCAGCAAAGTCGATCTGCGCAGGCGTTGTCCGCGGGTTTACAACCAGGGACAAATCGGTTCATGCACTGCGAACGCAATTGCCGCGGCTATCGAATTCGATCGTAAGAAGCAGAAATTGCGCGATTTTATCCCTTCACGTCTCTTCATCTATTACAACGAGCGAAGCATTGAGCACAGCATACCGCTCGATAACGGTGCGCAGATTCGCGACGGAATAAAAAGCGTCGCAAAACAAGGCGCTTGCCCGGAAACAAAGTGGCCTTACGACGATACGCCAGCTGAACCTACCACAAACCTCTGGCCTTCCGGCGCCAAGCCAAGGCAGAAACCGCCAGCCTCGTGTTACAAGGACGCTAAGAAATTCCGCGCAGTGAGTTACCAGCGAGTCGATCGAACACTTTCGCAGATGAAAGGCTGCCTTGCAGACGGTTTCCCTTTCGTGTTTGGCTTCACTGTTTACGATAGCTTCCAGAGTGCGGCACTTGCCAGAACAGGAATGCTGCAAATGCCCAAACCAAGAGAAGGAGTTGTCGGCGGTCACGCCGTTCTGGCTGTTGGTTACGACGACAAGAGCGAACGCTTCATGGTGCGCAACTCCTGGGGTACGAGCTGGGGCAAAAGAGGCTATTTCACCATGCCCTATTCTTACTTGCTTACGGACAATCTTTCAGATGACTTTTGGACGATTCGTCTCGTGCATTAAACAGACAACCTCTTTAACAAGATGCCTAAATATTGGATGATAAATAACCGGAGCCAGGGCGGTGTTGGACCGGATGTCAGCACCGATGGCATGACCTATTGGGTCAGCGACAAACAGGGGCTCAATGACATCAAGAACTGGCGGAAAGTTACTGCCGCAAACTTTAAGAGGATGCTGGTCGCCGCAGCGGACAAGTTTCCGGCTTATGACCAGGCAGAGAACGAGAAACAAAGTCACGTTACGATTCTCGTTCATGGTTATAACCAAACATTTGCAAAAGCTGCCGCGTTTTATGAGAAGTTTTGCGGCAGCCTTTTTGACGGACCGGACAGCCTTGGGCTTTGCATCCTGTACGACTGGCCGTCACGCGGCAACATTCTGGGTTATGAGCCGGATCGTTCGCACGCCCGCTTGTGCGCTCGCGATTTAACGGACGTGTTGAGCGCGCTATTCGATTGGCTGGCCAAGAAACAAGAGCAAACCATAAACAATCCCGCAAAAGCCTGTAAAGCGAAGGTGTCTCTCATCGCTCACAGCATGGGCAACTATGTCGTACAAAAAGCAATGGCCGCTGCCTGGACTCGTAAAAATCAGCCACTACTCGTTAGTCTCATCAACCAACTGGTCATGGTCGCGGCCGATGTTGATAGCGATTTGTTCGACGAGGGCGCACCTGATAACAACGATGGCAATGCTGTGGCTAATCTCACCTATCGGATCACAGCGCTCTATAGCGGACGCGACACTGTCCTCGGCGCATCTGCGGGTCTGAAGCATTTCGGCATGCGGCGCCTGGGTCGCAGCGGTCTTTCGAGTCGACCACCTCTGGCAGATGCAGCGTCGCCGACGGACAATGTTTGGGACGTGGATTGTTCGAGCTTCTTCCAGCAGGGCGTCCGAGATATTCACGGCGCGTATTTCCTCACAGATGGCACACTCAAACTGATGCGCCACATTTTGCGCGGTCTCGACCGCGGCGTCCTGAAATCGCTTGGATATACTCGCGGCAATGCCTGGCCACCGCCGCAATAAGTAATGGCGAATGCCTCCGCGCAAACGTACACTAAAGCCGCGTAAACCAGCGGCGCGGCGTTCGCCCCGGAAAGCTCGTACTCCGAAGAAGGCGAAATCGGTTCTCAGAAAGTCCCGCTCGAAAGCGCCGAAAAAAGTCGCCGCAGTGCGACCATTACCGACGCAACCTGAGGAGATTCTTTTTCGTGTGGAAGGCAAAATGTCCACCTTTGGCGGGCCACTCGACTTCGGGATGGCTCCCGATGAAGGCCTGGCGCTTTTCGATAAGGCGGATCTGACAAACCCCAAATATGCATATCTGTTTTTACCGGCGCCGCCACCGGGCACGAGCGGCCTCGGACGCCGTCTCGATCCCAAGCAATTTTATTTCGCTTGTCGTTGGAATTATACGGATACTCCGAAGGAGTTTTTGCGCCGCGCTCTGGCACGCGTCGAGAATCCCGCGAACGGTCGCACCGCCGATGCGCGCCCAGTGGATTGGGGACCACATCCTTCCACCGGCCGGGTCGCTGACTTATCGCCAGGATTGGCAGCTGCGCTCGGGTTAAACACCGACGACGTGGTTAGGATAACAATTTCGGCGCGCCGAGCCATACCAGTGAAACCGACCCTGAGCATGAAGCGAGTCGGTCATGGCAGCAGTAATCCGCACGCAAAACCGGCGATCAAACAATTCATCCAAAGTCCAAATCATTCATGTCGCAACGGAGCCAGGATTGACAAGATCGTCTTGCACTGCACCGAAGGCTCGCTCCCCAGCACGCTGGCAGAATTTCAAAAATCAGATGGCCGCCAGGTCTCCGCGCATTATGTCATCGATCGAAACGGCGACATATACCAAATGGTGAGCGATAGCGACCGTGCCAATCATTGTATGGGCGCAAACGAAAGCTCTATCGGTATCGAACATGTCGGCACTGGAACCGATTCTCTCACCGCGCCGCAGGCCGCCGCTTCCGCTGGTCTTATTCGCTGGTTGCTTGAGCAATACCACATACCCCGAACAAATATCTTCGGCCACGACTTCACGCCAGGTTATTGCCGGCCTGGTGGAACCAGCTGTCCTGATAGACTCTTTGGTCCTGGACACTCACAGGCAATCATTGCTGCCTGGGTACAGGCGAATGTATGAATGGCGCTCAGTCTACAAGCAATTGGATAGTGTTACCGCCTCCCTGCTTCGAGGCGTTTCTATGCTGTTCCCCTTACAGCACGGCAACATCCACCACGGCGGGCAAGCTCTCCCCGTGGCTACGATCCGTGGCTTTTTGTGAGATGGCTTCTGTGATTGCTTTCTTTTTACCACGTTCGTAGAATCGGACCTCATCGATCAAGCGAAAGGAATCGGTTATGCGATTTTCAATCTGTGTTGCAATTAGTTTCTTTGTCTTTGCTTGTGCGCAACAGCCCACAACCCAAGGTCCGACGCCACCGCAGCCTATTAATTGCCCAGGCGTAACATCACCGGATCAGCAACTGCGAGCTTGCGTGTTATCAGTTGGAAGACATCCCGACCCTCCGTTCAATGAATCTCGAGTCGAGATGCGCAATATGAAAGGTGTCGTCCTGGCCACCAAAGACTTTAAGTCTTCGGATGGCGAGCACGGCCGCAACGTCCAGAAAATGGAATGGTCACCTGATTCGCAGTTCTTTGTCTTTAGCACCGCGAGCTCCGGCGGACATTCGCCTTGGCATTGGCAGACTTACTTTTACGATCGCCGCAGAAACACATTCAAAGAAGTGGACGACTTCACAGGGCCTGTTATCAAGCGAAACTTCAAATTGAGCGCGCCCGATTGGATAGAAGTTCAAGTGCAGGGTACCAGTGCTGATCCCGGGGACATCACCAATGGGCACTCGGAAAAACGTCGCCTGAGCGCGCTGCATTAACCAATTCGAATTCGTCACAAAAGGAGCAACCTATGCCAAAGAAAAGACCGCAGTTAAGACGTCGTCGAAGCGCAAAATCAATCGGTTCCCGAAAAGCAAAGCGCAAGAAGTCACGCCCGGCAAAGCTGACTCTGAAGGAGCGCCTGGCCCGTGCGAAGAAGCTTGAGGCGTTGGACGCAGGAAAGCCTACCTTCCAAGTCCTGCCGCGAGCTTTGACAGTAGCGCCTGACAATGTCCGCACTGCTCCGCCACCAGTAGTGATTACCGGTTCCGTCGGTCGTTGGGAAAAAGGCGCGCGCAATCTTCAAGCGGACGTGGAAACTGTGCAGCGCCTCTTGGAAACGGCGGCACAAAAGTTACAAGCTCCTGACCTTGATCCGAAGGGTGTTGATGGAAAGATTGCGCGGCAGTCTGCGAAGTCGAACACCGTCGCTGCGATCGAAGCTTTTCAGAAGCGTTCCAATATTTCGATTGATGGCCTAATTGAACCAGGCAGGCAGACGTGGCAGGCACTCTTGCAAGCCGCTGGTCCTTCAGGAAACGATGGTACTCAGACCTACATCAAAGAAATCTCGGTAAGCCTGGACGATCCTGATCATTGGCTCACTCTTACTTGGACTGGGCCCAATGCTGATAGTCAGGAAACGGGACCATTTAGAACGTCACCCGGCGCAGGTCTGAGAGGCCTCAATTGTGATGACACGGCAACGAGTCGGCGATCGGGCTCCAAGTGCACACCTAAAGGAACTTATCCCGTACAAGGCTTCCAGCGAAGGCTGAATAGCGATTCTCGTGCGACTTACGTCACATGGTTCATGCAACGCCGAGGTATTGCGCTGCATTATTTCCCCAGCGTGCCTGAGTACGCAGCTTCCCATGGTTGTGTACGAATCGAGTCGGAGCACGTAGCACGACTGATCCAGAACAACTCACGAGTAGACGAGACCCAGGTCGTTGTGAGCGGAACCTGGACAAAGCCGCCAAAGCAATGGAGCTAAACTCACCCGGACAGATTGACCGCACCTTCGAAAGTTGGCATTAACACATTCCGCTATGAAGAATCACCTCGGAACGGCAATTTTGGTCACGTCGCTGCTCTTATCTGGCTGTGCTTCGGTAAACACTGCTCGTACGCCGCCCGAAGGCAGTGCAGGGAGGAACGCGATCCTCCAGGCAACGCAACATGCGCTGGCTCGTCAGGGCCGAAAAAATCTAGTGCTGATCGTTCCGTACTTGAAGGTCCATAACGGGTGGGCTTGGATACAGGTCAATCCACAATCGGAAGACGGAACGCAATATTACGAATCACAATCTGGGCTTCTACAAGAGAAGACGACGAATAAATGGAGGCTGTTGGAATGGATGCCCGCGGAGGAAGGAACCGATTACAAGGCTTACTTCAAAAATCTGAAGGCTAAGTACCCAGCTGCTCCACCAGATATTTTCCCTCAATGACTTAGCCACCTAAACAAGGAATTCCATTTATGAAAAAATCATCAGGCTTCCTAAAGTTCCTGTTGCCCGTAATTGGCGCGAGTATTCTCGTTTCTCTCGGTGGTTGTGCGACGCAAGGGCAGGCACCATCTGCTTTGTGCAGCCTCAACGATGATAACGGAAACCCGATACCGGCTACCTTCACAGGCACTTTGAATCCGAGGCATCAGGGCCATGCCGCAACCCACGTCGTGCTCGTGCAAAAGGCGGATACGGCATGTTGCAATGGATTCGATCGGATCGTGTTTACTTGCGAGGGATTTCATCATCCCACATGGAAGGTTCGCTACGTCAATCCTCCAATTCAGCAGTGTGCTTCTGGAAATAATATCGCCGTGACTGGGAATGCATTTTTGCAAATTTCGATGGATACAGCGCAGGCACACACGGAAGCGGGCCAGCCAACCATCACTGAGCGCGATCGACACTTAAATTGTCGAAACCTGAAACAACTCGTTTTGACGTGTGATTTCGAAGGAAAGGTTGGGTTTGTAATCGGCCTCGATTCCAAGAAGCCTTACCGCGTGGTTGAGCTACAAAATCCCACGCGGCTTGTGATTGACGTAAGGAACTAAGCTTGCTGGTCGTTTATCTGACCGCATTAGCGGTAGCCGACAGGAGGCCTGCGCTTCAGCGCGGGTTGCCGGTTTAAAAAATCCGCGTCGCGTAGCGACGAATGAAATTCTACGTGCTGAAGACGACGTGATAATTCAACGAGGTATAGGTGTTCGCCATCGGTTTCAACCGTCGCTACGCGACGCGCCTTGCTATTATTATACCCTGTCAATAAATCGCCAGGCTACAGTCGGCTGCCGCTAAAGCGGCTTTTTTATGAATCGGCCTTAGCTATCTAGCCTTCTTGAATCATCGGCTCCGGCTCGTCCCCTTTCCGGAAAATCATCCACACGCCAGCAAGAACGAAGGCGGCGCCCAATAAAGATGACATCGGAAAGATTTCACCGCCTAATAACCAGCCGAGCATCACTGCGCCCGGCGGAGTGATAAGTGAAATGCTTTGCAACTGCGCCACCGTCAATCGCGGTAACAGCCAGTAAAGGAGCAGAAAGGTAAGCGCAGAGCCGATAATCGCCAGATACAGCAGACAGAAGAGCGACATCGCAGTCCAGTGAAAACGCAGCGGGTTTCCCTCGACTGCGACTCCAAGGAACAGCAAAGGGATAATGCCGAAAATCATTTGCCACGCGGCGAGCATGGCTGGCGCAATTTGGATCGAGCGTGCTTTCACCAACACGTTGGCAAAAGCCGCGCTGGCAGCTCCAAAAACAACTGCTACACCACCCCAGAACGCCAGTGGCCCGTTGAAACCGAGCAATCGGCCGCAGATGACGGTTACCCCACCAAGCGCGATGATTGCTCCCGCAAGTTTTTGCAAACGTAGCGGTTCATCCGGCAGCATCCAGTGCGCAAAAAACATTCCGAAAATCGGAATTGATGCTTGCAGGACAGCGGCCAAACCAGACGAGAGGTAAAGCTCCGCCCAGAACAGTAATGTGTAGTTCACAGCAAACATGAGGACGCCCGTGATCGCCAGAACCGTGTAATCGTTGCGGCGAAGCGGGAGCAATGGCGTACGGCCAATCGAAACGGCTATTAGCACAATGATCGCGATTAGGAAACGAATTGCCACGAATGAAATTGGCGGTAGATCGCGCAATCCAATCTTGATAGCGAGCCACGTCGAACTCCAAACAACACACAGCGTCAGCCATGCGACTGGCACGCCCCACCCCACTCGCGGGCGCCACTTGCTGTTGGATGACACTGTTTTCGTCTTCACCGCGCGCGACCATCGCGCTTCGATTCCGATTCGTAAAGTCGCGTGGTGTGCGCCTGATTATTAATGATTGACATTCTATCTCCGGCTCATCAGGCTGGTCGCCACAATGAAAAGGCTTATTGGTTTCTTGCTCTGCCTTTCGCTTAGCATCTTCACCGTCGCGCGCGCGATGAAACCGAGCCATACGCTCACTCCCATCGCAAAAACTGCTCAGGAGAAGCCAGCCGACGTTGCTGAAGAAGACAGCGATGAAGAAACGCCATCTGCCGACGACGATAGCAGCATGGAGGACGCTTCAGATGATGAAGGCGAGGACGTGACCGATGATGATGCTAACGACGATAATGGCGGGGACGACGACGGAGGAGACGATGGCGGTGATGATGGTGGCGGCGACAATGGCGACTAGACTTATTCGTTAGCTCCGAATCCTTTCAGCTTGCTTGACCCATCCCGCAAGGAGACCCAAAGATTTTGCTTGCCCGGTAAGAGCCAGCCCTTTAGAACCTGAGCCTTCAACCCCTGAACTCATATGATAACTCTTATGCAAATCCTCACGCATCCCCTGTCGTTGCTCGCGCAAGTAGAGTATTCGTACTCATCACAAGGCCAGGCACCAAGCCCGGCCGTATTAATCGTCGAGTTACTTATCCTAATATTGGTGATTGCGGCGCTGTGGAAAGTGTTCACCAAAGCTGGCCGCCCCGGTTGGGCCGCTATTATCCCGATCTACAATATGTATGTGTGGTGTAAAATAGTGGGCCGGCCCGGTTGGTGGGTGATTTTGATGCTCATCCCGTTCGTGAATATCATCATAGGAATTATAGTTTGCATCGACATGGCAAAAAGTTTTGGCAAAGGCGCCGGGTTCGGAATCGGTATTGCTTTGCTGGGATTTATTTTTTTGCCGATTCTCGGCTTCGGCAGCGCTCAATATCAAGGTCCTTCGGCTTCGGCAGCAGTAGCGGCTCCCCAACCTGCACCCGGCGTTTAGTCGGCCTCAGCCGCGGCTACCGGCGCACAGCCACCTTGGCTGTGGGGCCAGCGGGCGTCTAGCCTGCCTATAGCAACCGCATCCTGTGACTAGGCAAGATGCGCGGTCTCTCCACAGGCTGGAAGCCGGTGCTACCATTTCATTACGCGATCCACTTTGGCTTCCGCTTTTCGTTAAAGGCGGCGATGCCTTCGCGCGCTTCTTCCGATTCGCGCGCTTGCATGTGATACTTCAGTGCAAGATCGAC
>JBKPOB010000103.1:0-5247 GCA_046732875.1 Verrucomicrobiota bacterium | reverse complement strand
CCTGATCAGAAGACTGGGATGCGTTTCGCTTGCTCATTTCACCTTGCGACGCAGTACGTCTAGCCCTCTTTGCGTGTCGCATCGCCGGACGCCTACTAAAATTCGAACCCTTTCAGCAACAGCTGGCCTGATCGAAGCCTTTGCCCGATGTGTGCGTTGCCAAACGTCTGCTGCTCAACATCACAGATCTGATTTGCGGCAGAAGCGCGAAGCTGCCTGAAAAGCGCAGCCCGACGTTTAGAGCCTTTATGTCGCTTGAAATAAATCGCGCTGCTTTGTTGGACGGTTAGTTGCATATTTGTTGATAAGGAAACTGCCGGTGCTGATCTGAGCTACATTCGCAGCCCGCGGCACGCCGCATGCGATTAGGGCTTTGGTCGTCTCATCCGCGGTAAGGAGATATTTGAGTACAATCGGGTGAACTGCATATGCCAGTGCAGCATCTCGCATTATTTCGCCGAATTGGATTAGATGCATGTACAGTTCACCTTGTAGCAAAGTTAGGGGAGCCATTCTGGCTATGAATGAAGCGGCTCACCGCCCGTTGTCCTGATGAAGTCGTCGTGCCACGAAAAAGTCCTGGGGGGTCAGTTGCCGCTGAGAATCAGGGCCCTGCTTGCTATCTGCGGTCCTAAGCCGCCGGAAAAGCGTGGCGCGGCCTTTTGAGACCTTAGGATGCACAAGATAAAGCGCGCTGTTTTGGGTGATCGTTGGTTCCATATTGTTTTCCCTTAAGTGGTTTTAATTTAGATGCGCCGATCGGTCTCCGATCTCGGACTCATTGTCGCGCCTTACACTCTCTCGATGCGAGTGCGCATCGCCGTGCATCTGTATTTCAGGTTGGTGATCTGAGCGGGCAATAACCCGACACCGGCGCTCCGAAACAGTAATGTTGCTGGACAAGAAGTCCCCGAGCCATGTTTGGTGCGCACCCTTGTTTGTATAAATGAAGACTGTCATAGAGAGATAGGTCTGCCCTGTTTGGTTGGTGCAGAGCAAAGGGGCCGCACCCGCGGTCGATTGACGCTGCAAATGCTAGCGAATAGAATCTACACCCACAATGCGAATCGCCTAATGTTATTTTGGCGCTTGTGCGAGGGGCATCAGCGACGATACAACCGTTTTAACTCCAGCGCATGAACAGACTTGCCCAAGAAGCAGCTATAGACAACGTTGGAGTCAGGTCTGACGATCTAAAAGATAAAAACCAATGCGAAAACGCATCAGTTCGCAGCCGCAGCGAGAAAGCCCGTCAGCGAATATCGGCTGGCTCGACTTGGAAGCACTGGCGCGAGTCGAAGTCACATCGGAAGACGCGGCGCACCCGATCGAATCAGCGCTGGTGACTATTGGCGCAACAGGATGGCGCGCGGAAAACCCGGGAGAACAGACGGTCCGACTCCTCTTCGAAGTGCCGCAGAGGCTCAGGCGCATCCGCCTGCTGTTTCGAGAAGAGATGGAGGCGCGCACGCAGGAGTTCGTCCTGCGCTGGTCGTCAACGGCAGACGGTTTATCGCGCGATGTCGTGCGCCAGCAGTATCACTTCAGCCCATCGGGAGCCACAGAGGAGCTCGAGGAATACCGAGTCGAATTGGAAGACGTGGCTGCCTTGGAACTTATCATCATCCCGAATCTGAGTGGCGGCTCATACGCCTCACTCGCACAATTGCGCCTTGCGGGAAGTAGTGAATAGCCGGCAAAGCTGATTGTTCAATCGCGGGACTGGATATTGTCGACGCCCGGACACAAAACCATGGCTGATCGGAAGAACAAACTTGGCCTATCGGTCGCGATCGGTGCAGGCGTCGGAGCAACACTGGGTGTCGCATTGCATCACCTCCAGTTGTGGCTGAGCCTCGGTTGCGTCGGTGGCATCGTGATCGGAATTATTTTAACGCGAATGACGCGATCCTGATTCTCTCACGGTATTTTGGTAGTTTGAATATGTTGTTCGTGTGCATGTTGCGCCTTGCATTTCACAAATGATGCTTGGGACTAAGGCGAGTGACGCGCGGTTCCAATGACAAGCTTACTAAACGTTTACGAAGCTCGACCGCACAAGGATTGCCGCAGAAATGTCCCCAAATGAGCTCTTCTTCGAGCTTTATCGACGGAAAGCGCTTGCAGCCGCGCGGCGAAGCTTGGCGATTATCTCGGAGCTCGTTGGTTGATGATAGTTCACCATAGCTTGGCAGCATATCGCGGCGGCGGCGCTGACATGAATAAAAGGTGCGCCGTGTGGTTGCCAAGCTTCCTTCAGCCCGGCATTCACTTTTTCGGCGAGCGAACCAAGGTCTTGGCTTTCAATAATTTTGTACTGTTCGATCGTGTCCATCTGCCTATCATCGGAAAGCGCGCGGCCGTGGTCGAGGAGGATTTACTGTCTTTGCTAGAGGCCGTCCCCACGAACACCGGCACGCGGATCGCGCCGTCGCGGCCCTACAGAAACTGCTCTCGATGCCGTATGAAGGCGCGCTACCTGTGGGCAACGCGCCGCTTACTGTCGCCCTGCTCCGACTCGATCCAATGTTCGATCCGCTGCGTAAGGACCCGCGCTTCCAGAAACTGGCGAACGCGCAGCCGTGAATCTAACGAGGTTCGCCTGGCCGCAAAAGGTGTTTGCCCGCCGTGGCGGGCGCTTCCAAAAACTCGTCGTCTCGCCTGCGCTGAAAAAACAATAAAGCTCAACCACGCTGTTATACAAAACGAGCTTCGCTCAACAACCTATCAGATCTCCCCGTATCCCAATCTTGGCCGGGCAGTCGCTCGGTCTGACGATCCCCTTCCACAGCCGCAGAAAACGCTTGCGGCGTTTCCCTCGAGCGACTGCTGTCTCGGGCATCCAAAGGTAAAATTGTTTGCGTTGGAATGCTCTCCTAATGTTCCTCATGCAACTACTATCGCACGGTTTACCCGAATCCCTGCAGGATATTTCTGCGACGGATTGAACAGTTATATGCGACATTTATAACAGCTGTTAGCTTAACTAGTTACACACCCGAACAAACACACCTAACTTCCGATTGAGACAATAAATTACTTAGTAAACGACGGCCTCTGGTAGGCGATATCTTTAGGTAAGGGCAGTCAAAAGCTCGGTTAATTCGATTCTGACAATGCTCGAAGCCATATCGCTAACTCCAAATATGAGTCGATCTCCTTTTCGTCGATCTCAAAACGGATACGCGCCGAATAGTCGTAGCCTTCGGGGTGATCGTTAACTGCTCCCACGATGCATTCGCAATTTGGATACTCGGCTGCGACAGTCTCGCAAATGTCGGTTGTAAACGTCGCGACGCCACATTGCCTGCGCATATAATCTCCCACGAAAGCGACGCGGTTAATCGTTGTCATGAGGTAGCCTCAGCTAGTGGCAAATGTCAACTTTCTCCATCCAGGATCCTGGGACAACAACACGCTGCCGCTCTCGACGACTTGTCGCACCTGGCCGCCCGTGAACGCGGATCAACTCGCGACTTTGCTTCGTAAATCCCGCACTCGCGCCCGGGTGGACTCAATTGCTTCCTGTGGGACTCGGCGCAAACTTCTTACCAACCCGAGCTTCGATAGCATCCAGATCAACCATTTGGTCGGGTCCCACTGCCATGGTTTTACACCGTTGCGATAATCGTGCTGAAATTCGTGGTGATAATTGTGATAACCCTCACCAAAGGTAAACAGCGCCATCAAAAATGAATCGCGCGCGCTACATCGTGTCGAGTAAGGCTGCCGCCCGATCGTATGACAAGCGGAGTTAATGAGGAACGTGCCGTGTTGGAGCACGACAACCTTGGCCACACCTCCAATAAGAAAACCACCGAGCGCGCCGACCCAGCCATTCCACAGCGCACCGATCAATGTCGGCAAAACAAAACTCACCAGCACCGCGAGCAAATGAATGTGTCTATGTTGCCACATGACCAGTGTGTCCTTCTTTAGATCGCTAACGTTATCGAACGGAGGCTCGGGCCAGAGCTTGAACAGGAGCCATCCGATGTGGGCATGGAAAAAACCTTTGCTAATGTCGTACGGATCTTCATCGTGGTCGACATGTTTATGATGCCGTCGATGGTCACTCGCCCACATCAGAACAGAATTCTCGAACGCCGCCGCGCCGAAAATAAGTGTAAAGAGGCGCACAGGCAGTGTGGCCCGGAAAGTCATATGCGAAAAAAGCCTGTGATAGCCGAGGGTGATGCTGAAGCCGGTCGCGACCAGCAATACTGAGAACACAGCCAGCTGGAACCAATCAATACCGAAATAACAGAGGTATAGCGGCACCGCCGTGAGTGTGAGAAGAAAAGTGCCGATGAGAAACGAACTCGTCGTCCAGTTAATGCGATCGGTCGGGATATGAAAAATCATGGAGGAAAATTCTGTGGAAGGGGCTATCAGCTCTCGACTATCAACTCGAGATTGACCGGCCGAGAATCACGTCTTGCTTGGCCCAGGTATGAATCTTGCCGCAGTGCGCACAGGTGAACCTTTGTGTTTTCCACTTGGCCGTCTTCCAGAGATTTTCTTCGATTGTACGCCCGGTATCCGTCAGCCTTGACGTGGCAGGACAGCGAACGAGAAGGATTTTCATGTTGACTGCGCCTTTTGCTTTTGGGCGCCGCCGCGGAGGATCGAAGAAGAATCGCGTGGCCATATCAGAGCCGATAAACGATGCGCGCCTTGGCGGTATCGTAGGGCGACATCTCCATCTTTACTCGATCACCGATTGTCAGACGAATAAAGCGTTTGCGCATCCTGCCAGAGATATGCGCGAGAACAAGGCGCTCGTTCGCAAGCGCGACGCGAAACATGGTTCCTGGAAGCACCGTCATGATAGTGCCTTCCACTTCGATGGCTTCTTCAGAATTCACGATGTTGATCTTCCCGTCGCGGGTGCGAACAGCGCGGCCCACAATTCTGAGGCCGCGCTGCGCAATCAATTCCGGCTTTAGCGGCGAAAACCGCCAAAGGAACGCCGTGCGCCGTTAGATCGTGGGCGTTGTTCGCGAGGACGCGCTTCGTTCACATTTAATGCGCGGCCGTTGAGTTCGCGGCCGTTGAGAGCCGCGGATGCGGCGTTGGCTTGCGCGTTGTCGTTCATAGTGACGAACGCAAATCCGCGCGATTTGCCGGTCATCCGGTCCATCATGAGATTGACCTCGTTGACGGTGCCATGTTGTTCGAACAGATCCTGAAGATCGTTCTCGGTGGTCTCAAAAGAGAGATTACCTACGTACAGTTTCATTGTGT
>JBKPOB010000102.1:0-19998 GCA_046732875.1 Verrucomicrobiota bacterium | reverse complement strand
CAATTTTGCAGTGGCGAGCTGACCTTAAGCAGTCCACTGACCAAAAGCCCGCCTTTGATAGCGTTTGCCAAGTCTTTGGCGCGCCCACGCCCCCAGTAATGAAAGAACATTATGCGCGGCTGTTCGTGGGTCATGTGCTGGTGAATAGCGACGATGTTGATCTTCTCTTTGAGAAGAGATTTTAGGACCGGCTGCAATTCATTTTCGGTTACGGCGAAATCACCATCCACAACGGCGTTGTCATCGCTGCCAGCGAACGCCGCCCACGTGTTGACGCCCATATCTTTATCGATGGTGATCTCATGCATTTTTGCCGGTCGACCGATTGTGAATTTTACCATCCCATCTTTTGTTTCGCCTTGCATTCCGAAGATTTCATTAACAGGCGCAGCAGTGATGGAACTCTTCTCAGGCAGCAAACCGTTGATGGCGGTAGAAAATGACTGAGCGGGTTTCGCGGCTTTGCTGCGAATCGCCTTCGCGGCGTCGTAAACTCCCTTAATCGCGCTGGCTAACTTCTCCACCGTGCCTTCGCCCTCGATGTGCATGAAGAAGACTTTCGGTTGATCGAAGAAGAAATGATTATGGAGCGCGGTCACGTTTAGACCGCTATCAATGGCAGCAGCCATAGCCGCGTTCACTTCGTCTTCAAACAGAACAGTATCCCCCATCACCATCGCGCCGTTTGATGCCTCGGTGAAGCCGGCCCACGTGCCCAGCCCCATGAACGGCGGCAGCGTCAATCCGTCGACAACCACCTTCACGTCGCTGCGTGGAAAGGTAATCTTATAGACGCCCTCTTTTTCGTTGAGCTTGCCCTTTAACCCGGTGATTTGATCGATTTTCCCTGTATCGAGCGCGGCTGACGCGATATCCATTGTTGCACAAGAAATTGCGCAAATAAGGAGCAGCGGTTTGTTCATTTATCAGTGACTGGCTCTGGAGTCGTGACGTCGCTCCAGAGCCATTGATCACGTTGCTTGAGCAGGCTTAGTATTTCTCGCCCTTTCCTTTGTGCTCTTTGGCCTCATTGTGTCTGCTTAGCACTTTGCCAGTGGCATTTATTTCTACGCCAGTCTGTTTGCCGTTCTTTTCAATGACGGCCTCGAAGTTGGCTCCCTCTTTTTCCCAGCGAACGATTGTTCCACCTTTTGCCTCGGCCTGAGCAGCTTGCTGCACTGCTGCAGGCACATCAGAGCTGCTGATAGTTTGTTCTTCGTGTTCCCTTTCCTTCGCTTGCGCAGTCATGCCTAATGCGAGTCCCGCGCTTACGATTGTTGTAACCACTAGGTTCCTTCGTTTCATGGGTGCTCTGTTAAACCTCCTCGATTGATGATTGCTTTATGCTCTTTCGAAGATGAAACCTCACCTGGATGTAAGTGTAAATATTATTTGCAATACATATTACATAATTGAGGATGGGATGCGATGAAACCGGCCTCGTGGCTATTGTTGTTATTCAGCCTGCCGACGAACCGCAATACGGAACGAGTCGCTGTATGGCGGCGTCTGAAAAAGCTGGGTGCCGTCCAGATCACGACCTCGACCTACCTGCTGCCTGATCAACCGGCGCAGTACGAACAGTTCCAATGGCTCGCCCAGCAGATCCGGGATTATGATGGCGATTCCACCCTGGTTCGCGCCCAGGAAATCGAAGGTCTGACCAGGGAGAAAGTCGTCGCGATGTTTAACGATGCCCGCGCAAAGGATTATGCCGAGCTACGGAAATTGCTTCAGGAGTTCATTACGCATCGAAGAAAAATGGATGCAGAAATGGCGACACCAGAACTTGAGCGGCTCACCCGCCAGTTTCGTGAAATTCGCAAAGTAGATTTTTTCGATAGTCCCCGTGGACACGACATCGCGATGCTCTTACGCCGCGCTGCGGGACCAAGGCGCGCGAGACAGGCGGAAACGCTGGACACAAAGCAATTTCAGGGGAAAACGTGGCTTACACGCCCCCGGCCAGAGATCGACAGAGTGGGATCCGCGTGGCTGATCTCGAAGTTTATCGATCGCAAAGCTAAATTTGTTTTTGCCTCCAATGCAGACGCTTTTCCAAACGCGATCCCATTCGACATGCTTGACGCAGAGTTCTCGCATCACGGGAATTGCTGCACGTTTGAGACATTCATCAGGCGTTTTGCGATTTCCGACAAATCGCTCGCGAAGATCGGCGAGATGATTCACGACGCCGATTTGGACGACGCAAGATTCCAGCGCGTGGAGGCGGTGGGAATTGACCGTGTGCTCAAAGGTTGGGCTAAACAAGGATTGCCAGATAAAGAAATCCTACGTCAGGGCTTCGAATGCTTCGATGCGCTCTATTCGTTTTTGCAGCGGCGATGACAATAAAGGATCGAGAGCAAGACGAATCCGGCGCGGATCATCACATGCCGTCGTGGCGCGAAGTGTTTCTTTATTTTCTCTTTCTTGGTTTCGTCAACATTGGCGGTCCGGTTGCACAAATCACCATGATGTTCAATCACATGGTAGAAAAGCGTCAGTGGCTATCCAAAGATCGCTTCGTCAGGATCATGGCTTTCTGCCACATGCTGCCTGGTCCGGAAGCATTGCAGTTGGCCATCTACGTTGGCTATTTGAAACGCAAACTGTTGGGCGGGGTTCTCGCGGGCCTCACTTTCATTTTGCCCGGCGCGGTCGCAATGATTGTACTGAGCTGGCTCTATGTTAAATACGGCGCGCTGCCGCAGGTGACAAACGCACTCTACGTTTTGAAACCCGCCGTGCTTGGCATCATCGCCGCCGGTATTATCAAGCTCGGACGAGCTGCGATTCGGAATTCTTTCCTCGCAGTCCTTTTGGTCGGCGCGTTTTTGGGGATGCGGTTCGCAGGAATCAACTTCTTGCTGATTCTTCTGATAGCCGGCTTGTTGAACCTGATCGTCGAACAAGGTTCGACACTGTTTAAGAAGACTGTGCCGACCGTGCCGGCGATGATTGGCGGAATTGGTCTGTTACTTCCGCTTGGCGACTCGCGTTTGTTCCAAATTGCGTGGCTGTTCTTTAAAACAGGGCTACTGAGCTTTGGCGGCGCTTATGCTTCGCTCGTTTTCGTCCAACGTGGGGCAGTCGCGCACTATCATTGGTTATCAGACGGCCAGCTGCTCGATGGCGTGGCGTTGAGTGTGGCAACGCCCGGGCCTTTCATGTTGTTTACAACATTCGTCGGTTATCTTGCCAGCGGTATCCCCGGAGCAGGGTTAGCAACATTCTTCGTCTTCCTGCCATCATTCATTTTTGTAATTGCCGGCGTGCATTATGTCGAAAAACTCCGGGAGAATCGGCCCATTCAGGCATTCCTCGCTGGAGTCAGTGCCGCGGTCGTGGGTATCATCGCCGTGGTATCGCTGGATTTGATTCCCGAAGCGCTCGTCGACTGGCCCGCTGTCGGTATCGCGACGATTTCTTTTCTTTTGATCGCTCTTTTAAAGCGCGATGTCGCTTTGGTGGCAGTCGGAGCAATGCTCGGTGGAGTAATCTACTCAAGCATTCGCGCATTCGCTTAGGCGCGGCAGGTATCGATGATCCCTGTACATTTGGCGTGAAAGAAGGCGGCGAAGACGATGTCAAAAGACAATCTATCTTCGCCGCGCTTCCACCCCAATCGCGTTTAAGACAACGCGATCCACCCAATTGATTAGTATTTCTCGCCCTTTTCCTGGTGCTCTTTGGCTTCGTTGTGCTTGCTCAGCAGCTTGCCATTGACATCTATTTCGAGGCCAATTTGTCTGCCGTTCTTCTCGATGACGGCTTCAAAATTGGCGCCTTCTTTTTCCCAACGGACAATAGTTCCGCCTTGGGCCTTAGTCTGGGCGGTCGACTGTACCGCGGCAGGAACTTCAGAACTATTGATAGCCTGTTCCTGATGTTCCCTTTCTTGCGCCGCCTGGGCAAGTCCCAGCGACAGGCCAGCGCAAAGAGCCGCTACCGTTATCATTTTTTTTGGTTTCATGTTCATTAAAAAACTTTGACTGCTAACTTCGCGTGTCGTTCGAAACTGATTCCTTGTTGACGTGAAAAACGCCGAGAAAAAATCAAAACCCACCATCGGTGTCAGGCAGAACCCGACAGACGCGCGCACTCGGCTTCGTAGTCTTCAATTAGCTTCACGATTTTGGATTGAAATGCATCCTGCGCCGCGTAGACCGCGCCGATGGCCTCGGCAAACGCCTTCTGCTTGAGCTTCTCCTCAATCGTCAGGCTAAGCTCAGCTAGCTTTTCGATATTCGCCCGCGAATGAAACTCCAGCTCTTTAAGTTTGGAGAGGACTACGAGAGATTTCTCTACTTGCGTCGGTTCTACGAGTTGGGTTGGCTTCGGAGCTTCGCCGGTAGTGTTCTCGGCAACAGGTGCAGCCTTCTTTTCGGTTTGGGCGTTCTTGGCGCGCTGCGGCGGAGCGGGGCCAGCCTTAAAAGCATGCTTTTCCTTATGATGCTTTTCTTGGCTGACTTTTTTGGCGTGCGCGACGTTTCGTGGATCTCCCATCAACTTATTTGACGGCTCTCAAAGGCCGGCCGGTCGTATGTGGCAACACGATTGCTCACCTGTTGGAAAATAAACCGTCTGCGAACGCGACTTCTCCCTACGTAGCTTGTAGGATCTCTCGAACAAGCGACTCGTCTCGCGCTCTCCTACCAGGAAAAGTCCACCCGCCGCGACGGGGACTCTTCAGCCGACTCGCGCTTGATTTAATATTTCTCGCTCTTTTCCTTTTTCTCAGCCTTTTCAGCATGAGTCCCCAGGAATTTGCCATTAGCGTCGACCCGGATCGCCATTTCCTTTCCGTTCCGGTTCACCACCGCATCATAGCATTCCTTACCCTTGCGAGTCTCCTTGGCGACCCGAAGAATCTGATCATTCCCGGCTTTTTCCTTGATAGTGGTTTGTACCGGAGACGGCAGGTCCTTCATGTCTACAGGAGTTTCTTCTTGCGCCAAGGCGGCTGGTCCGAGCATCAGACCAGCGCTGACCATCATTGAGGCAATTAGTCTTGTTATCTTCATGAGCTGATTCCTTTGCTGAATATCTACCAAGGTACGGTTCGAAGGTGAACGATGGTTTGCGCGTAGATAAATGATGACTGGGACGGAAAGCAGTCGCGGCAAAGCACGACAAGTTGCTACGCTTCAATAAGTTTGCGGCGGCAGCACTGTCCGCGAGAGGGAAACCGCTTACGCTCTAACAAACGATAAGAAAGAGCAGGGCTATTGTAAGAAACCCGCAGGTCTTCAACAAACCGACAGAAGGAGGAGCTCGTAGCTGCATGAATCAGAAGGCTGAAGTTGTCGTGATTACGGGCGCATCGGCGGGAGTCGGGCGTGCAACGGTCCGAAAATTTGCGAAGCACGGCGCGCGAGTTGGGTTGATCGCGCGTGGCCTTGATGGCCTGAAAGGCGCGGAAAAAGAAGTTGAAGAACTCGGCAGCAGAGCGCTCGTTTTTCCCCTTGATATTGGGAACGCCGATCGTGTCGAAGCAGCGGCCGCACAGATCGAAGCCGATTTGGGCGAGATCGATATTTGGATCAACAATGCGATGGCGTCGGTCTTTTCGCCGGTCAAGGAGATGACTCCTGAGGACTTTCGGCGCGTGACTGAAGTGACTTATCTGGGTTGCGTTTACGGCACTCTTGCCGCGTTAAAGCGGATGTTGCCGCGCAATCGCGGGATGATCGTGCAAGTTGGCAGCGCACTGGCGTACCGGGGTATTCCATTACAAGCGGCCTATTGTGCGGCCAAACACGCAATCCAGGGCTTTTGCGATTCGCTGCGATGCGAGTTGATCCACGACAAGAGTAATGTGCGCCTGACAATGGTGCAGTTGCCTGCACTAAACACGCCGCAATTTGGTTGGGTAAAAAGCCGCTTGCCACGAAAGGCACGACCTGTGCCGCCGATCTTTCAGCCAGAAATCGCAGCGGAAGCAATCTATTTCGCGGCGCATCATCCCCGTCGTGAATTCTACGTTGGCGCGCCATCGGTCGTCGCGATTGTGGGAAACCGCTTCGTTCCAGGATTTCTCGATCGCTATCTTGCCGACACCGGGTACGATTCGCAGCAGTACGACGGGCCTGAAGATCCAAACCGCGCACACAACTTATGGCAACCAGTCCCAGGCGACCATGGTGCGCACGGCGCCTTCGACGCGCGCGCGAAAGAGTGCAGTCCGCAACAATGGACAAGCGAACACCGCGCCCTGATCGCATTCGGTCTGGCAGCGCTCGCCATTTCGGGCCTTGTCGCGTTTTTGAAAAATAAATGATCGCAGTTTGCGAAAAGAATCACCGTCGCTGGCAAAATCATTTCACGACGTAAAACGCACCAAGAATCATACCGAAGATGATGTGAGCGACCATAATCGAGATGGGCGTGCGAATGCCGTAATGCAACCCTAAGAAGCCGGGTGGTTCCAATTGTCGCGCGACCGTAGGTCCGTATTGCTCGTTAGCTATCCGAGGATGTAGCGCGGGCAATGCCGGTAGTGCGACTGCGAGGATAAATGTGGCATGAACAAATCCGATTAAAGCGCCGAACCACCAGGTCGCTTGGTGTAAAACTTGGAATGCCACGACATAAATGAGCGAGAAAATCCAGCCATTTACGAAATGCACCAAAATTCCAATAAATTTTGCTTTGTCTCTGTTTGGCGTAAACATGGTTCCGAGCAAGTAAGGAATATTCATTCGCGTAATACCAAGTCCCTGACTGGCCGCGAGAATTGACGTCAGCACAATCGTGCTGGCAAAACCCCACAACAGCCAACTACTCCAGTTCATGGGTAGCGATCCAGATGAGTTTCTTGCTCGTAGAGTGTGAGCGCAGCGTTAATTAGTCCAAGGTGCGTGAAACCTTGAGGGAAATTACCGATTGCATCTCCAGTTTCCGGATCAATTTCCTCAGCGAAAAGGCCGACATCATTCGCGTAATTCAAAGTCGCCTCAAAGATTTCATGAGCTTCACGCGCTTTTCCGCCGCGCGCCAGGAAGTCTGCTTCCCAAAAGCTGCAAACCGCAAAGGTGCCTTCTTTTCGATTTTTGCTTCGCTCGTTGCGATGCATCAACCCGGGTCGAGGGCATAAACGGTCACGAATGCGTTGATGCGTTTGTTGCATGCGTTGCGAAGAGGCTTCTTCGAATCCGTGATACGCCAGTAAAAGTACGTTTGCATCAATCGTGTCGCTCGAACAAGCCTGTGTGTACGCTTCCAGGTTTGCGTTCCAGGCGAGCGTTTCAATTTCTTCACGAATGCGCTTTCTTTCCGTTGCGCATTTTGCAACGGGAATTCCTTTGAGCTGTCCGCGTGCTTGCATTTGAAGGAGCCGGTCGAGCGCCACCCAGCACATCAGGCGCGAATGAGTGTAATGACGGCGTTGGTCGCGCTCTTCCCAAATTCCGTTGTCCGGCTCTCGCCAATGCTGGCAAACATATTCAGCGCACTGGCGCAGCATACTTTGCACATCGCGATCGAGCTCTTCGCTTCCATGCATGGAACGCGAGACTGCTTCCACGACTTCGCCGTAGACGTCGAGTTGTAACTGTTCGCTCGCGGCATTGCCGATCCTCACTGGGCGCGATCCGGCGTGACCGCTGAGGTGCGATAGTTCGCGCTCAGGCGGAGGACATTCTCCAAAAACATCGTAGATGACTCGCAATTGGGGACGGGTCAGACGCGTGGAGTGCAACAACCAATCGACAAACGCTGCTGCATCATCCCTGTAACCCAAACCGAAGAGTGCGTGCACCGTAAAGGAAGCATCTCGCAACCAGGCGAAGCGATAATCCCAATTCAGATCACCGCCGATCTGTTCCGGAAGCGAGGTGGTGGGTGCGGCGATGATGGCACCGGAGGGTGCGTAAGAAAGCAACTTTAGCACGAGTGCGCTGCGCATGACCTGACGTTGGTAGCGTCCCTGATAGGTCGATTGCGCAGACCATTGGCGCCACCAATTAGTCGTGAGATTCAACTTTTCGATAATTAATTCGCCGAGCGGTGGAATGACACCCGGCGCGTCGGCAGAAAAGGTTAGCGAGAACGCGACCACATCACCAGCTTGTAACATGAAGGTTGCGCGCAAACCGTGGTTGGTTTGGGAGCTCAATTCCACGTCGGATCGCAACATGAATACCAGGGTTCCGATCTGAATTCTCCAGCCGAGTTTTCTATCATTTGCAATTCCGGGTTCCATGCGGCCATAATTTGATCGCGGCTCAAACTCGACCATCAACTCGACTTTACCATCGGTGCACTTGAGTTGCCTAACGAGCTCGTGTTCTGGCCAGAGCATGCGCTTCTTCTGCTCTTCCGAGGCGACCGGCATGAACTCCGTCAGAACAATCTTGCCCGATGAACTGGAGAAGGTCGTTTCGAGCACGTTGGTGTCATTGATATAGCGGCGAGAAACTTTCGATTCCTGCGCCGGGCGAATGCGCCAAGCCCCACCGATTTTTGGATCGAGAATTGCGCCAAAGATTGAAGCGCTATCAAATCGCGGCCAGCAAAGCCAATCGATCGAGCCGTGTTTGGAAATCAACGCAGCAGAACGTCCGTTTCCGATGATCGCATAATCCTGAATTTTCGGGATTTTTGGCGCCATGCTCACCTCGAGAATAGCATGATGATAAACCGCGGGACTAATCCGCTTTGATAAAGCTGATGTCTCCACTCCGTTCGACGCGTGCCACTTTTATTTTTGATAGGTCTTCGGTTTTTGCCTCCAACCGCATGTCTTCTTCCAGATCGTGTTCAGAAATATGATTCCAAAGCATGGTTCTGCGGTGCAGAGCGCCATTCTGGGCGAGCACCTCCGCTTGCCCCTTCACCAATATTCCAAATGCATGTGAGAAGTACGCTGTTAGACCAAATAGCCGATGGATTAACACGAGAATGAATCCACCGCCAAGCGTCGCAAAAAAAGGCGCGGATCCATTAATAGCACGTGCCAACATCGACCCGATGATGACAACTAGAACAGCGTCGAATGCCGTTTTCTCGGCGAGGGAACGTTTGGTGCTCAGCCGCACCATTATCAAAGTGGCTACGAAGACGATTAACCCACGTATTGAAACCTGCAGGAACGTTAATTGTTTTGGTTCCATGCTTAGACCAAGTAGTGCTTCAAGATATTGTGACAATGCATTCATAGTTAAAGACTCTATCGCCAGTGGAAACTTTCACGCGCGTATGGACCGAGGCGAAGTCAGGAAATCCAATGGATCTGCCAGATTCGTTATCTATATCGGACAACTTAAACGGAGGTAACAAATGGCACGAGGAAGCAAGAAGAAATACACGAAGAAGCAGAAGCGTAAGGCGTCGAAAATCGAACGGGGTTACAAAAAGCGTGGTGTTAGTAGCAAAGAAGCAGAGCGCCGCGCATGGGCGACGGTGAACAAATCCGACAGGGGTGGACGTAAGAAGGGCGGAGGAGGTCGCGGTAAAAAGCGGAGCAAGTCGAGCTCCCGAAAAGGTGGACGAAAAGGCGGTCGGAAGTAGAACGCTTCAACGACTAGGAGACAAACATTGCGGCAGCAGCGACAAACATGATCGCGGCTGTCAGCCCCACCACAATTCTTGACAACCAATGGCTCGGTTGCCTTTTCATGAGGCTTCGATTGCATGACGCCACGAGAATCCCGACTAAAACAAATGGCGCGAGCACACCGTTAATTACACTGGCCCCAAAGAGTGCTTTGATTGGATTGATTTTCAGAAAGACCATTGCGATACCCAGGAGGGTTGAAACACCGATTACGGCATAGAAATAGCGCGCCGATGTCGCCGGCTTGTCCAAGCCTTCTTTCCACGCAAAAGTCTCGGCAATTGCATATGCGCTCGAACCAGCAAGAATTGGAACCGCCAGGAGACCGGTACCGATAAGTCCGATCGTATAAAGACTTGCTGCAAATGGTCCTGCTAGAGGCTTGAGAGCTTCCGCTACCTGACGCGAACTATTGATATCGTGCTGATTATGCGCGTGCAGCGTAAGCGCTGTCGTAAGGATAATGAAATACATCACGAGATTGGAGAAGAAGGTTCCGGTTCCTACGTCTAATTCGCGATCTTGAATTTCACGCTTGGTCGCCCCTTCCCGTGAGATTAATATTCGCCTTCCCTTTGCTTTCTCCTCTTCGACTTCCTGAGAAGCTTGCCAGAAAAATAAGTACGGAGAAATGGTCGTACCGAGGACAGCGACGAGATTCTGCCACGCATTGCGGTCGCGCGGCCAAGTGGGGATCAGGGTATGATGCAAGACGTTTCCCCAATTCGGCTTAAGAATGAACGCGGTAATGACATAGGCGAAAAGAACAAGCGTAAGCCACTTCAAAATGAAGGCGATCTGGTAATATCGAAAGTAAATAATGGCCACCGTAATGCCCACCCCAAAAAAAACCGTGAACACTTGCGAATAGATTCCGGTGAGCATCTGGCCCGCATCGGACATACCCGCGAGATCGGCCCCAATCGTGATGATATTCGCAGTTAGCAAAGCGATTGAGGCAATAACTAGGAGCCAACGTGGGCATATTTGACGCAGCGTCCCAGCCAGGCCACGCCCGGTGACCATCCCGATGCGCCCGCACATGAGTTGAACGAAACCCATAAGCGGCCAGGTGAGCGGGGCCGTCCAGAGGAGCGAGGTGCCAAGCTGGGCACCAGCTATCGAATAGGTAGCGATACCAGACGGATCGTTATCAGCAGAGCCAGTAGTTAAACCCGGTCCAAGTACCGATAGAAAGCGCTTAAGCGGATTTTTTTTAGCGCGACGAGGCATAGTCCGAGTGCTTGAGAGATCGTGCCTCTTGGCCCAGATCCGACGGCAACTGAGTTAGATCGCCTAGAAGACGCCAGCCCACTTTTGCTCAATGTCGTTTCTTTCGTGCCGTCTTAGCTCCTTCTCTTCCGAGAGCGGTGCGGGTTTTTTTTGGTAAATTCGCGACCGTTCTCTTTCGACTGGCAGCCCTGGCTGCTTTCTTGATGTTTCGCTTTGCTGCGGCTCGTTGTTTTCTAGTTGTCATATTTTCGCAGGATCTTTGCTGCTAGGCAGTGTTAGCCATTTATCACCGTGCCGCCATTTGGATGCAGAATCTGACCGGTCATGTACGAAGAATCGTCTGACGCGAGAAATACAAAACTTGGTGCAACTTCCTCTGGTTGCCCGGGCCGACCAAGCGGAACGTCAGATCCGAAGGTTTCGACTTCTTTTGCCGGGAACGTTGATGGAATGAGAGGTGTCCAAGTCGGACCTGGCGCAACTCCATTTACTCGGATGCCCTTATCAGCCAGCGCCTGTGAGAGCGACCGCGTAAAAGCCGTTATCGCACCCTTGGTTGAAGAATAGTCAAGCAGATGCGCGCTGCCTTTGTAAGCGGTTACTGAAGTCGTGTTGATGATTACAGCGCCTTTCTTCAGATGTTTCATGGCCGCTTTGGTCATGAAAAAAAACGAGAAGATGTTAGTTCGAAAAGTTCGTTCGAGCTGCTGTTCAGTGATTTTCTCAATTGATTCCTGTGGATGCTGTTCTGCCGCATTGTTTACAACGACGTCGAGCTTCCCGAGTTTCTCCACGGTTTGTTCGACAACCTTTCGGCAGAACTTTTCATCACCCACGTCGCCTGCAATCAACAGGCATTTACCTCCTTGTTCCTCCACCAACTGTTTGGTTTCACGGGCGTCCTTCTTTTCTTCGAGGTAAACGACTGCCACATCGGCACCTTCTTTTGCAAAGGCAATCGCAACCGCCCGGCCAATCCCACTATCGCCACCGGTAATGATCGCGACTTTATCCCGCAATTTTCCAGTGCCGCGATGCTTTTCATCCTCCGTCTTGGGTCGCGGCTTCATTTTATGCTCGCGACCAGGCTGCTGTTTTTGGTGTTGCTGCGGTTGAAGTTTCCTTTCTTTGGGCATGGCTATCCCCCGGACGCAAGCCGCTGCGTACTATCTCAGCGGCGGCGTTTTCGTGTGCGCGCGGCTTTTTTTGCCGCTGCCGAGCGCGATTGCGGAGACCGTCGGGCCGCAGCACGCTTTGCGTGTCGCGATAGTGACTTTTTGGATGCTGACCGCCGACTTTCGCGCTTGAGCGCACCTTTGGTAGCCCGAGAGCGTGTCCGCGAAGGCTTTTTGCGACGGCCGGCGCGACTCTTTGCGAGGTCGCGTTTAGCCTGCCGTTTGGTTCGCGCTTTGCCTCGTTTGGGAGGGGGCAACTTTACACCGGCGCGACGGGCCTTTGAAAGGCCGATCGCGATAGCCTGCTCGGGAGAGCGAGCACCGTGTTCGCCTTCCCGAATGTGTTCCATTTCTTCGCGCACGAATTCACCTGCCTGAGTGGAAGGAGACATGCCTTCGCGTTCATCTTCGCGGGCTCTTTCGACTGGTTCTTCTTCTGGCATACCAAGATTGTTTCGCTGCTAACAGGGCCTTTGGACGTCCCGAAAACTATGGCCGCCTTTCAGGCAAGTGTGTCGCAGCCTCAGTAATTCAATTTGGCGCAATCAGCTCTTCCTGGTGTCGCGAAGGTTTCTAATGCGATCGTGGACCGCTTTGATGTCTGTGTATTGACGCGAGATAAGCTCGGACAGCGGTTGAGGTAGATCCTTGTCTAGTGCCTTTTTATATTCTTCAGCTGCCGAGTCTTCGCCGCGTTCGCATTCCGCCAGGATCGCATGGTCATCACCGCCGGTGACAACCGATTTCAAGTTGATCCAACCGCGATGCAATGCGCCAGCGGCACTGCTGCTGGTTTCTGGTTCGTTGCCCAGGCTTTGCGCCTGGGTCTGCAGGTCTCTTGCGAAGCGCCCGCGCTGCTGGGAATATTCGATAAAAAGAGACTTCAACTGCGAATCCTTTACAGCCTCGGCAGCTTCCTGGAAGCCTTTTTGCCCATCTTTGAGTGTTTCAATTAAGTCATTGAGTACTGAACTCATTTCTTTTTGGTCGTTCATACAAGTATAGTCGCCTCTGCCAAGGTGCGCGCGCGTGTTGGATTTTTCAGATTCAAGATATCTCGCCAGCCGCGCCGGCTCTCCAGAGTGACGATTGGCTGCGCACGCACGGCTAAAGTGCGCTTCGGCGGCGAACAATATTGGTCCGCATGCAAGAATTGGCTTCATACTTAAATGATCATCTTGCCGGCTCAGTCGGCGCGCTGAAATTGCTCGACCACTGGGCGAAGATTCACGAAGGAAAGTCCCTTGGCCGCTTCTTCACGGATATAGAAGCAGAAATCCGAGCAGATCAGGAAAAGTTACGCCAGGCGATGCGCTATCTTCGGATCGAAGAAAGCAGCGTACGCAAGGCAGGCGCATGGTTGGCGGAAAAAGCTGGGCGGGCGCGAGTGATGATTGCAGGCGATGAGCAAAGGAGCCTCGGATTGGTGCTCACGTTTGAAGGATTAATCATGGGGATTACCGGAAAGAAACTGATGTGGCGCGCCCTGGCCGCAGGCAATTTTTCACGGCTGAACGGCTATGACTTCGATGAGCTGCAGCGTCGCGCCGAACAACAAATTGAGCGTATCGAAGCCGAACGGATGCGAGTCATTCTTGAAGCATTTGCAGGCACGAATCGCTCGCGGTGACGGTCTTCTCATGGGGGCTGGGACAAACACCGAGAACGGGAAGGAGATTCCAGCCAGTGTCGGTCTTGAATCTGCAGAGGCCGCCGAGGAAGCTGGCCTGCGCTACGTTAGTGATGACCGTCCAGGCTACACACGCAAGGCGCGCGATGGCGAATTCGAATATTTAGATACGGAAGGTAAACGAATTCGCGACGAGCAGCGCCTGCTCCGAATCAAGCGTTTGGCGATTCCGCCCGCATGGACAGATGTTTGGATTTGCCCGTCGCCGACCGGCCATATTCAGGCCACAGGTCGCGACGCGCGACGACGAAAGCAATACCGTTATCACGACCGATGGCGTGAGATACGCGATGAAAATAAATTCGATCGCCTCGCCGACTTTGCCGAGGCTCTTCCCCGGATTCGAAAGCGAGTCGATCACGACCTCAAATTGCCCGGCCTGCCGCGCGAAAAAGTGCTCGCCACCGTTGTGCGATTACTGGAACGAACATTCATCCGCATAGGCAATGAAGAATATGCGCGCGAGAATAAATCATTTGGCTTAACAACGATAAAAAATCGCCATGTGACAGTGAACGGGCCCCACTTGCGTTTTCGTTTTCGCGGAAAGAGTGGGCGGCAACACGAGGTGGATGTGACCGATCGGCGAATCGCGACAATTGTCGCAAAGTGTCAGGACTTGCCCGGCCAGGACCTATTCCAGTCCGTCAGTGACGATGGCGAAGTCCAAGACGTGACGTCGCAGGACGTGAACGATTATTTGCGCGAGATCACGAACAAAAATTTCACGGCAAAAGATTTCCGGACGTGGGCGGGAACGGTCCTGACGGCCATCGCACTCAACGTGCAGGGCGCGTTCGAAACGAAGAAACAGGCGAAGGCGAATGCGAAGACAGCCCTTTGCGCGGTCGCACAACTTCTTGGCAACACACCGGCGATTTGTCGCAAATGTTATGTGCATCCGGCCATCGTTGAAGCTTACCTGAAGGGAAGCCAAATTGCTGGACTTGCCGAAGCGATCAAAACACCTGAGAACCTTAATCTCAGCGCGGTTGAGCGCGCTATTTTTAGGTTTCTTCGCACAGGACAACGGAGGACTGAGACAATATAGGCAATGGTTTGAACAAGCACATTGCGGAGCAACTCAGACCTCGAAGATCATGACGGCAGTGAAAATTACGGCATGAACCGAAATAAGGACAACCAGCGCCACTCGAAGATTTGCCGAGGCGTAAGCGTTCAGTCCGCGGAGGCATAGCCGCGATCTTGCATTCGCAAAAAATTTGCCACCTATCTCACGGCTTTGCTTTCGGCGGGATGCGATTTCTCTGTGTATGCAAGCTGCAGGAGAATCGGCGGGTGCCAATCGCTCTTTCTGGGAACGCACAGCGCAGAAATTTTCAACCGCCCCCCTTCAGCAAGACATGGCAACCGACGTATGCGTGATCGGTGCCGGCATTGCCGGTGTGACTACGGCCTACCTCGCCGCGCGGGAAAATCGACGTGTCGTCCTCATCGATGATGGGCCCGTCGGCGGCGGAATGACAGGTCGAACGACCGCACAGTTGGTTAATGCAATCGATGATCGCTACATCGATATTGAACAGTTTCTTGGCAAGGAATGCGCGCGGCTAACCGCGGAGAGTCACACCGCCGCGATTGACTGCGCAGAGCGCATCGTTCGCGAGCATAAGATCGATTGCGATTTCGAGCGGGTGGACGGCTACTTATTTCTACCGCCTGGTGGTTTGGTCAAAGAACTGATGAAGGAACTGGAGGCAATTCACCGCGCGGGCCTGCGCGGCGTGGCGCGAATTGATTCGGTACCGAACACAAAAATTAATTCCGAGGCGGTGCTGCATTTCCCGCGACAGGCCGAATTTCATCCGTTGAAATATCTCAATGGCCTTTCGCGAGCCATTGTCGAGCTTGGCGGACAAATTTTCACGGGCACGCGTGTGGTCGCCGTTGAAGACAACAATCGGGTCAAGATAAAAACGTCCGATGGCCATACCCTCACAGCGCAAGCGGCGGTGGTGGCGACCAACTGCCCGATCAATGACCGGGTGGTGATCCATTCAAAACAGTCGCCGTACGCAACATACGTCATCTGTTTGCGCGTCACGCGCCAGGTTAGACATGCTCTTTTCTGGGATACGGCAGAGACTGCAGAAGAAGAGAAAAAGGAGGTTGGGCCGGTGCCTTATCATTACATCCGGTTCGCGCGTGATGAGGAAGGCGATGTGCTGATGGTTGGCGGCGCAGATCACAAGACCGGCCAAGCGGAGGATTGCGAGCAGCGTTTCGCGAAGCTTGAACGCTGGGCTCGTGACCGATTCCCGTTTGTTGGCGAGCTCACTGACCATTGGTCCGGCCAGGTTATGGAATCAGTCGACGGCGTGGCTTACATCGGTCGCAACCCGGGAGACGAAAATGTCTTCGTGGTTACCGGCGATTCGGGCAATGGCATAACGCATGGAACGCTCGCCGGCATGTTGTTGGTGGATCTTATTGCAGGGCGAGAAAATTCATGGGCAAAGCTGTACGATCCATCGCGCAAGACAATGAAACCGCGAGTTCTCGCAGACTACATCGCTGAGAATGCCAACGTAGCGGCGCAACTTCGCGACTATGTAACGCCGGGTTCAGCCAAGTCGATCGACGAGATCAAGCGCGGCGAGGGTGCAGTATTGCGCCACGGATTTAAAAAAATCGCGACATATCGCGACGATAGAGGAACGCTGCACGCTTTTTCGGCTATCTGTCCTCACTTGAAATGTATTGTGCGCTGGGACGCATGCGAAAAAACGTGGGACTGTCCATGTCACGGTTCGCGCTTTGACGCGTTGGGCGTCGTGCTCAATGGGCCGGCCATTTCCGATCTCGAACCCGCCGAGGTTCCTGAGTCCTAACGTTCCAAAAGCGCAAGGGATTTGCCTTCGCGATGCTTTACTTGATCGATCGTGCACTGGCGAGGTGCTTTGTCGGGACGCCAGCGAAGAAGCTTTGTACCGTGGCGAAACCGACCACCGGTGAAGTGGTCGTAGGCGACTTCGACAACGACTTTGGGCGCGACTGGCTCCCATTCGCCCGTGCGTTCCGTGCTCCAACGACTCGGTCCTCCGGGTGCGCCGCCAGTGAACCCAGGTGGTTTCCGGAGCGCTTCAAATTTCTTTGTTAGCTCGCGACGTTCCGATGCCTTGAAAGCAGACGTGAATCCCACGTGATGCAGCAAACCATCTTCTCCGTAAAGCCCGAGCAAAAGAGAACCGATGAGGCGCGTGGCCTGCGCATAACGAAATCCGCCAACAACACAATCGGCGGTGCGGATTTGCTTTATCTTGACTGCTGCCGTGCGTTCGCCTGACGCATACACAGCGTCGAGACGTTTCGCGATAATTCCATCAAGATCGCCGCCTGCTTTCTTAAACCACGCGTTGGCAGTACGGAAATCAATTGTTGCTGGAGAAAGACGTAAGGCCTTGGCTGACTTGAGATTTGAATTGGCAAACTTTTCGAGAAGGTGCCTGCGTTCGCGCAAAGGGTGCTTCAGGTACGATTGTGCACTCTCGCCGAGTAGATCAAAAACGATGTAGGTTGCCGGATGAGCTTTTGCCAGCTTCTGGACGCGACTGGCTGCCGGATGCAGGCGCAGTTGCAATTCATCGAATGAAAGCGCGCTATTGACAGTAACAACAAGTTCACCGTCCAGGACAAATTGTTGCTCGGGTAATTTGCCGAGAGCAACTACGACATCGGGGAAATAGCGCGCCAGTGGCTGACCGGCCTTGGACTGCAAGTAAATCTGTTCGACGTCACGAAATGCGATACAGCGAAAGCCGTCCCACTTCGGTTCGTACTGCCATCCGGGTCCAGTCGGGACTTCCTCGACGGAACGCGCTTCCATCGGCGGCAACGGCGGTTTCAGGCGCATCTTCACAGAGAACTTGTTACCAAATGATAACTTCGATTAGGCTTTGCCACTTCCCGAGTGTCTAGATCGTTTTCCTTTCCTCTTTTGGCTTCTGCAAAGCACAATTTTCGAGGACGACCGAGTGTCAGCTTTTAGAAATTCTCTCATCAGTCCAAGCGCTGAGTCATTTTCCTCCTTCGTGTTTGATACTGTGCAATCCGACGGCACGAACAAATCAAAATCGCGCATATAGGCATCGTTCGCTGTGAAAAGGACGCAAAAGTTCCCAGCGATACCGGTGAGAATAAGAGTTTGAGTTTCCAAGCACCGGAGAAGCGTCTCAAGCGTGGTGGAGAAAAAACCGGAATGTTTTGGTTTGAGCACAAAGTAATCGGTTTCCTCGGGACGAAGTAATTGTACGATGTCGCGGCTGCGGCCCCGTGCTGCACAGTAGTCCACGGTGCGCCTAAAGTCGGACTTCCATCGGCCGAAATTGTCATTTACATAAATCACCGGGACGCCCGCTTTCTGCGCCCGTTTTTTCAAGCGTAAAAGAATTCCAGCCATTGGTCGGGCATACTTCAGCAATCGGTCCGCCTCGGGAAAATCAAAATCGTTGATGACGTCGATTAGGAGCAGGGCGAACTTGTGCTTATCTGGTGCGCTCCCGTGTAGATTTACATTTTTTTGCGGCATCATCTGTCATAAAGTGGCGCCCTTATACTTTCATTTTTGAAACATAAGAGCCTGATTTATTATTAGCGTGACAGCGCTAAAGCTGAGCCAGGTGAGGATCCATTCCTCCAAGTTAAGATTCATTCCCCCTAGCCAAAGGGCCAAGCAAACCAGTGCGCTGGCAGAGAGAGAAAAGCAGAAGATACAACTAAGCCATTCCTTAGCTGAGCCGCGGCCACCAGGCATTGCATTGCGAAGACGCTCAAAAACAGCAAACGGGCCCTGCTCCTTCGTAAACAAATGGCTGAGTCTGAACGTTGCTAGCGAACCCAGGATGAAAAGAAACCAGCGCATTGTCTCTGTTCAAGAAAAGTTTAAATCTCCTCCCCGCTCAAAGCGACACTGATGACTCTGGAATAGGTAAGTCCACCATCACGGTTCGCGCTGAAGATTTCCTTCTTTACTATCTAGCTCGTCATTTTTGAATGTGAACATGGCGAATTTTTTGTCATCTTCGTACCGGTAAGTTGTTTTTTTGAAGATCATCATATCCTTCGTTTCTACTGTAGTAGGCGGCCCGAGAATTCTCTCCACCTGCGCCTTGCTCATTCCGGCAGTTATTTGATCGTAGTTACTGAGCGTCAATTTCGAGCCCGTAACAAGGTTGCGATCGCAACTCAGCGCAACTAACAACCATACGAGGAGCGATAATAAAATGCTTCTATTACGTAATGTCATAAATCGAATTTCGATTTTCTTGCGAAGTAACCTATTTACGCGGCTGCTCTCAGGACTGGCCGTGAAAAGATACGATGCATGCCGTCAAGACCTTCCAATGATCACGACTGGCCAGTATCACGTGTTATAGGACTTTATCCGATCAGACGATCATCCGCCCTCCCTATTGTGCGTTTTCACTAGTCAAACCAGGCTTTTGGCGCACACGAAGAATTCTGAATCAGAGTTAAAAAGAATATGCGTTTAACCAATAGAATTAAACAAGCAGCGGCGACTGGATACATTTTACTTTGGCTTCTCGGAATTCCGATTCCGATTTTGCTCCTGATCTTTCTGCTGCGCGGTTGCACATAAAGTTTCGTGCTCGGTTTGATTTCCGTTAAACGGCCGGCGATTCATAAGCCGGCCGATGCGGCTCAGCTCCGTGCCTAGCAGGTAAGCGAGCTGTTTCCGGGCTTGCGCGTCGCGGACCACAGTATGATGACCATGGAAACGCAGAAGGAAAAACCTAAGCCAGAGGAAGAATCGCGAGATTTCTTTTGTGTAGTGAGCGATGCTTTTCGATTCTTTGCGAGGCGCTCGTCGATGGTGCTCGGCAGCGCTTGGGCTTTTGCGACCGCTATTCTCATTATCCTCATTTGGGGGCTAACAGGCCCGATGTTTCGTTATTCGGATACGTGGCAGCTCATTATAAATACCGGAACCACAATTGTTACTTTTCTGATGGTCTTTCTCATTCAAAATACGCAGAACCGCGACGCCAAAGCGGTTCATTTAAAACTCGACGAATTAATTCGAGCGCTGAAAAGCGCTCGAAATGAGCTCATCGATCTGGAGAAACTTGCCGACGAAGATCTCGCCAGCCTTGAGAAACAGTTCGAGCGGGTTCGCAAAAACGCAAAGCGGAATGAGCGAGAAAACCCCAACGAGCCATCCTGAACGCGCATCCAAGAGGAAAGGGCCTTTAGGCGCACTCTGATTTATGCCTAACAACATTCGTCTATCAGAATTGAAAGTTGGGGCCATAATCAACACCTCAAGCGGGGGCTGCGATTTGGGATCCGAGAAAGAGACA
>JBKPOB010000101.1:0-15922 GCA_046732875.1 Verrucomicrobiota bacterium | reverse complement strand
GTTGCTACGATGTTCCGTATGCGTTTCCAGCGATCCAAACGGCCTACGTCGCGGTCGATCTTCCAGTAAAACATGGGCCATGGCGATCAGTCTTCGCGCCATCGAGCGTGTTTGCCCGCGAATGTTTCATCGATGAAGTGGCACAAGTGCGAGGAGCAGACCCGCTGGCGTTTCGTTTGGAAATGTTGAAAGGCGCCGACATGATTAAGGCTGGCGCCACCACTGTCGATCGTCGACGGTTGCGTCGTGTCCTTGAAACTGTTCGGGATAAATCTGCCTGGAACGGGGCTTCAATTAGCCAGGGTTGCGGTCGCGGAGTCGCGTGCAACGCGTACGCCGGGCACACTTACATCGCCTATGTCGTCGACGTCTCTGTCGATCGTGAAAATAACGTCCGCGTCGAGCGGGTGGTGGCTGCCGTTGATTGCGGCCTCGTTATTAATCCCGTGGGTGTCGAGCAACAAATGGAAGGTGGAATCATCTGGGGCATTTCGTCGGCACTAAAAGGTGAAATCACCTTCCAAGGTGGCGCAGCACAACAAAGCACTTTCGCTGATTTCGGGGTTGCACGAATGCGCGATACGCCGGCAACGGAGGTACACATCGTTGGTTCGGACGAGCCGCGACCTTTTGGCATGGGCGAACCGCCCGTGCCGCCGATTGTTCCCGCGATCGCGAACGCCATTTTTTCAGCAACTGGAACACGCATCAGGCGAATACCAGTTCGACCGGAGCAACTCAAACAGCGCGCCGCCTAACGAGCGACGTTGTCGATTTAGATCAACTTCTCGATTGTGATTGGCAGCTCGCGTACCCGAACCCCGGTAGCATGATGCGTGGCGGCGGTGATCGCGGCGGCGATTCCCGCTAAACCGATCTCTCCAATGCCGCGCGCGCCCAGCGGATTAATTTCTTTATCTGGATAATCCAGAAAATGCACTTCGACCTTTGGCACATCGGCATTCACCGCCATGATATAGTCGGCGACGTTACTGTTGATCGGCGCGCCGTTCTGCGGGTCGTAAGTCGTGTGCTCAAATAGCGCCATCCCAATTCCCATCACCACAGCGCCTTCGATTTGGTTGCGCCCGGCCAGGGGGTTAATAATGCGCCCCGCATCCATGACACTAACGACGCGATTGACGCGCAACCGCGCGATCTCTGGCTGCCATGTTACTTCGACAAAATGGCATCCGTAGGAATGCGTTGAGAATTTCGGCTTTTCATTTTTTTCCTCGCCGAATGTAGCCTTGGACTTACCGCTGCCCGTGACAAAGCGGAGATCGGCGCGCCGGAGCACATCGGAAAATGCTACGCCACTAGCAGGACCATTCGCTTTGAGAAAAACACGACCACTCTCAAAGGCGAGCTCGTCATTTTTGCGTTTTTCGAAAGGGGATCCTCGTGTCGTGGTCGCGACGGTCAGCAATGATTTGATTGCGTTGTCCGCCGCTTCGAGAACCGCTGGGATAACCGATGCAGTCGCCATCGAACCGCCTGAGACAGGGCCTTCCGGAAGGGATGTATCACCCAGGGCTACTTCGACTTTTTCGAGCACCACACTGGCCTTTTCCGCCGCAAGCTGCGCGAGGATAGTGTAGGTGCCGGTGCCGATGTCCTGTGTGCCGCATGCGATTCTGGTCGTGCCGTCGTCGCGCAACTGGAAATTGGCCTCAGCGGCAAATCGCGCAGCAACCCACGCAGCCGTGGCCATGCCCCAACCTAGCGTTAACCCATCGCGCTTCATGGAGCCGACCTCGGGAGTGCGCTTTGACCAGCCAAACTTTTCTGCTCCCACCTGAAGGCACTCGAGCAAATGGCGCGACGAGAATGGAACGCCTAACGACTCGTCGATCTTGGGTTCGTTGAGAATGCGGAGCTGAACCGGATCGATCTTGAGTTGATCGGCCAGCTCGTTCATTGCCGACTCGGTCGCATAGAGGCCAGGCACTGCCCCGGGACCGCGCATGTCGGACGGCGAGCCGATGTTGCGTCTGGCGCGTCCGAACTTTACGCGAAGGTTCGGCACACTGTAATGAAACGGCGTCGCTTCACCGCAGTTCTCATGGTAGTCATCCAGCATCGATCTCTCGTAAACGTAGTCTTGCATGAGCGACACCAGCTTGCCTTCGCGTGTCGCGCCGAGCCGCATACGCTGCTGAGTACGGGCGCGATGACCGCACGCTTGGAATTGCATCTTGCGGCTGAGCACGAGTTTAACTGGTTTACCTAACTGGCGCGCCGCCGCGGCCGCGAGCGGACAATGCGTCCAGGGCCAGAGCTTGCTGCCGAAACCCGAACCGACAAATTTCGTAATGACGCGGACGTTTTCTTTCGGCAAACCGAACATTTGCGCGAGTACGCTGCGCATATTGAAGATCGCCTGCGATTCCTCGTAGAGCGTCAGCATTTGGCCATCCCATATTGCGGTCGTACCCTGTAACTCAATGGGGTTGTGTGTCTCGGAAGGCGTGACATACGTTTGATCCAGTTTGACTGGCGCATTGGCGAACGCCGCGTCGGGATTGCCTCGCTCGCTTTGCAAGCGATGTTCCGGGCCGTACGTGGTTTCAACCACCTGCGGGTCGTCCTCTGCTTTTAGATCAGGATTGACGTTCGGTTTGTCCTTGCTGTAGGTCACACGGACTGCGTCGGCCGCGGCTTTTGCTGCTTCGAAAGTATCCGCCACGGCGAGCGCGACGTATTGGCCGTAATAGCGAATCACGTCGTCCTCGAAGGGAGGGCGCCGCTCGATACAGATCCCTTCCATACCTTTTCCCATGACCGAGCGGAATATCTTTCCGATGTTCGCGCGATGAAAAATTGCTCGGACGCCTGGCATTTTTTCGGCGGCCGCCGTGTCCAGCTTTTGGATTTTGCCATTCGCGATCGTCGCTTCGACCGGAACGGCGTAGAGCAAGTCAGGAAAATGGAAATCCGAAGCATACATCGCGGTACCACTGACTTTAAGAGGGCCGTCGATGCGCGGCTGAGGTTTGCCGATCACGGACATCTGTGTGCTCTCAGGCATAATGTCGGTCTTTTATCAGGCGGTTTGTGTCACCAACTTCAGCGCGTGGACGAGGCAGCGTTTCGCTAATTCCACTTTGAATCCATTTTGGCTTTGTGGTTTGGCATCGCGCAGCGCGGCATCCGCAGCCTTTCGAAACACGGCTTCTGTCGCCGTCTGGTCAGCCAATTCCGCTTCCGCGTCTGGTGATCGCCACGGCTTCGTGGCCACGCCGCCGAGCGCAACGCGAGCGCGCATAATCTTTCCGCCCGCAGTCGTGACCACAACCGCAGCAGACGCGAGCGCAAATTCGTAGGAAGCACGGTCACGCAATTTTAAATAAAGCGAGCGGCTTCCGGGAGCGGGCGGCGGCAGCGTGACGTGCGTGATCAAATCGCCCGGTTCCAGAAGGGTTTCACGCTCCGGCATGTTTCCTGGAAGCAGATGAAAATCGCTAATGGGAATACTTCGTTCGCCTTTTGTCCCGTGCACATGAATGGTCGCTTCGAGCGCAGCCAATGCTACGTTCATGTCCGATGGATTCGTGGCGATGCAATGTTCGCTCGTGCCGAGAATTGCTAAACTTCGGTTAACACCGGTGATCGCGGCACACCCGCTGCCCGGTTTGCGTTTATTGCACGGCATCGCGGTATCGCGGAAATACATGCAGCGCGTGCGTTGTAACAGGTTACCGGCAGTGGTCGCCATGTTTCGAATCTGGGCTGTCGCGCCGCTTAGAATCGCTTCGGAAAGGACGGCGTAATTTTTGCGAACGATTGGATGGTACGCAACATCCGAGTTGCGAACCACTGCGCCAATCGAAAGGCCGCCGTCGGGAAGACTGTCAATCTCGTCAAGTGGCAGATGATTTACGTCCACGAGTTTTTGAGGCGTCTCGACATTCAGCTTCATCAAATCAATCAGGGTCGTTCCGCCAGCGATGAAGCGAATGTCACCTCCCTGTTGCGCGGTCGTCGCTTTCGCGGTAGCGGCGGTTGCTTGGGCGTTGTCGGTGACGCGTGTGAGTTCGAAAGTGTTCATGCCGGTTTTTGCGAGTTGGCGTTTTGCCGCACACTCTGAATTGCAGCCACAATGTTGGGATACGCGCCGCACCGACAAATGTTGCCGCTCATGAATTCCTTCACTTCAGCGTCCTCTGATCCGCATGGTTCTTTCAACAGCGCAACCGCCGACATGATTTGCCCGGATGTGCAATAACCACATTGATAGGCATCGTGATTAACGAATGCTTCCTGCATAGGATGTAAGTTTTGAGGCTGGCCGAGACCTTCAATAGTCGTGATCTCGTCATCTTGATACATCGCTGCGAAGCAAAGACATGAAAGCACGCGCCGACCATTGATGTGCACTGTGCACGCACCGCACTGGCCGTGGTCGCATCCCTTCTTCGATCCAGTCAGATGCAGATGTTCGCGGAGACAATCAAGCAGCGTCGTGCGCGGATCGATTCGCAAATCGTATTTCTTCCCGTTTACATGCAACGTGACGGGAATTGCGTCCTTCGACTCTGATGACAACGATTGCTCTTTTTCCATGCGTTCTCTGTGCGCAGGAGCGACCGGACCCGCCGAGGCCAACAAGGTGGCCATGCCTAAGCGTGAGAGGAAAGTGCGGCGCGTGGATTTCCCGAATTCGCCGCGGCTTTCTTTGGGCTTGTCGTCACCCCTGTTTTGATGGGACATCAAAACCTCCTCGGTAGAATCGTTTTCAAAACTAGTTTGGTTTTAAAGAACGATGGAGTTGAGTTCCGAGAACCACCCTCTCGCGATGCGGCTACGGCAGCCTCCAAATTTATGAGAGGGAGATCAATTCACTCGACGCGTTGCTTCGAACAGGAACCAAGCGCGTCGCTCGGTTTCATCGATCCAAACTTCAATCAGGCTCGCGGTAGCTACGTCACGATTCTCGTCGCACACGTTGTGCGCCTCGCGAAGTCGCGCGGTCAGCGTTCGGTTGTCGTCCGCTAACTCAGCCAGCATGTCCAACGGCTCAACATACTCTGCATCGTTATCGAGCACCCGCTGAGTACGGGAAATCTGACCAATCGATCTCAGCGTGAGTCCACCGATCTTTCGAACTCGTTCCGCGATCGGGTCGGTCATCGCGAAAAGCTGATCCGCGTGTTCATCGAGTAGCAAGTGGTAATCACGGAAGTGTGGCCCACTCATATGCCAGTGGAAATTTTTTGTTTTCACGTAGAGCGCGAACACGTCAGCCAGAATTGCGTTCATTGCGGCCGCAATATCTTTCGTCGCCGAAGGAGTGAGATCGGTTCGCGTCTCCAGCGGAGCGTCGCGTCTATGTAGAAGTTCTATGGTCTTTTTCGCATTATTTTTTTTCATGGTTTGCTGGGTTGATGTTCTGTCGGCGCGATCAAACGCATTCTTGCGGTTACGGTTGTTTCGCTGCGATTGCCGTACGGCGGGTTCTTCTAATTCTATTTGATAATCGCTCATAAGCATCTCATTTGGTTTATTTTTATCGTTTTACGATGTCGTCGAACAGCAAGGCCTCGGCGATTGCGCGTTCGCAAGATTTTCTGATGCCGAGATTGAGATAGCAACGGTTCCCTCGTTCGGGGTACACCGCAGGCAATCCAGCCAACACGGCTCCCACTACAGTTGAATCAAGCCACGGCGAGTCGCACTTGCCACAGCTTCCGTCCGGCTGATGACGTTCATCTTGGCGAAGATCGCTTTTACGTGTGACTTCACTGTGCCCTCGCTGATGAATAACGTGGCGCCGATTTCCTTGTTGCTTTTTCCCTGGGCCATCAGCTTGAGAACGTCGATCTCGCGGGAACTCAACGTTTCGCCGCTAACGCGTTCCGCGAGCTTGGCTGCGAGATGAACGGGAACACACGTTTCACCGGCGTGCACCCGACGGATACTGTCCATCAACGCTTCTCGCGGTACGTCCTTGAGCAGGTAGCCTTTCGCGCCGGCTTGAATAGCACGGTAAATATCTTCGTCACCGTCGAAGGTTGTAAGTACGATTATGCGCGCGTGCTCGTCGTGCTCGCGGATTTCTTTGATTGCGCCGACACCGTCGAGCTCGGGCATCCGCAGATCGAGTAGTGTAACATCGGGGCGATGCTGCTTCCAAAGATCGACCGCTTCACGACCGTTTCTCGCTTCGCCTAGCACGGTCATATCCAGTTTGCGCTGAATCAACGAGACTAAACCTTCGCGTACCACGGTGTGGTCATCAGCAATGAGAACGCCGATGCGCGATTTCTTACCTGAAAGCTTTCGCCGCGACGCAGCGCCCTTATCGGAAGCGCCGCCTGTAGTCTTGCGCGCAGGTTTTGGCTTGGTTTTCACGATCTCGATTCACCGTTGTAGGGAAGGGTAATAACCACCTTTGTGCCTTTGCCGCGCGCGCTGGTAATCTTCAGTTCTCCCCCCATTTGTTCGACGCGCTCTCGCATACCCGCCAAACCCAGGCCATCGTGTCGATCTTTGACTTTGAATCCGTGGCCGTCATCACGAAGCTCGAGACGCAGTTGCTTCGTGTTGAAAGTTAATCGCGTGTCGAAATTGCGTGGGCGTGCGTACTTCAGCGCATTGGTCAATGCCTCCTGTCCGATATGCAGCAGGTTTTCCTGCCAAACTGGCGGGAGTACGCGTAGCTTCCCTCGAAGCTCGAACCGTGTGCGGAGCGGCGTTCCGGCGGTTGTGTTCTTGACGATCCCTTTTAAGGCTTCCCAAAAATTATCTCGTTGCAAAGCCTGCGGTCGCAATGCGTGGACTGATCGGCGCGCTTCATTCAAACTTCGCCGCGCTAGTTCACTGGCCCTTCGCAAATGCTGGTTCGCTTCCTTTCTGCGGCAGCATGCGATTGCGTCTTCGACCGCTTCCAATTGCACGATGACGCCGGTGAATCCTTGCGCGAGCGTATCGTGAATGTCGCGCGCCATTCGATTTCGTTCTCCGAGGATCGCTGACTGCCGGCTTTGCTCGGCAAATTCATTTAGTTGAATTGCCAGCATCGCCTGATGTGCCAGCGCCTGCGCCAGTTCGATTTCTTCCGGTCGATAAGGCGGCCGGTTGCCATGACGAATCCCAATGAATCCTCGCACGCGCCCACCAACCAGCGTTGGAACAGTCAGATATTTCTTGGTTCCTCTGGATTTGAAATATTCACGAATCGCTCTAGTAACGCGCGGATCGTTCTCAATGTCTTCGCAAATGATCGGCGCGCCGGTAAAAACTGTTTCCTGAAGCACCTTATCTTCTTTCCACAAGAGAGGATTTTTCACGAAGGGATGCTCGGGGTCGGCGGCCGCAAAATTTGCGCCCTGCGCCGCAGCTCGCAGAACCAGCGACTCAGTTGCTTCGTTTATCAGCCATAAGATCACGCTTTGAGCCCCAAGAAGGCGCCCAATCGTGCTCAGCATTTGCCCAAGAAACTTGTCCGGTGCTGGCGCAGTCGCCAGAACATCGAGGCTGTAGGTGAGAGCCTCCACCTGACCACGTGCCAGTTGCTCTGAGGCGCGCAGAGCGTCCTGCGCTCGATCACGTTCAATCGCGATTCGCACCAGATGCGTCGCTAACTCGATCTGCTCCAGGTCTTGCGAGCTTGGACTTCGCGGTTGGCGATAGTACATGCAGAAAGTTCCCAGGACCTTTCCGTTCGACGAGAGTACTGGATTGGACCAGGAGGCTCGCAGCCCGTGTTTCAGCGCGGAGGCGCGATGCTCCGGCACGTTCCATAGTGGATCAGTCGAGATGTCGGAGACGATGACCGGTGAACCGCGGTACGCCGCGGTGCCGCAAGAACCAGCGCCCGGCCCGATTGGTAGCTTTTCCATTTGCTGCGTCCATTCGTTGGGAAGACTCGGTCCTGCAGCGACATCCAGATGAGCGCCATCGGGATTCAGCAACAAAACCGACGCCAGCGTGCCGCTCCGCTGTCCCTCGATAGTCAGACACAGTGCGTTCAAGATCTCTTTCAGTTCAACACCGGTCGCGATCATCTCGAGCAGCCGTTTCTCTCCGGCTAGTAAGGCTTCGCCTTGTTTCCGCTCCGTGATGTCGCGGATGATTACCTGAGTTGCCGGCGCGCGTTTCCAAATAATTGGAATGGCGGTCACTTCTACGTCACGGATCTCCCCATTGAGGGTAACGAATTTCTCCTCAATCAGCGGCGCGGTTTCTCCTTTCCGAACCTGGCGTATCCGTTCCCTGACAACGGCAAGCGAATCGGGATGGATGAAATCGAGGACGGAACGCCCGACAAGTTGTGTACGGTCAATGGCGCCAAATAGTCGAACTCCCGCCGGGTTCACGTAAAGCAATTTGCCGTCTTGATGAACGCAAATGCTGTTCGGAGAAAATTCCACTAATACCCGATAACGTTCCTCGCTTTCTCTCAACGCTTCTTCCGCCCGCTTTCGCTCGGTAATGTCCAACATGACGCCGCGCAGTTGGACGGGCTGGTCATTTTCGACGACAACAGTCACCACATCATTCAGCCAAACGATGCGTCCATCTGCCGCGACCATGCGGTACTCAAAATCGTGGGGACGCTTCGCGCGGGTTGCGTCGATACAAAACCTGGTCGCCCAATCTCGGTCCTCGGGATGAATATGGTCTTTCCAAAAGGTTGGTTCAGAAGTCCAACGTGCCAGCGGATAACCCAACATTTGTTCGGCTTGTGGACTGACAAAGGTAAAGGCAAACGTCTGCGCGTCTGCTTCCCATACAATTCCGTCAAGTGAGTTCACTAGCGTTACGTAATTCTGATGCGCTTCCCGCAGGGCATCTTCCGCTCGCTTGCGTTCGCTGATGTCGCGCAGAATCGCCTGAAAATATCCGCCGCGTATCGCGGAGACGGAGACTTCCACAGGAACGATCTCGCCGTTCTTGCGCACAAACTTCCTCTCGAAACGCAAAGCGCTTTTCCCCTTCAATTTTTTCAGTCGCTCCTGGAACAGGTGCCGTTCTTGGGGTAGGTAGGTGTCCGTGACGGGCGTACCGACCAGGTCTTCCTGCGAGATTCCTGCCAGATCAGCACCAGCTTGATTTCCCAAAACGCAGACGCCATTGGCGTCAACGACATAAATGGCGTCGGGTGAAATCTCGATCAGGTCTCGATATTTCTCTTCGCTCTTGCGCAGTTTTTCCTCCGCAGATTTGCGCTCAGTGACATCCCGCAGAGTGCAAAGCGTCGACAAAAATTCGCCGGTCTCTGAGAGACGAGGGACGGACACAGCATCGAAATGAACGACGGTGCCATTTTTCGTTCTCCAGCGAACTTCATATTCACGGGTTTTCCCTCGTACAAGGTCATGCAGAATTTCATCAATCGCCGTACGATCCTCGGGAAGAAGCAGGCGTTCCGAAATATTTGCTCCTCGCAATTCCGTTTCTGAATAGCCGCTCAGTTGAACGCCGCGTTGGTTGATGCAGAGGATGTTCCCGGCGCGATCGACAGAAAGAATCACGTCACGAGATAATTTAAACAGGTACTTTGCTGCACTTTCGTCATCATTTGTCACGGGACACGGTCGTTCCTGATTGCGGATTGCTGATTGCAGACTTCGGATTGGCTCAGCAGTGGTGAGTTCCGATTTCATAGCAAGTTAGTTAGCCGTCCGTATAAACCCATTTCGTAAGCGGACATTGTGCCCGCGCGCATGTCAGAAGTCTAACAAGCCAGAGCTATCACGCCACTTTTGTTTCCTCCCTCAAAAGAGGTGTTATCCGGTCTCCCCTGCGAAGCACCGAAAAATCCTCCGACCGCTTGGTGGTAGCGCGAGCCGAGGTTGTTTAGCGTCTGGAACAAAAATTGACACAAATGAAACACAAACAACTACAAACCAGTTTACGGGCCAAACTGCCAAGGATTTTTCGGCGCTCCCGACGACGTCATGATCCGATGCTCGTTCTGAACATGGCCCTTTTTAACTTTACCGACGGATGGAACCGCGCGTTCTCGAGGGAGCAGTATGCGCGATTCAGCGTCTGACAACCTTATTCAAACGATGAAACCCGCTCTAACCGCAATGAACGCCGCCAGACATTTTGTTATTGTGAAGGCGCCCGTTAATCGCGTCTACGAGCAATGGTCGCGTCTGGAAGACCTTCCCAAATTCGTCACACCGCTGCGGGAGGTGCACAAAATTGATGACACGCACTTTTCCTACTGTTGGCGTCCGGACGGAAGCGACCAAAAAGGGGTCTTCCATATCGTACTTCAAATTCCTGGCCGCCGAATTGCATGGCGCACCATGTCTAACGGTTTCATGTCGGGTGTGGTTTCTTTCGAGCCACGTTCTCAAGAGGAAACGGAAGTGACGCTGAAGATCCGTTCGATTTTCAATCCCCCAAGTCTCTCGCACAGACTGGAGGAGTACCTGGGTAATTTTAAACGACTGGTTGAAAACAAGGAGGGCGAAGCATGAGAAGACTTCCGGCTCAGGAAGAGCTTGTAGCAGTCTATTGGCGTAAACTGGCAAACTCCATCGGCGCGGCATACAAGAGTCGTCGCCGCGTGTTGGCCAGGCACGCCGTACGCGCGTTGCAAAAACATCGGGGACGCTCGCGTAGCTACGGGGCAGCTAAAGGAGTTCCTCTCAGACAAGCGGCACACTAACAAGCGCCATGTGGATTGTTCGCCTAGCTCTGAGGCGGCCGTATAGCTTTACGGTGATGGCCATTCTGATCGTGTTGGTCGGAGTGGTGACCATCACCCGAATGTCCACGGACATTTTCCCAAATATCAAGATCCCGGTAGTGAGTGTGATCTGGAGTTACGCGGGCGTCGCGCCGGAGGAAATGGAGAAGCGTTTTGTCACGGTCAGCGAACGCGCGATGACGACCACAGTCAACGACATCGAGCACATCGAATCGCAGTCCTACAACGGCGTGTCGGTCATTAAAGTGTTCTTTCACGAAGGCGCGAAGGTTGAGGCAGGTGTGGCGCAAATCACTTCCATCATGCAAACGCTTTTGCGCATCATGCCGCCTGGCACCACGCCGCCACTAATCATTCAATACAGCGCATCAAACGTTCCCATCTTGCAACTTGGCTTGACCGGCAAGGGACTCTCAGAGCAACAACTTTACGACCTCGGGCTGAATTTCATTCGCACCCAGTTGGCTACGATTCAGGGGGCGCAGGTGCCGTTGCCATACGGCGGAAAGTCTCGGCAGGTGATGGTCGATATCGATCTGCAAAAGCTCTACGGCAAGGGGTTGTCGCCAGCTGATGTGAGTAACGCTGTCAATGCGCAGAACGTCATTCTGCCGGCGGGAACGCAAAAGATTGGCGATCGCGAATACAATGTCCGCCTCAACAGTAGCCCCGAACTGTTGGAGACATTAAACGACTTGCCTATCAGGCAGGTGAACGGTGCGATGGTCTATGTCCGGGACGTCGCTAACGTGCGCGACGGGTTTGCAGTGCAAACCAACATCGTTTCGCAAAATCGCATCCGCTCGGCGCTCCTTACAGTTCTGAAAAGCGCCAGTGCTTCTACGCTCGACATTATCAAACGCGTAAAAGAAGCATTGCCGCGAATTCAAGCGACGCTCCCGAAGGAGCTGGAAGTTAGCCAGCTTTTCGATCAATCAATTTTCGTTCGCGCCGCGATCAATGGCGTGTTGCGCGAAGGCGTGATCGCCGCGTGTCTCACCGCCTTGATGATTCTGCTTTTTCTCGGCAACTGGCGCAGCACCCTGGTCGTCGCCACTTCCATTCCTCTTTCGATCCTGTGCTCGATCATTATCCTCGGCGCGCTCGGCGAGACGCTCAATATCATGACCCTTGGAGGTCTCGCACTCGCGGTTGGGATTCTGGTCGATGACGCCACAGTGGAACTTGAAAATATCCACCGCAATCTCGCCATGGGGAAACCAATGGTCCGCGCCATTCTCGATGGCGCCATGCAGATCGCCGTGCCAGCGTTTGTTTCGACGCTTAGTATCTGCATCGTGTTCGTGCCGATTTTTTTTCTGAGCGGCACGGCCAAATATTTGTTCCAGCCGCTGGCTACCGCGGTCATCTTCGCGATGCTGGCGTCCTATCTCCTTTCCCGCACCGTGGTGCCCACGATGGTGAAGTTTCTGATGCGCGGGCACATGGAGGAAATCGATACCAGTCTGGCGCGTACGCTTGAGAATGGCAGGGCGCGATCGCCGGACGCGCCGGAAAGTGAGCATGACCGCAAAGAGAATTCACAACCGCCCGGCGATGTACCCGCGTCACCTATCAAACGCCTGCTCGCATTTTTCTCCGGCATTCATCAGCGCTTCAATCGCGGATTTGAGGAAGTGCGCGATCGTTACGTAGAAGCGTTGCGCTGGTGTCTTGGTCATCGCGGTGTGGTCTTCGCTACGATGGGCGCCTTCGTGTTGCTTTCACTCTGTCTTGTTCCGTTCCTCGGACGCGATTTCTTTCCCGCTGTGGATGCAGGTCAGTTTCGCCTGCACGTGCGTGCGCCCGCAGGCACCCGACTCGAGGCAACTGAAGAACGCTTTTACCAGGTAGGTCGGGTGATTCGGGAAGTGATTCCACCCAATGAAATTGGCAATGTCCTGGATAACATCGGGCTGCCGGTGAGCGGAATTAATCTGGCGTTTAGCGACAACGCGACAATCAGCTCTGCGGATGGCGAGATTTTGGTGGCGCTAAATCCAAATCACAAGCCGACTGCGCATTACACGCGCATCCTGCGCGAAAAATTGCATCAGAATTTTCCAGACATGGAATTTTCCTTCGCCGCTCCGGATATAGTCAGCCAGATATTGAACTTTGGTATTCCCGCACCGATCGACGTGCAAGTTACCGGGCAGAATCCGAAGGGGTACGATATTGCGAACGAAATCAAAGGACGCGTCGCGCAAATCCCAGGCGCGGCAGATGTGCATGTGCATCAGCTAGTGCATGGCCCCGACCTGCGAGTGAACGTTGACCGCACTCGGGCGCAGCAAATTGGCCTGACCCAAAATGATGTCGCGCGCACGATGCTAGTCTCACTCAGTTCCAGTGGACAGAACGCCCCGAATTTTTGGCTCAATTTCAAAAACGGCGTGAACTACCAGGTCGCTGTGCAAACGCCCCAGTACAAGATGGACACATTGCAGGATTTGCAGAACACACCGGTGGTGGGACAAAATCTGCCGCGACCGGAGTTGTTAGGCAATCTGGCTAGCGTTGAACGCCGTGAATCACCGGTGATCGTAAATCACTACAATGTGCAGCCCGTTTTCGACGTGTTGGCCAATGTGCAGGGGCGCGATCTCGGCGGCGTGGCCGATCAGGTGAACAAAGTGGTCGACGAATACAAATCGAAATTGCCGCGCGGCACCTTTTTGAGCGTTCGCGGAGAGGTCCAAAGCATGAACAAATCGTTCGCCGGCATCGGCGCCGGCATTTTGCTCGCGATCGTGTTGGTTTATTTTTTGATGGCGGTCAATTTCCAATCCTGGACCGATCCGTTCATCATCATCATGGCGCTGCCGGGAGCGCTTTGCGGAATCATCTGGATGTTATTCATCACCGGCACGACGCTCAATGTGCCTTCGCTGATGGGCGCAATCATGGCCATTGGCGTCGCAACCGCGAACAGCATTCTGGTCGTTTCATTCGCCAATGACGAACGCTGCGGTGTGCATGCAAAAAATGCGCACGACGCCGCGCTTTCTGCAGGATTCACCCGACTGCGTCCGGTGGTGATGACGGCTCTGGCCATGATCATCGGCATGTTACCTTTTTCATTCGGTCTCGGCGAAGGCGGCGAGCAAAACGCGCCGCTCGGGCGCGCTGTGATTGGCGGATTGATCGTCGCCACGTTTGCGACGCTGTTCTTTGTTCCCGTGGTTTACAGCATGTTGCGCAAAGCCGAATTCACCTGCGACGAAGACGAAGAGTTTGAGCGGCAGGAGCAAACAGAAAGGACTTAATGAAAGCACACCAACATAACGGGCATGGGGAAGACGCCGTAGAAGATCGGTCCAGCGAATATCGGCATGGCGCGGTTGTGCGGGCGGCGGAGCAAGGTGTCCCGACTCACCCGCCGGTGCGAAGCGTTGCAGTATGGGGACCGATTGCAGCAGCAGGCGTGCTGGTTCTTTTCGTCATAATCGGTTCCTGGCGGCACGTGCACGCTCACAATGAGCAGGAACGTTTCGCGCAGCAAATCAACAAGCTCACGGTGGACGTGGTGAACGCACAACGCGACGAAAAACCGAAGGAGTTAATTTTGCCCGGTACAATCCAGGCAATCAAACAGACGACGATTTATCCACGGTCCAACGGATATGTGGAAAGCTGGAAGGTCGACATCGGCGACAATGTGGAAGCCGGCCAATTGCTGGCGGAGATAGCTACACCTGAGGTGGATCAGCAATTAGCGCAGGCGCGCGCGCAGGAAGAGATAGCCAAAGTGACTGCTGATCGCTGGCGCGATCTGGTCCAGAAGAACGTCGTATCCAGACAAGAGTACGATCAAAACGAAAAAGCCTACGAAGCGGCTAAAGCGAACTTGGAGCAGCTGCAGAAAATTCAGGGTTTCCAGCAAATCCTCGCGCCGTTCGCCGGAAAGATCGCTGCTCGGAATATCGATATCGGCACGCTTGTAACGGCTGGGACTGGAAATTCCGGCACGCCGCTTTTCAGCATCGTGCAGAGCGATGTGCTTCGCGTTTATGTGTTCGCGCCGCAGGAAAATGCGCCGTCGATTCACGAAGGGCTCGCAGCGAAAATTATTCTCCAGGAATATCCCGGTCAGGAATTTGACGGCAAGGTCACACGCACAGCGGGCGCGCTCGACCCGCAGTCGCGCACGATGCAGGTAGAAGTACAGGTGCCTAACGGCGATGGGAAACTTTATGCCGGCATGTATGGGCAGGTGAAATTTTTGCTGACCGATGAGAATGCGCCAATCGTGGTTCCTGCAAACGCGTTCGTGTTTCGAAAGGAAGGATCGCAGGTGGCCACCATTGAAAACGCGAATCGCGTCCACTGGCAAAATATCCGCGTCGGCCGCGATTTCGGCGATCGAATTGAAGTGCTCGATGGCCTGAAGGAAAATACAAAGGTTGTTATGAATCCGACCGACGACTTGCGAGAAGGCATCCATGTCGAGGTGAAATCGACAGAAGAACCAAAGCCCGGAAATACGGTCGCTCAATCAAGTTCGACCAAGTGAGACCGAGAACATAAGAGGAACAAAAAGAAATGGATAAGAATCTTGAGAAAGTAAAGTTGCTGGCGCGCGATCTGCGCGAGGGCAAAGAATTTCCACGCAGTCCGCGCCAAACCTTGGCTGGATATGTGCTGGCCGCCCGTGCCGTGGATAAATGTCGCGCGGTGCTCGTAGGCTGGGAAGGGGAGTACCATTCCAACTGTCCGCTCGATCAACGCTGGCTAAAATTTGCTGAGATTGACTATGACGACTTTCGCTCGTTCGTCGCCACTGGCGCGACCGACGATGAGATTGTGGAGTGGATCGGCGAGCACGCTAAAAGGCGTCCGCGCGCCGAAATCATTGCGTGGAACAACAAAGAACGCGACCTTCACCTAAGCGACCTGCCTCTGGAACTCCAGGAGTATATGGAGGATTACATTCAGCAGTTCATTCCGCGCAACAGGGTGGTGCATCACTGGTTCGACGTGTACGACTTGGAAGAGGAACGGATCTGATACGGCCTGGTCATCCCGAGCGAAGCGAGGGACCTCTCAAAACCTCGAAAGATTACACATAACAGGGGGAATACCGCCGCGCACTCGACGGGCGGCCGTTTGTGCTTAGGTTGCGTGACGCGAGCTGCGACTGTGAGGCCTCGCTCCGCTCGGAATGACATCGTAGCGGAACGCGAATCGTTTTACGGAATGCACTGCGTAGTCGCTTGTTTTGAAAGACGTTGTGCAGCAACCATCAGA
>JBKPOB010000100.1:0-14761 GCA_046732875.1 Verrucomicrobiota bacterium | reverse complement strand
TGAGCATTTGCTCCTGGAACAATGGAACGCCAAGGGTGCGCTCGAGCACTGGCTTCAACCGATCATCGAAAAAAGTCACCGGCTCCTTCCCGGCGCGACGCGCCAGATACGGATGTACCATATCACCCTGAATCGGTCCAGGTCGGATGATTGCCACTTCAATCACCACATCGTAAAAACACTTCGGTTTCATCCGAGGCAGGGTCGCCATTTGGGCGCGGCTCTCAATTTGAAACACGCCGATTGTGTCGGCACACTGCATGATTTCGAACGTCGCCGGATCATCTTTTGGAATATGCGCCAGGTCGAGCGGCCGCCCCCGGTCGCGGCATAATTCCAACGCATCCTGCATCACCGACATCATGCCTAGGCCTAACAAGTCGACCTTCACGATACCGAGGTCTTCGCAATCGTCTTTGTCCCATTGGGCAACAACACGCCCCAGCATTGAGGCGTTTTCCAGCGGCACAAACGAACTGAGCTTGTTCTGGCAAATAATCATGCCCCCAGAATGCTGGCCCAGGTGCCGCGGCAATCCATAAATTGCGTGATAGAGCCGGATGAACGCCGGCCTGCACGGATGGTTTTTCGGCAACCCTGCCTGTTCGATTTGCGATTCGAGCTCGAGGGTATGGGGGAAATCGCCGCTGGCAAACAGATGTGAGAAACGATCGATGATGCTTGGCGAAAAATTGAGCGCTTTGCCGATCTCGCGAGCCGCGCTGCGCCCGCGATAACTGATCACATTCGCCGTCATTGCCGCGCCGTGTTTGCCGTAGCGGCGATAAATTTCCTGAATCACTGCTTCGCGGCGATCGCCGCTGGGAAGATCCAGATCGATATCCGGCCAGCCTTTGCGGCTTTCGTTTAGGAAGCGTTCGAAAACAAGATGATTTTCCACCGGATCTACCGGCGTAATCCCCAGACAATAACAAACCGCACTGTTTGCAGCGCTGCCCCGGCCCTGGACCATGATATTGTGTTCGCGACAGAAATTAACGATGTCCCAGACGATCAAAAAATAACCGGGAAACCTGAGCTTTGTGATGAGCGCTAGTTCCTCATCGAGCTGACGTTTTACTTTCTCGCTAATCGCAGCGTAACGCTGTTGCGCGCCGAACCAGACGATGGTGCGCAAGAATGAATCCATCGTATGACCGGCAGGCACCGGATATTCAGGAAATTCGTAACCGAGATTCTCCAGCGAAAACCTGAGCCGCTCGGCCAGGCGCGAAGTGTTTTCAATTGCTTCTGGCAAATCTGCGAAAATTACTCGCATTTGCCGATCGCTCTTCAGATAGCGTTCGGCATTTTGCATTAGCAATTTACCGGCAGCATCCAAATGGGTGTGCTCGCGAATGCAGGTGAAAACATCCAGCACTTCGCGCCCGTACGGCTTCGCATATTTCACCCCGTTTGTTGCGAGAAGCGATAATCGATGTGCGCGTGCCAGATCGATCAGTTCGCGATTAACCCGGTCTTCACCGCGAATGAAATGCCGCTGAAGTTCAACAAACACATTTTCGCGGCCAAACGCGTGCATCAGTTTTTCGATAGATTTGTAGGGCGTTTCTGTGAAACGCCGCCAGACGGTGGTGTCTGACACAGACGCCCTACAATTCGCGATCTGAGGCGTGGAAATCCGGTAAAGTGAAGCGTTTGCCAACGCGACCAATCCCTTCGCGTATGGCGACAGCTCATCCCATCGCACGGCGCATTTTCCTTTCTCGCTGCGCAGATGCGCCTGGGTCAGCAGTTCGCAGAGATTTTTGTAACCGCTGCGATTTTCAACCAGCACCGCTAAAATGCCGCCGTCTTCCATCGACAATTCACAACCAATGATCGGGTGGACATTACGTTCGCGTGCAGTGACGGAAAATCGTTGCGCGCCGTAAACGCCGTTGCGATCAAGCAAAGCCATCGCAGGCATTTCCAGCTCGGCGGCGACCTCAGCTAATTGCTCGGGAAACGAACCGCCCCGCAAAAAACTAAATGCGCTGCACGCATGTAGTTCGACGTAAGACATGGTATGTCATCCTAAGCGTAGCGAAGGAGTCGAAGGATCTCGCAGCGTTACCAAACGATATTGCAACGGGATTTGATTCGCTCACGTCCCGTTCGCTCAGCCTCCGGCCCTCCCGTCCATGTCGCGGCTTCCCGAGCCGCTCCATTCTCAACTTCGCTCGGAATGACAGCTGGCTAGTCATAAATCCCATCCAACTTCCAAGTTCCTTGGCTTTCATGAGCGAGAACCAGTTCCCCACTCTGTAGCTGCAGATCCCACTCTGCGCGCGTCCACGATTTTTCGTTCCACCAGTCTCCAGAAATCAAAAATGGACCCCGCTGCTCGATGATTTTGCCGCGAACATCTGCGCCGCGAACGTGCACAGGCCCCTCTTCATCCAATAAGACTGATGCCGACACATTTGGCCGAAAACGACGCAAGGCTGCTGTAGTGTGCGCTGTCCTCAGCGCATCGGAGTCTGAGCCGAACTGGCGGTCTTGTCCGCTGGGGACAGCGGACTCTACAGTCCACAAAAACGCTTCCATCCGAAACGCGTCAGGCCGATGCGTTTCTTCCAAAACCGGCGTGCCGACACGATCAGCGCTCAGAAGAGCGGTCAAACGTGCAAGCGTTTCTGAGAGCTGATGCGGATTGCGTAATGTAGTTTCAAATAATCCGAATTGTTCCTTCGTGGGCTTGATCGGCTGCGCGCTTAGTGCGACCGCAACGATCGGATATTTAGATTTAAAATTCTCCAGATGCGTGTGCAGCGTTCGGAAGAGAAGATCGACATTGTTGGTCGGCTGCGGAATTTTGAAAATGCGCTCGTAAATTTGTTTGTTCGTGAAGGTGATCAGCAGGGTCAGTTCTTTTGCGACGAGATAAATTCCGCTCAAGCGCACTGCGAGTTGCTCCAAAAACCGGCGAAGCATGAAGAGAAGCGGCTCGGCGGTTTCAATTTCGTTTTCGAATTCGAAGCTCTCTTCAAACGACTCCGACGGCCGGATTAATTTAAGCACTCGATTCGATTGCCCATTCGCCCGTTCCCACATTTGGATTACTTCTGGGCCAAGTCGCGCACCAAGTTGCTCCCTATCCAGGGCCGCAAGCTGCCCAAGTGTGTGAATGCCCCACTTGTGCAGGATGGTCAGAATCTGGCGAATCTCGGGCTGTCGATCTTTTGTTGCAGAGGGATTCAACCAATCAGAGCGCTCCATGCGCTCAAATTAAAGCCGTAGTATTATATGTTCAAGTGAACATTTCAAACGCACTGCCATGTCGAGCGGAAAGGGCAGGATGTCAAGCTGCCAGCCTGACCCGGCGAGCAGGCTGACGTCCAACTCATGCTCAAATTATTTCCACCGGACATTTCGGTAGCGCTTGCAAGAAGGCGCGGCCGTAGGGTCTGGTCACGATACGATTGTCGAGGATAACGATGATACCGCGATCGCTCTTTGTTCGGATCAATCGGCCTACGCCTTGTCGCAGCCTCAGGATTGCTTCCGGCAGCGAATATTCAGTGAACGGATCGCCGCCGCGCTCCTCGATCAATTCGAGTTTCGCTTCGATCAACGGATGATCCGGCACCGCAAACGGCAGACGCGTAATAATCACATTCGAAAGCGCTCCGCCGGGAACATCAACGCCCATCCAAAAACTGTCAGTGCCAAAAAGAACACTCCGCGGCGTGGTCTTGAATTGATCAAGGAGCTTTCCACGTGGCGCGCCGCCACCTTGTAACAGTAGATTGAAATTCTTTTCCGAGAAGAATTGCGTCATTCGCTCGGCCGCTTGCTGCATGCCGCGATAACTGGTGAAAAGGACGAATGCGCGTCCGTCAGTCTTCTCGACGAAATGCGCGACCCAATGTTCCAGCGCTTCCTCATATTTAGCCTCTCGCGGGTCTGGCATTTTCCTGACGATGAACATTCTCATCTGCTTCTGGAAATCGAAGGGACTGCCGAGCAGTACCGGCTCGGCTTCGGCCGCCCCGATCCGTTGCCGGAAATAGGCGAGATCGGTGCGACCCACTGAGAGTGTCGCGCTGGTCATAATGCACGAACAATTTTCGCGAAAGAGCATTCGACGCAGGACAGGCGCCATATCGATTGGCGCAGCGTTAAGCGTGAGGAATTGCGCCGTCTTACCGGTGCGCTCGACCCAATAAACGTGCTCGCGAGCACTTTGTTCCAGGAAGGCTGCGATCCCAGCGCGAGCGTCGCGAATCCGCCTACCGTACTCTTGTAATTCTGCTTTTAGAAACTCGTCATCAACATGTTTTACAACTTCTGCGACCCGCCCTTGTAACGCGGTCAACCGGCTCGTAATCGTGTCAGGGACCAGATCGGGATCACGCACACGATATTCGCGCCCTTTCTTGAAATCGCATTTCGATTCAACCGCGGCAAAAAACTCTTCTGCGTCATCGACTAATCCAGCCGCAAGTCTTACGCCCTCGGCATCGCGCGTCACCGTAAACAAACCCTTGCGGGTGCGGGCATTGTAGAGCCGCTGGATCGTTGATCTTAAGCCGTACTGCGAAATGCCGATGCCGATCCGCCGCGAGGCGACCTGCTCGACCGTATGCGCTTCATCCAAAACGAGGAAATCATTCGGAAAAATGAAGCCGCTCTCGCGCTCTTCCTGCACCTCCGGACTTATCAGCAGAATAAAAAGCAGCGTGTGGTTAATCACCAGAACATCCGCGCCCAGCAACCGTTTCCGCGCCTGTTGATAAAAACAGCGCGAATCCTGGCCGCATGTTTTCTGTGTGCAGATGTGCGCTTCACTGCATACCTGTATCCACACCTTGGGATCAGGCTCCACCGACAAATCGCTGAGCGAACCGTCGCGAGTGGTGCGCGCCCATTCCGCCAGCCTGTTTAGCTCATTTTGCTCAGGTCCGGTGAAAAGCTCATTGGCTTGTTGGAGCGCGCGTTCCAATCGTCGCGGACAAAGGTAATTTTGGCGGCCCTTCATCAACGCGGCCTTGAACTCGACCGGTAGAATCTTCTTCAGAATGGGGATGTCCTTATGAAGAAGTTGCTCCTGGAGATTAATAGTGTGAGTCGAGACAATGGCCTTTTTGTGCTGCTCGATTGCCAATAAGATTGCCGGCGCGAGATAAGCCAGGGATTTACCTACCCCGGTTCCAGCTTCGACCACCAAGTGGCGCTCTTCCTCCAAGGCACTAGCAACGGCCGCAGCCATTTCCTGCTGTTGTGGGCGGAACTCGAAATTCTTCGCCTTCGATAATGGTCCGTTTTCCGAGAAAAATGCGCGGACACGTTCGACGAAATCGCTGCCGAGGCTCTCTTTCAATGCGATCATGACGGGCGACAAGGAATGACGAATGACGAATGACGAATGACGAACGAAGCCCAAAGCCCGAATGACGAAGGGCCGAGCGGGCAATCCTTTGGCATTTGATCATTCGTCATTCTTTCCGACTTCGTCATTCGGAATTCGTCATTCTTTTCTCTTGTGATTTGGCGCGCGCCACTGATTTGAGTACGGTAATTACGACCTAAATCCATCCAAATCGTCATGAAGCTTCTCGACCGATACGTCATTCGCAATTTCTTGCAGGTCTATCTTTACTGTATCGCCGGCTTCATCTCCATCTGGCTCATTTTCGACGTGAGCGATAACATCTCGACCTTTATCGACGAGCACGTTGGTCTTCTCCTTGTCGTTCGTTACTACGCCACGCAGATTCCGCAGGTCTTGATTATTTTGCTTCCGGTTTCTCTTCTGCTGTCGCTCCTTTTCGCCTTGGGTCGAATGTCGCGCGCCAACGAAATTGTCTCCATGCTTACCGCCGGTGTCAGTTTACCACGCGTTCTGCTACCGTTGATCGGTATGGGACTGCTCACTGTCGGAGGCAGCATGGCACTCAACTATTCGCTTGCGCCCCATGCAGAACTCGCCCGCAAAAATTTTCTTTCCGAAGCGCAGGCCCGCCCCAGTCGTTATATCCAAGGGCAAATTTTCCGTAATCGAACCGATTTGCGCACGTGGTTCATTCAAAATTTCATTCCTCGCAGCAATACATTCAACAATGTTCAGGTCCTTCAACAGGACACGAACGACAATATCGTTACAAATTACGTTGCAAGTCGCGCTTCCTACAGATCGGAAACCAAAACCTGGGATTTGGAAAATGTGAAGGTAGTTCACTACGATCACGCGGGAAATATCGTTGACGAGCAGATTTATCCTTCACTCAAGGTCGAGCACTGGAGTGAGACTCCGTTTCGGCTCGGCAGCGCAAATGAACGCGCAGAATTTCTAAGTTTGCCAGAATTACGGGAATATTTGCGTTTCAATGCAGATTTCCCCGCTACGTTGCTCGCGCCGTTTCGAACACATTTGCATTATCGGTTTGCGCTACCGTGGACCTGTTTGGTTGTTGTCTGCATCGCTGCGCCGCTCGGAATTGGCTACTCGCGCCGGGGTGTCTTATCGAGCGTGGCTACTGCAGTTTTTCTAGTCTTTTCGATGAACTTCCTGGTTCACCTGTTTCTTGCGCTCGGTGAGGGCGACCGCGTTTCTCCATGGTTGGCGGCCTGGGCGCCGAATCTTCTTTTCGCCGCGATCGGCCTCTATCTGCTGTATCTGCGCGCGTCTAACCGCGAGGCGCCCGGCCTCCATCTTTTTGCTGCGCGCCGTATTGTATCACGATGAACCCCCTTCCAAACGAATGGGCAATCACACATCGGGCAGACGCCTGCGCCGTGACGCATCGACCGTTCGTTCCCGGAGAATATTTCTACACCCTTCTCTATCACAGCGCAGATGGCTATCGGCGTGAGGATTTGAGCGAGGAGGCGTGGCAAAACCGAAATGAAAACATTCAGCCGTTTTCATTTTGGAAATCGCGCTACGAGGCGTTGCCACCGAAACCGCCTGAACCTCTGGCGAGGGAAAATGCGGAACAACTCTTTCGCCGTCTAATTGCATCCGAGAATCCACCGGCGAATGCTTGCTACGTTTTGGCTGCCATGCTCGAGCGCAAGCGCGTCTTGAAACAAGTGAAGACCGAAAAGAACCAAAACGGCCGCGTCTTGATCTATGAGCAACCTTCAACTGGTGATGTCTTCGTCGTGCCCGATCCGCAATTACGCCTGGACGAACTGGAAGCTGTGCAATACGAAGTTGCTAAACTACTCGGTGCAGCGACGCAAAATGGAATTTCTTTGAATGAGTACAGAGTCACCGACCATTAATTACAAGATCGGCAACGAACGCCTGATCCGTGTTACTGAGAAAGCCGCGCACAAATTGGAATCACTACTGGAAGAAAAGGGCAAGCCGGACGGAGCGTTACGCCTGGCAGTAGTCGGTGGCGGATGTTCCGGCCTGCAATACGTCATGGATCTGGTGGATGGCCCGAAGGAGCGGGATATTCTCGTGCCGACCTCAAACGTGCGCCTCGTTATCGATCCAAAGAGCGCGCTTTTCGTCAGCGGCTCGGTTCTCGATTACAGCGAAGACTTGCAAAAAGGCGGTTTTAAAGTTACTAACCCGAACGCCGTCGCGCACTGCTCTTGCGGGGAAAGCTTCGCGGTCTAAAAACGCGCCTCGGCTTGTCGGGCAAATCTTGACTGGAAATGACGAAGCACGAATGTCGAAAACCACTCCGCTTGCCATTTCGTCATTAGATCATTCGGGCCTTCTTTCGGCATTCGTCATTAGGCATTCGCCATTTCCGGGGCCCCCGGCTTCTCAACGTAGCTAACCCGGCCAAGCGACAAATCGAGCCATCCGACACAGCGGAGAACCCATTACACCTTCATGATCTCCGCTTCCTTATGCTTGAGATGATCGTCGATCGACTTAACGAAGCGATCGGTGAGCTCCTGCACTTCGTCCTCCGCATCGCGAAAACCATCTTCGGTCAATTCGCCTGCGGCCTTTAGTTTTTTCGCTTCGTCGAGCGCGGTGCGCCGGTTGGCACGCACGCGCACACGCGCTTCCTCAGCCATTTTGTGCAGGGAACGCACCAGCTCTTTGCGCCGTTCTTCTGATAATTCCGGAATTGGAAGGCGAATGATTTTTCCTTCCACTGCTGGCGTGATGCCAATCTTCGATTCCTTCAGCGCCCTCTCGATGTCCTGCACTGTGCCGGCGTCGAAAGGCTGAATAACGAGCAAACGCGCCTCGGGCGTCGTAATCAACGCAAGCTGTTTTAGTTTCATGGTCGAGCCGTAGGCATGGACATCGACATTTTCCACCAGACCCGGCGAAGCTTTGCCGGTGCGCACTGCGGCAAATTCATGCACCATGTAATCGACACTCTTCTCCATCGACATCTCGGCCTCCAGAAGAATGTCATCTCTGCTCATGTCAGTGAATTCTTACTTCGCTGGAAGTTCATCGCAAACCAGTGTGCCGACTTTTCGCCCAAGCACGGCATCGCGGATGTTGGTAGGATTATTCATGTCGAAAACGACAATCGGTATCTTGTTGTCCATGCACAGGCTGAACGCGGTCGAATCCATAATCTGTAAACGCTTCGCGAGCGCTTCCGAGAAAGTGAGCTGGTCGAAGCGTCGCGCGTCTGGATATTTGTTTGGGTCGCGATCATAGACTCCGTCAACCTTGGTGGCTTTCAAGATCACATCGGCGCGAATCTCGCTTGCGCGCAGTGCCGCCGTTGTATCCGTAGAGAAGTAGGGATTGCCCGTGCCAGCGGCGAAAATGACAATACGACCAAGTTCAAGATGCCGAATAGCGCGTCCCAGGATGAACGGTTCCGCAACATTTCGCATGTCGATGGCCGACTGCACACGCGTCTCGACCCCCATTTGATCAAGGGTACTGCGCAATGCCAGTGCATTGATCACGGTAGCAAGCATGCCCATGTAATCCGCTGTAGTACGGTCCATACCGCGATGCGACGCTGACAAGCCGCGCCAGATGTTTCCGCCCCCAATGACGACTGATACCTGTACCCCGAGATCGCGGACTTCTTTTATCCGTTCGGCAATCTCACGTACTACCGTCGGTGAAATATTGTCGCGCCCGCCGCGTTCTTGCACGGCTTCACCGCTCAGCTTCAGAACGATGCGGTTATACGCTGGCTTTTCCGCTTGCATTGCCCTAGGCCAACCATGAAACAAAAGATAGCCACTCTTGAAAAGCACAAACACGCGTGTCATCCCAGGTCGCGAAGACAGCAAAGGAAACGATCTTGTGGCGGAGATCCCTTGCTTCGCTCAGGATGCCAACGAGCGGTGTCCGCGGAGAAATTCTGCCACACTCATCCGCCGCTTTCCTTCTACCTGGACCTCGCGCAACGACAACGCACTTTTGCCGGCCGCGACGACCAACTTATTCTGCCTCCTCAGGATTTCGCCCGGTCTTCCTTGGAAATCGACAACCTCCGCTAAAAAAATCTTCAAATTACGCGTTCCGTTCGCAGTGATGGTCATAAACGCACCAGGCCATGGATTGAACGCACGGATTTTTCGCTCGATTACTTCAGCCGGTTCCAACCAATCAATTTTGCCGTCTTCGCGTTTCAGTTTCGGGGCGTAAGTCGCAGACCTGTTGTCTTGTGGACTGCGGGGCGCTCTTCCTTTCTCAAGCAATTCCAAGGACTCGAGCAGCGCTTCAGGCGCGACGTTCGCTAATCGATCGTGTAATGATCCGCCTGTATCGGTCGGCGTAATGTCGATCGTGCGCCGCAAGAGGACATCGCCAGTATCGAGTCCTTCATCCATATACATCACGGTAATGCCGGTCTCGCGATCGCCCGCAGCAATCGCCGCCTGTATTGGCGCTGCTCCGCGCCAACGTGGCAGGAGTGAGGCGTGCAGGTTCAGGCAGACAATCTTTGGAATTTCGAGAACGTCAGGCGGCAAGATTTGCCCGTAAGCCATGAGGACGATCACATCCGGTGTCATGGCACGAATTTCTTCAATTGCTTGTCGATCTTTAATCCGCGCCGGTTGCAAAACCGGAAATGGTAGCGCGCGACCGCCGGGCGCACCGCTCGCCAGGGCGTTTTTCACTGCCGGCGGCTCGACCAACTGAGCGCGTCCAACGGGCTTGTCGGGTTGGGTCACAACGCCAACCACTTCATGCTTGGACTTCAGCAAAGCTCGCAGTGTCGGCACACCGATGTCGCCGGTGCCGATGAAAACGATGCGCATGCCGAATTACGGCGTGAGCTGATGGACCGCGGCGGAGCGACGTCGGCGTCGTCCTGTCATTGCCGACGCCATCAATTTTTCACCAGCCGTAATCTCGCGACGTCCTACCGACGACCCGCAGCCAGTGCAGAGATAATCGAAAATTTCCTTGTCGGGCAGGACTAAAAGCAACCGCTCGCGTACGGGCATGGCGCTCCTGCACTTTTCACAGTAAAGGCTGGAAGCGGTGAAATTTTCAAACTGCTGCTGGTTCATACACGCCGTTCACGCTCTTTAGAATATCGAGCAGAACCTTGGCGGGCGGCTGCGTTGCGTCAACCACGGTCACCAGCTCTTGCGGATAATAAGTTAGCACGGGCTTCGATTCTTTTTCGTAGATGTCAAGGCGTCGCTGGATAACCTGTTCGTTTGCGTCGTCCAGCCGGTTGTCTTTCAAGGCGCGCTTCTTGAGCCGGTAAAAGAGTGTGTCCCGACTCGGACAGGCGAGATGAAACACCTTTTTTACGTCGATCATTTCCTCCATGATCTTGGCCTGCCCAACGTTTCGTGGAATACCATCTAACACCAGCGTGTCGATGTCCGGTTTAAACTTGTGGGCTTCCACAGCCGCATCGATCGCCTCCCGCCAAAGCTCCACCGTGATATCGTCGGGGACTAGTTGGCCTTTGCTTGAGTATTCAAGGAACGCTTTGCCGACCTTCGTACGCGTGTCGATGGAACGGAATACGTCGCCACATGCGCAATGATAAAAGCGCGGGATGGTTCCCAGCGTTTTGCCCTGGGTGCCTTTGCCGCTGCCCGGCGCGCCAAAAAGGATGAACGTGTTGTATCTCATGAGCGGAACGCCTTTATACTGGAGACTGCCGGCGCGGGGAAGCAGAATCGACGGACTAGTTCCCAGTCGCCAATGGATCCACGTTTACCCGGCGCCCGGCACGGTCGAAGCGCACGCTTCCATCGATTAGCGCGAAAATCGTATAGTCCCGTCCAAGTCCGACGTTTTTCCCGGGCAGAAACTTTGTACCCCGCTGACGCACGATGATATTGCCTGCGACAACCCTTTCGCTGCCGAATTTTTTTACGCCGAGCCGCTTGCTGACGCTGTCGCGACCATTCTTAACGCTGCCTTGTCCTTTTTTATGAGCCATTGGAAGAATTGAGAATTAAACGCCTACGCATCGGCCATTTTTGTCGACGCTTTTTTCGCTCCTACACCGATGCTTTTGATTTTTACGCGCGTCAATTTACGCCTGTGGCCAACCGTGCGGTGATAGCCTTTGCGCCGCTTATATTTGAACGCGATGACTTTTTTGTCCTTGCGTTGTTCGAGAACTTCAGCAGTGACCTTCGCTCCTGAGATGAGCGGGTTCCCATGCGTCACGTCTTTTCCATCAGCAAACATCAATACTTCACCGAAGGTCGCTGTCTTGCCAGGGTCGACATCTAGAAGATCGACATCGATCGTGTCGCCTTCCGCAACGCGAAACTGTCTGCCACCAGTCTTGATAATTGCGTAAGCCATAAGTGCCTAAGGGGAAAAAGCCGCCCAAACTTCCACAGATGACTCGCTTTGACAAGCAGAAAGCTTTATCAGTGCAGGGCGCAGGGGGCTAGTTACGCCGCCGCCGCGTCGACGGCGCCAACAAGGCCCTTGTATAAGAGTTCGTAGCGCCGCGCCGATGCGTCCCAGGAAAAATCGCGCGCCATCGCCCGTTTCATCAACCTGGTCCAGAGGCGCCGATCACGGAAGATTTGCCGCGCGCGCTTAATTGCATCCCAGAATGCTTCGCTTGAGTATTCGTAACAGAGGAAACCGTAACCGCTGTCCGAGATCGGATCATAGTCCTCGATAATCTCATGAATTCCGCCGGTCGCGCGCGCGACTGGGAGAGCACCGTACTTTAGGTTATACATCGCGCTCAAACCCGCTGGCTCAAACTGTGATGGAATCAGGCTGATGTCCATCCCTGCCTCGATCAAGTGCGCCAGTTTTGCATCAAAGTCTTTTTGATATGCGAACCTCTTCGGGAATTTTCTGGCTGCGACGTCGAGCGCAGTTTCATAGGCGGGATCGCCTTCTCCGAGAATGATCAGGCGCACATCATCCCACAAAAGTCGATCGAGAAGCGGCACCAGAATTTCGAAACCTTTTTCGTGAACAACGCGAGTCACCATGCCGAAGACGGGACCCCGCGGCCCGGCTGCAAGTGTCATTTCCTTTAGCAATGCATCACGACAGACCTGTTTCCTGCGAAGCCGTTTCTCGTCGTAACGTGCCGGTAGCAAACGATCCGAGGCCGAGTTCCAGAGTTTGTAATCTGCGCCATCCAAAATGGCGCTTATGCGATGCGCATTTTCGCGTAATACCCCATCGAGGCCGCAGCCGCCAGATGGTGTCAGGATTTCACGGCGATAATGCTCGCTTACGGTTGTGATCCTATCCGCATACAGGATTCCGCCTTTGAGAAAATTCAGCCGTCCGAAGAACTCGACTCCACGGAGGGTGAAGAACCTCTCCGGCAGATTGGTAAGCCCGAAATCGAGTCCCCAAAAACTGCCTTGGTCAGCCACATGATGGATGGTCAACACGGTATTGAACGGTAGCCCTTGGGCACGCACAAACACCGGCACCAGCGCGGCAGCCCAGTCGTGGGCATGCAGGATCTGCAATTGCGGCGTCAGTCGGCGAGATAACTCCAGCGTCGCCTTGCAAAAAAAGATAAATCGTGAGGCGTTATCCTCATAGGGCTTGCCCCGTTCGCCGTAAATTCCATCGCGATCGAAAAATTCATCGCAGCGAATCAGATATAACTGCACACCGCTGGCACTTCGCCCTTCGAGATAACGGGCACAGTAAACTTTGTCGCCAACGTGCACATCGACGGCGATCCCTGTATCCCTCTTCTTGAATGCGCGATTCTCCAGAATCTCCCGATAAAACGGAAGAGCCACGCAGACCTCATGTCCCCGGGAACGCAGTGCAGCGGGCAATGCATCCATCACATCGATCAGCGCCCCAGTTCGCTGGAGCGGCGGCCCTTCCGCGCTAATCATGAGAACTCTCATTCGATGTCAGTGTTTATCGCCTAACGAGTATTCGCGTTTCACCCACTCGAGCGCGTCCTCCCGAGTGCGCAACCTTCCTTCGAGCTGTCGCGTCTCAACCGCTTCGAGAATCTCGCTGAACTTTGGGCTCGGCTCCAGACCTAGGGCGATTAGATCGTCTCCTCGCACGAGTGGCGGAGGAATGATCGGTTCGTTAGCAAATTCCTCACGTCTCCGCAGGAGGAACTCGTAGTTGTCGAGCATTCGATGGCTGCCCTGGCAATCGACCCGGTGGAGCTCCAGCTCGTCGTCGAAGGTCGGCCGGGCCATGAAACGCTTTAATCTTGCCACTCGCATCTTCGGCGCGTCCTTGAAAACCATATGCTGACGCACCATTTCGACCGTGGCTTCGATTTCCGCGCCCGAAAATCGCAAACGCCGCATGATTTCCTCAGTCATCTCAGCGCCCAAGCGATCATGACCGCTAAAGCGAATTCGCCCCGTTTCATCAACAGTTGCGGTACGCGGTTTGGCCACGTCGTGGAACAACACGGCGAAAACGAGCGGCACAGAAACTTTCTTTGACAGAAAGTCGAGCATTAGTCGCGTATGCTTGAAGACGTCACCTTCGGGATGAAATTGCTCGGGTTGTTCGCACCCTTTCATCGCCTCGATCTCAGGAAAAATAGTACGCATTAGTCCACTTGCATCGAGCAAGTCCCAGCCCCGACCGCGATTCGGTGACAGAAAAATCCGCACAAGTTCATCACGAATTCGTTCCGCGCTGATCTGACGGATTGAGGCAGCGTTGGCTATCAGAGCGTCCCAGGTTTTTGGATCGATCTCGTAATCGAGGACCGTCGCAAAGCGCACGGCGCGCAGCATTCGCAACCGATCCTCAGCGAAACGCTGCGCCGGGTCGCCAATGGCGCGCACCAATTTCGCAGCGATATCTGCGCGGCCGCCAACAAAATCAATCAGTTCCTCTGCAACCGGATCGTAAAACATTCCATTGATCGTAAAATCCCGGCGGCGCGCATCCTCTTCGGGCGATGAAAAATGGACTGCCGTGGGATGCCTTCCGTCGATGTAAGTCTCGTCGGACCGAAACGTCGCCACCTCAAATTGGAAATCGTTTTCCAGTACGATGATCACGCCAAAATGCGCACCGACCGCATAGGTTCGCGGAAAAAGTCTCTGCACCACTTCCGGTCGCGCGTTGGTGGCAATGTCGTAGTCCTCCGGCGCCAAACCGCGGACCATGTCGCGCACACAACCACCGGCGAAGTACGCGACGTGCCCCTCCTCGCGCAAGCGTGCAGCGACTTTGCGCGCCGCTTCTTCCATCGGGGAAGGTTTCATCCCGGCACTGTAGCTGCTTGGCCACGTGAAGCGCAACGCATCACCGAGCTTGGCGTGCTATCCGCCGCTCTTTTGCTTCCGGAACGAATGAATAATAAACAATACCACCGCCACCGAGATGCAGGAGTCGGCAACATTAAAAGCCGGCCAGGGATGCGCATACCGAACGTGCAAATCGAAAAGGAGAAAA
>JBKPOB010000099.1:0-18549 GCA_046732875.1 Verrucomicrobiota bacterium | reverse complement strand
AGATAGAGCTGTAGTCGATTTCGGTGCTGGTCTGGGCGCGAGAGTGCATGGCCGATATCCCTGTGATCTCGACCATGGGAGGAACGCCGGGGCCAGCACCCAAATCGATGCAACTCTCGCAGCCTTCCTTGCTATCGTATTTGCAGCGCTTTAATCAGAAGCGCCGTATTCACTACAAAATCGACGTTCAGCCGAGGTGGCGGAGCGACGCCGCAAATCCCAGGATCCAGGCGGCCACGAAAGTCCAGCGCCCCACGCCGGGCAACTAACACAAAGAGCCAGCTAGACCACGGACTACCGACGATCGATTGAAGTCGCCCTCAGAGAAGGTAACGAAGAAAGATCGGGCCGGAACGTTGGCCTTTACCCTTCGCTATCTTCGCTTCCTTTCGGAAATGGCGCGGCAGAATTTAAGCCAACGAAGGAAACAAAGAGTGAAATTTGCATCGCTTTAATCATCTTCATTTCCTTCTGTAAATTCTTATCGGGATTTGCAAGGGGCGGTCGATAGCGAAAGTTCCGCATCCCCGCTTCCTTCTGTTTGAATTTGCACGGGCAAAATCATTCGGAAAATGCCGTTCTTCAGAACAGAAGTTGATAGCAATCCAACGGGAATATCCAACAACTTCATATAGCTAAGAAGCTGCGCCTTGCTTGAACGAGGAGGCCGAAGCGCAGCGGTTCATCGAAAACAAGACCTTTGTATTCCGCCTGAACTACTTTCTGCGTCGCGGCTGGGATCGAACGCATTCTAACTCACGCAGCAAGCATCGTTCATAAATTGATTCGATCGAATCCGGGCCTATGCCGATCGACTTCAATCGCTCCGCTGCTCACTTCGTCGCTCAGGCGGTCTGCCTTTTTGGTACAGCGGATGCGGTGCAGAGAATTTAAGGCAGCGAAGGGAACAAAGATTGAAATTTGTGCTGTGTTTTGAACCTCTTGGTTATCTTTGTTTCCTTATTCTTTCTTATCGGAGATTGTTCGGGCGGGGAATGGGATTTCTTACAGAAGGAAACAAAGGAAACAAAGCCTGTAATTCCCTTGCAGAACCTTGGCGACCTTCGTTTCCTTCTGTTAATAACCGTGAATAACTCCTGAAAAAATTGTTAAGAAAAATGTCTTGACACTTTTGCGTGCTCTCCCCTAAAACGGCACTCCACATCTAAAACCTCTATGGCTCTTCTATGAAAAAACAAATTAATCCAAACATTAAAGCGCATCTTATTCGGAGCGCCTTTTACGTAATCCTGCTGCTGGCTGTGTGCGTGATTCCATTCGCGCTAGGCCAACGAAATATCGGCAGGCACGCCCCAACCTTGAAAACTTTCAAGGCCGACGGAAAAGCCGCGCAGTCGGCGGTACGCCCGCAACCGCCGCAGGGAACCTGCCCGACTCCATGGTCGTTCGTGGCGAGCATGCCGCTCGATCTCTATGGCGCGGCAAGCGCTTCCGATGGCACCTTCGGCTACTTTGCCGGCGGCTACTCGTTTAGTTTTCCTGGCACTGTGAACGTCTTTAACAAGTACGATCCTATTGCCGACACCTGGACACCCCTGGCACCCATGCCGACTGGGGCGGCCATGGGTGTTGGAGTTTATTATCCGAACCCCTCAGATCCATCACATCCGAAGTTTTATGTTTTCGGCGGCGCAGAGTTCGACAGCGGGACCAATTACGATCTGACCCAGATTTATGACATCGCGACCGACACATGGAGCGCTGGCGCGCCTATGCCGGACGTGCGCAGTTTTTCCGCCGGCGGCTATGTGCCTGCCAATGGCAAGATTTACATCCTTAGCGGCTATAACACAGGGTTTGTGGATAGCGCCCAGCCTAACACGTGGGAATACGATCCGGTAGCGGATACCTGGACTGACCTCACTGCGACCGCTCCATATCCGCATCCGGCCGGTGGCTTCGCCTTTGGCGTTATCGGCGATAAGCTCTACACGGCTGGCGGGCGCGATGCAGCCAACCTGCTTATTAACGATACCTGGGAATTCGATCCGGCAGGCCCAGCCTACACACAAAAGGCCAACATGCCTGGCAGTCAGCCTAATGTTCGAGGTAGCGCCGTCGCGCTGGATGCCCTCTTCGCCTTCGGCGGCGGCAACCCCTTCCTAGCCGACGGAAACGTTCCGACCAGGGCGGCGTCTGCTGCGGGCCAGGCCCCTGGCTCGGCCAAGGCTGCACGTGACTCGGCAACAGTTGCGCGCGATTCGGCCAGGACTGCGCCTGTCAGGACCTTTGACCGTGCGACCATTAAGCGCAATCCCTTGCTCCCTACGACTACTGGCCGCACAGACGTGTACGTCCCAGCCACGGATACCTGGACGCGCTCTGCGAATTTGAATACAACTCGCTCGTTTCCATCGGGCGCATTCATCTCCGGCAGCAACGAGATCATCTGTGCCGGCGGCCTCGATGGCGCTGTTTTCTCTACTACGGCAACTGCGGAGGCCTTGACCCCCTGTATCCCGCCTCCACCAACGCCTTGTCCCCCGACCCCGACCCCGACACCACCATGCGGGCTAGCGATTGGCTCCGGGCTGACTGTTGGTTTCGGCCCGAACAACTATTTCCAGATCGCGCTCAACACTGTTAATTATTCCTTCGCCTCAAGTTTGCCTGCACCCAACGAGTTCGCGTTATTCGAGACGCACGATCCTTGGGGCTATACCGTGATCAAAGATGCTATCGCGGCTGCCGGGCATACTTATACTGAGTTTACGCCCGCCGATCTGGCTGGGTTCGATTTCAGCCAGTACCGCGTGGTCATTCTTAATTGGGACGACACATTCCTCAGTGACTTTGGCGGAAACGCAGCCTGCGGCGGCGGTGCCTATATTGATGCCCTGCCCGCGTTGGAAGCTTATTCTGCCACAGGCGGCGTGGTGTGGGTGCAAGGCGGTATTCAGGGTAGTACCGGCGACTGTTTCCCACTGCCCTTTGGCGGTCAGGCGTGTATCGACTTTAGTTTCGAAGACCCCATCACCCAGCAATGCCACCCGATGATGATCGGCATAGAAGATCCCATCGAGGGCAACTATGCTAGCCACACTTCGCAAACGGACCTGCCAGCTGCCTCGAACGTCGTAGTTATAAACGGCACCGACAGTAACTCGGTGGTCTACGAGCTGGCGTGTGCAACACCTCAACCTACACCGACGCCCACACCGGTAACTTGCAATTCCGGGTTAATCCATAACGGCGGATTCGAGAGCGGTAACTTAACCAGTTGGACCATTGACGGCACCATCCCCTCTCCAGTAGCCCTGAACGCTCTTGCACACAGCGGCAGATTCTCCGGATTCGTGGGTGGCAACCTGGCGGCGTTGGAACTTTGCGGCTTCGGGGGCGAGCCAGACGGGGACAGCTCGTTCTACCAACAGTTCGGGCCGGTACCTGCTGGCGCTCAGCTAAGCTTCTGGCACTGGGACTGCACAACCGATGTCATCGATTTCGACTGGCAGGATGCTTACGTCACCGATGCTGACGGCAACATTTTGCTAACCATCTACCACGAGGCTTCCAATAACCAATGTTGGATTCATGAGACGGTAGACCTTAGCCCGTGGGTAGGCACGACCATCGGCGTCAAGTTCCTGGTGCATCAGGATGGCTTCGGCGACATCACCAGCATGGTTGTGGACGATGTGCAGGTAACCGTGCCAGGTCCCTGCGCGAGCCCTACTCCGAGACCTACTCCGACACCCAGAGGGCGGCCGACCCCACGTCTTCGGTGAGGTAATTGATTAGTGATTAGTGAAGCGGGAACTCGTGAGGTAACTCCCGAGTTCCTTGCTTTTAAGGGGACTGTAGCAACTGTCGTCGCAGGACGGATTCGCCGTGGCGAACCTCCGGGACCGGCGGGCGTGTCGGCTGCCGATTGCGATTTCGCGACACCAGCCAGGATGCCTGGTGTCTCCCACAGCCAGGATGGCTGTGCTACCTTTGCGCGACCCAGAGATTCATCTGCGTCATCAGCGGTTCAAAATAAACTCCCCAGAAAATCTTGACACCAGAGTTCGCTTTGACTAAAGCGTCGTTTCTCCAACTCATTCGCGGCCACTTAAACATCAACCGGCAATTCTATGACTACAAATGCACGTCGCAGATTCACACTATCGCCATGGCGGCATATTTTTTGTTCCTTGTCCCTTGTCGCAGCTGTTGTAGCGCTTGTTGCTGCCGTCGCTTCTTCCAATGCTGTCGGCCAGCGAATTGGCGGCAACGCGGTGAACATCGCGAACAAGATCGCGCCATGGGTGATCGAACACACCGCTTACGGACAGCAAACTGAGTTTTTTGTGGTGCTCGCTGACCGGGCCGACTTGAGTCCGGCTGCCAATTTGCCAACTAAAACCGAAAAGGGTCGCTTCGTGTATCAAACCCTGTTGGAGAAGGCCCAGACCACACAAGAGCCAATCCTGCAATGGCTGCGCGAACGCAAGATCGAGCATCAGTCCTTCTATATTGTTAACGCCATCCTGGTGAAAGGAACTCGAGAGATCGCGGCGAGTCTGGCGGCTCGCCCAGACGTGGCGCGCCTTGAGGGTAATCCGCACATTCACAATGATCTTCCTCAACCGGGCCCGGCTGAAGAATCGCCTTTACAGCCCGGAGCTCCAGCGACAATCGAACCGGGAATTACTTACACGCACGCGCCTGATGTATGGGCGCTCGGATTCACCGGACAGGATATCGTAGTTGCGAGCGCAGATACCGGCGTTCGCTGGACGCACAACGCGCTCAAGCCGCACTACCGCGGCTGGGACGGACAGAACGCGGATCACGATTATAACTGGCACGATTCCATCCACGACAGTGTAGGCAACCCATGCGGGAACGATTCGCCCGAGCCATGCGACGATTTCTTTCACGGAAGCCACACAACTGGCACAGCGATCGGCGATGATGGCGGCACCAACCAGATCGGAATGGCGCCCGACGCGAAATGGATCGGTTGCCGTAACATGGACCAGGGCGACGGCACACCCGCGAGATACATCGAGTGCATGCAATGGTTCCTTGCTCCTTGCCGCATAGGTGGTGCCGACTGCGACCCGACTAAAGCGCCTGATATTACAATCAACTCCTGGGGTTGTACCGTCGGCGAAGGGTGCACAAACGGAGACGAAATCCAAGCTGCAGTTGAAGCGCAAGAGGCCGCTGGGATCCAAATGGTGGTAGCCGCGGGGAATTCGGGTTCGGGTTGTTCGACGGTTTTTGATCCGCCGTCCTTTTATGAGGCATCCTATACGGTAGGGGCGCTTAACACAGGCACCGACACGATCGCCAGCTTTAGCAGCCGGGGCCCGGTCACCAGGGATGGCAGCAACCGCACAAAACCGGATATCACTGCGCCGGGCACTAACACGCGTTCGGCCAGCAACGCCGGGGATAACTCATATACCACTGCTAGCGGCACCTCCATGGCCACCCCGCATATCTCCGGTGCCATGGCATTGTTGTGGTCCGCCATTCCCAGCTTGCGACACCAGATCCAGGCGAGTCGTGACGCGTTAAATAACTCGGCTCATTTCATTTCTTCGACTCAATGCGGCACAGCTGGTCCGCCAAACAATGTCTATGGCTGGGGACGGGTTAACATACTGAACGCTGTCCAAGGAACGCCAACGCCGACTCCTACGGCGACCGCTACTGCAACACCTACACCTACGGCTACAGCGACGCCCACGCCGACAGCTACACCCAGGGCAACACCAAGACCCCGGCCGACTCCGCATCCTCGGCCGTAAGCCTCGGTTGAAAGGCATCAAATAATGTTATAGCTGCCTCGCTGCCTGGCGTGCCGAAGCTATGCAAAGGCGCTGTGGCGAGGCGACCCGGGCAAGCCTCGCCCCTTGCGCAGGACGTCTTCTGTAGCGGCAGGCGTGTCGCCTGCAGGTGGATCGACTTCTTCCTTGGCACGCCTCAGCTTTGCGCGAAGGCGGCCGAAGATGATGGCAAACGGACTCGTCGAAGGCGCGTAAATTAGGTGGCAAAGCCGGTGTCTAGGTGAGAACGCGTTGAGGAGTCGCTGGGGCGACAGTTCCACCGAAAACCATTGCCAAGACTAATTAGTGTTCTTTCGTGTGTATTCGTGGTTAATTTTTTGGAATTCTAGCCACGAGCACGAGCAAGAGAATGAGCGGTGCTTGGATGGAATGACGAAATCCGAATGATGAAGCTCGAAGCAATGACGAATGTTCAAATCACCAACAATCATGGTCGCGCTTATTCGCTATTCGTGCTTCGTAATTCATTCGTCATTCGACATTCATGCTTCGTCATTTCTTGTGCGATTCTGTTGGTCCTCCAAACGTGCTGCGCCTCCATGGCTCAGGGACAATCTCCAAGCTCACAAGGGGACGAGTCTGTGCGTCAGGCGGACATGATCGGCAAATGGAACATGGAGATCAACTTCGCAGACGGTAGCAAGCACGCATTGCGCTTCGAGGCGCAAGGCGAGGGAAAAGGCACGCTCGAGCTGCTCGGTCCCGCAGCAAAAGCTTGGGGGACCCCGGCATCATGGCAGGCAAAATGGACTTTGGGCAAAGAAAACGATGTCACCCTTTCCAGCCCTGTGGAATTTATGCTCGGCAACGTCGGCCGCGACGCCGGAACGCTGGTGTTCAAAGGAAAATTTGAAACGCGACGCTCAATTACAGGAGAGGTGGAATTCGCTCCGCTGATTGGCGAACGGCCATCAAAGAACGGCACCTTCAAAGCGACGCGGGAATAATCTTCTAAACAGCGGGTGAGTTTCGGAGATCGGACTCTTTGTCGGGTGCTTCGCGGGGAGACTAACGCCCAAGCAGACAACAAAAACGGTAAGGGCGTTGTTACCTATTCTGCGAAAACAACAGACACGAATTAACGAGTTGCCACTAATTCACGATCCCTCGAGTTGGCGGCAAATTGGAGATGCAAAGCTCCGCGAGCCGCTTCCTGGAATACGTGCCTGCCTCAGCATAGCCTCGGCGAAGGCGGGTCCATTCGTGGTTTTAAAAAATCTAAAAAAGATGAAAAAGTCTTGACGCGGTTGTGGCGTTTCGCTACAAGCGGCGCTTCACACTAATTGTGAAAAAAGAGACACGAATTACGCCAATCGTAACGAATGGCATCATTCCAATCGGTCAAGATTCGTGAAATTCGTGTCCTGAACTCCATCCACTTCATAACCACTTGCACTCATGAAAAAGAAATCCACTTCACGATCTGCACCTGCCCGCCGTAGTTTAAACGAAGGCGGGTTTTTTAATCTCCGCGTTTTAGTGGGGCTGTTTGTCGGGATGACTGGCATCTCGCTCGCGCTCTTCGCGGCCAATCCGCTCCTCCGCAACACGGCTCCGTCCGCTTCGAGCAGCGCACCAGCGCAGCAGAAATATAACGTTACCACCCAGGCGGGGTGGGATCCCCTGGTCCCCGCTGCATTTGATTGTTCCAAGATTCACGAGCTGGGCATTGACAAGCAAGAGAACTTCCGGGCCGGGGCCATCATGATTTTCTGCGGCCTGTCGAAGGGAGGTCAGCCTTCCGCTTCTCATGGCAAGGCGTTCTCCAGGCTTGTGCAAAAGCTGATGGCGCCTCTGGTGTATGGCAGCACAGACGTGGACCTGATCAGCCCCCAAACTGACTCGGGTTCGAGCATTACTCAGTCGGAAACATTCACTACGGCTAACCCGGATAACCCTAACCAGATAGTGGTCGCCTTTAACGACTCACGCGGTCGCTTCGCCACCCCTATCAACATCTCCGGTGCAGCGGTCTCCAACGATGGAGGACTCACATTCACCCGACTGACCCGGGCTAACGGTCAAAGCCCCTTCGACAATACCTTTGGCGATCCTGTTATTCTGTATAACAAGCCGTCCGGCGGTTGGTTTACGGCCTGGCTGGATGGCGGCTGCGGCGGTCAGGGCATTGGGGGGTACCACTCCACCACGCCTGACGATCCAAATAGCTGGACCCATTATTGCGTTCACACCAGCTCCTCTGACGACCGCGAGTCTGGCTGGGCGGATAACCACCTATCTTCTCCCTTCTTTGGGCGGATGTACATTTCGTGGAACGATTTTACTACTGGGGGCACGCTCAAGGTCACCTTCTCTAGCGATAACGGCGCCACGTGGCACAGCCCGGTGACAGTGTTCAACGGCGCTACGTTCATGCGCGACGTGCAGATCACCGGTGATCTGGCGGGGAGTGGGGCCGTGTACATCGCCGGCATGGACGAAGGCGGCGGTGGCTTCCCCCACAATGATACCAACTATATTTTCAAGTCCACCGACGGCGGCAACACCTGGGCCAACACCTACGGGCCCGGTAGCCCCAGCTTCCAGGGACCGGGCGTCCAAGCTTGCAGCGAGCAGGGCTACTTCTCCTGTATGTTTTCCGATAACGGCGGCTACTGGCGGCACGAGGGCTGGGGTCAGCCTGCCGCGATCGACAATTTCGTTCACCTGGTCTATGCCCAACACGGCACTGGCAGTGACCCTGGCGACGTCTATTATATCCGTTCTACCGACGGTGGTTTCACCTTTGGCCCGGCGCTTAAGTTAAATACGGATGCTACGACCCGTCCTCAGTGGCAGCCTAACCTTTCGGTCAGCCCGACTGGCAGCCTCCTGGCGACGTGGTATGACGCGCGCGAGAGTGCCAGCTGCCAGGAAGGCAACTCGGCCATGCCGTGTTACAGGATGTGGTCGCGCAAGTCCAACGACAATGGTGCGAACTGGTTACCTGACGATATGCTCTCGGACGTAGTTAGCCCGCTGCCCGGCCAGCCTGACGGCGGCATCTTTGGCGACTATGCAGGCGACTACGACTACGGCTCTGCGATTCTGACCAAGCATGTCACCTCATGGGTGGACGGGCGAGTCGCCATCAACGGTCAATCCCAGCAGGATGCCTTCACCGATAGGGAGCTGGCGGGATTGGCGGTGACTAGCACCGACCCGGCCTGTAACAGTGTGGTATTTACTCAGCCGACTGACTTCACTGTCAACGTAAGCGTTGCGGTGGATCCGAGTACTCTTCAGGCGAGCGATTTCACGTGTAATGGAATCGCCGCGGACACCGTCGACTATACCCCAGGGGAGACAACTATGATCTTCCACTTCAACAACACACCGGTAACAACCCAGGGTGAGCAGACGATGCATATTCCCGCTGGCGCATTTAACAGTGCTGCGAGCGGCCAGCCGGTGCTGGAATTCCAGTGCACATTCCGCTACGACGTCACGCTGTTAGAGGTAACTACAACCGATCCACCGGTTGGCGGCACCTTCACAGGGCCAGCGACGCTGATGTATGACGTGAACTTCAATGAAGAGGTCGATCCAAACTCAGTCTCGACAGGCGACCTGCAGTTAAGCGGCACCGCGGCCACAGTGACCAACGTTCAAGTGATTAACAACAACATGACCGCAGAGTTCACGATCAATTTCACCGGCGTCATTGGAGGCACGCTGACGGCGAGTATCCCCGCCGGCGCGATTACCGATCAGTTTGGTAATCCTAACGCTGCGTTCTCGGGCGATTACCAATACAGTTCGGACTTCTGCGATAGCGCGCTCATCCAAAACGAAGGATTCGAGACCGGTGCCTTTCCGCCCTGGGCCATCGACGGGTTCAGCAACCAGCCGGTAGTCACGACAGACAACCCACACAGCGGGACTTTCTCGGTGCTGACGGGCCGGGTTAGCGGGCCAGAGCCAAACGGGCAAAGCTCGTTCTACCAACAGTTCGGGCCGGTGCCGGCCAACGCCATTTTGAGCTTCTGGCACTGGGACTACACCACGGGCGATATCACGTCCGACTGGCAGGACGCTTACATTACCAACACCAATGGCCAGATCCTGCAAACCATCTTTCACCAATGTGAAAATGGGCAGACCTGGCTCAATACCACGGTGGACATGGCGCCGTATGATGGCCAAATCGTGCGCGTCAAGTTCCTGGTGCATCAGAATGGGGTCGGCGACGGTACTGGTATGTATGTGGACGATGTAGTACTGGCCACATCGTGCGGCGCGCCAACGCCCACTCCTACACCTAGAGTAACACCGACACCGCGGCCACGTCCGACACCGCATCCGAGACCATGATTGGGTAGGGCGCGACCGCCGCGCGCGCCGAATCGGAAACTCTCAAAGACTTCGCGAGTTTCCGATCGCGGCTGCTTGGCTAGCAGCACTCGGTCCCGGATGGGGAATTAAGGACCCACATGAGAAGACAGACTTGCATTAACTCTGTTAACAAGTCGTCGAGTGGCGGTATTGTGGCACAGGAATTCCTATAGAATGGCGACACCACACGGTGGCTACAGATTAACTCATAAACAGCTATGAAGAAAACACTATCAACTGTCAGCCACTTGTCCGCTGTAGCCTCAGCGAAGGCGGATCACCTATCAGCTATTTGCCTGCTTCTACTGCTGCTTGCGATTGCCAGCGCTTCCGCGTTCGCTGAGGCTACAGCGGACAAGTCCGCCCAGGTGGCGCCTACTTGGAAACCGCAAGAGCGAGAGCCTTTGGAAAGATATGATAATCCGCCTGCGCCTCCCCGGAAGATCGAGACATCGCCGCGCATGGTATCGCCTTTCGGGCCGTTTACTAGTTATCAGGTGAATGTCGATGGGAGCGGGAATAACATTATCGGCGATGCCGCGAACGAGCCATCGATTACAGTTGACCCGAGCAACCCCACTAGAATGGCTATCGGTTGGAGGCAATTCGACGATGTTACCTCGAATTTCCGCCAGGCCGGTTATGGGTGTACCACGGACGGCGGATCGACGTGGACATTTCCAGGCGTGTTACAGCCTGGTTTCTTCCGGAGTGACCCAGTTACCGGTTCGGATGAGACGGGAACTTTTTACTATCTCAGTCTGCGGTCGAGCTGGCCGCAACAAACCTTCTTCTGCGATGACATGTGGCGCTCGACTGATGGCGGCGCAGCTTGGACGCTGATCTCAGGAAAGCAGGGAGCAATCGGTGGCGACAAGCAGTGGTTCACCATTGATAAGACCTGTGGCCCGGGGCATCACTTCCAGTATCAGGCGTTCGACCAGTCAAATTGCGCGGGCGGACTATTCAACCGTTCGCCCGATGCCGGAGTAACATGGGAGACGCCGATTGATATTCCTAACGAGCCCATATTCGGAACGCTCGATGTAGATAGCAACGGAAATCTCTTCGTCGGTGGCGAAGGATTCGATTTTCGCTGCGCGCGTTCGAGCAATGCGCAGTTTGGCAACCAGACACCAATCTTTGATCAAAACACTCCGGTTGACATGGGCGGCGACCTGGTGGGCGGCGGGATTAATCCAGGTGGACTGGATGGACAGGCGTTCCTTGCAGTGGACCATTCCGGGACCGCCACAAATAATTACATCTACATGCTCGCTAGCGTGCAGCCACTCGGCAGGAGCACCACCGACGTGATGTTCGCTCGCAGCACCGACGGCGGCGCAACCTTCAGCCCACCCGCGCCGGTCAACGACGATAACAACCCGAGTAAGTGGCATTGGTTTGGCACATTTTCCGTCGCGCCCAATGGACGGCTCGACGCGGTCTGGTACGACAACCGAAACGCGAACAATTTCGACTCGCAGCTTTTTTACTCCTACAGCACCGACGCCGGTGTCACCTGGTCGCCGAATGTGCCGGTAAGCAATTCGTTCAATCCGCAGGAGGGCTGGCCGAACCAGAACAAGATCGGCGATTACATCACCATCGTTTCAGATGAAAACGGCGGTAATGTCGCTTATGCCGCTACGTTCAATTTCAATCCGAACATGGGCGAGCACGAGCAAGACGTTTACTTTGTTCGCGTCTGCCCGGATCCGCCCTGCGCACAGCCAATACCCGGTCCATCGGCAGCGCCGTGCGGCAGTGCCTCGCCGACGCCAACCGCCACACCTAGCGCTACTCCAACCCCTACACTAACACCAAGTCCCACAGTTACTCCTACGGCTACACCTACACCTTCGGCCACAGCGAGACCTAGTCCTACTCCAAGGACCCGTCCATCGCCCAGGGTGCGTCCCACGCCGCATCCAAGACTCTGATTTCCCAGAATCGGCGAATGGGCGAAACGGCGAATCGCCGAAGTGAAATCCGAGTTTCAATCCTGTTACCGAAGACGTCACAGATAATTCTCGACAAGGTTGGTGTCCGCGGGTAAAGAGAGCGCCAGCGAAGTGATTTGTGAATTGCGGATCGCTTCAATATTAACGCTTCAACGACACACTGCACTAACCTGTTATGAAACGCTCCACAGTTTCACTCGCCCTACTCATTTGTTCGCTGCTCGCGCCGATCTGCGCCTCGGGACAAACGCTGGCGCCTATACGCAAGCTACCACTGAAAGAGCCACTTGAGACTTCCAAGAAGATGCCGCCAGCGCCTCTACGAAAAATAGAGACTTCGCCGCGAATGGTCTCGCCATTCGGCGTGTTCACCAGTTATCAGGCTAACGTCGATGCGGACGGCAATAACATCCTAGGCGACGCTGCGAACGAGCCTTCCATTTCTGTGGATCCGACCGATGGCAACAAGATGGTAATTGCCTGGAGACAATTCGATAGCATCCTGTCCGACTTTCGTCAGGGAGGTTGGGGTTATACGACGGATGGCGGGATTCACTGGACCTTCCCCGGTGTCTTGCAGCCTGGTGTTTTTCGCAGTGATCCAGTGACAAGGTCCGATGAGACAGGGAACTTTTTGTATCTCAGTCTTCGTGGAGACGATTTTTGCGATGATGTGTGGCGTTCAACGGACGGCGGCCAAACCTTCATCGAGCAATCGCCCGATGGCGCCGGGCACGGAGGTGACAAACAGTGGTTTACGATTGATACGACTGGCGGCACTGGTCACGGATTCTTATACCAGTTTTGGACCGAGTTCTTCGCGTGCGACTTCGGCGCATTCAACCGCTCCCTCGACAGCGGGGTGACCTGGCAAAGTCCTATCAGCCCCCCGAATTTTACCGATACCGGAACGCTCGAGGTAGACAACAACGGCAATCTGTTTGTTGGCGGTGGAAGCAGCCCGTTTCGCTGCCTGCGCTCATCAAACGCGCAGAATCCAGGCGTTACGCCAACTTTCGACCAAAACGTTACAGTCGACCTAGGTGGTGATCTCATTCAGGGCGGCATCAATGGAATAGGACTTTGCGGGCAGACATTCATCGCGGTGGATCGTACCGGCACAAACAATAACGTTTACATGCTGGCCAGCACCACACCGGACTTTGTTAGTGGAACAAACGTGATGTTCTCGCGCAGCACGGACGGTGGGCTAACCTTTAACGCGCCGCCGGATCGAATCAACGATGATCCCGTCAATCCTAACAAGTGGCACTGGTTTGGCACGCTTTCGGTCGCGCCCAATGGACGGATTGACGCGGTGTGGTATGACACACGAAACGCCGCCAATAACATCGACTCACAGCTATTCTATTCATTTAGCACTGATGGTGGCGTAACATGGGCGCCTAACATTCCAGTCAGCAATTCATTCAATCCCCAGGCAGGTTTTCCGCAAAATCAGAAGATAGGCGATTACATCACGATTGTGTCGGACAATACTGGAGGCAACGTGGCCTATGCCGCCACTTTCAACGAAAACCCGCAAGCTGTCGGCGGCCACGAACAAGACGTTTATTATGTGCGCGTATTCCCCGGCGGACAGGTGCCCACCCCAACGCCAAGTCCAACAGCTACACCTTCAATTACACCAACGCCGACTGCTACCCCGACAGTAACACCTTCTGCGACCCCTAGCGTCACGCCCACAACTACTCCCACGGCAAGTCCTACTCCACGGCCAACATCGACGCCCCGGAGCATCCCGACACCGAGGGCTCGACCTACTCCACGACCAAGGCCGTGAGTGTGGCGAGTCCGTTCGTGGCGGAACATATCGGCTGCCATCGTTGCTGGAGTCGCGGCCGATACAGCCGCCACTATAGCTTTTTGCTCCCGCGGATCGGCGAAAACTTCGCGAAATTGGTAACGCCGTTGTTACCAAACCAAACCTGTAGAGGCAACTGTGTCAGCTGCAATGTGAAGAGTTCGCAGGCGACACGTCTACCGCTACAGGTTCGCAGACGACGCCTCCAGTCGCCGCGGCGACCCAAAGCGGGTGATTCGCGGGTACCTTGCACTCTCTTATTCGTGACATCCGCGAAAGGAGCTGAGGAGTCAGCGACATAGAAGGTGAAGCCGCGACGGGTAGCGGCGAGCGAGCTGGAAAGCGACCGAGTTTCAAATCAGTGCTTCGGGAAAATTCAAAAAAATGTTGACACGCTTCTGGCATGTCCGATAGGGTCGGCACTCTACTTCGTCCGGAAAAACCGCTTCATCTATGAAAAAGAAATCCACTTCGCAATCCGCGTTTTTTAATCTCCGCATCTTAATCGGCGCGGTCTTTTGCCTCGGCGCCCTCGCTGTGGCGTTGTTCGCGCAGGGCAACCGCTCAAAGCAGGCCCAACAAACTAATCACTCCACGACAAGACAGGACGCTCCCGGCACACAAAGACCAGACATCGTCCGAATGGTCGGGCCGGTCATGATGACCACGAACTTGCGAGACCTCCCTTATGTTCCCAACCCCGTAGAAACTGAAGAGCGAATGCGGACGCGCTATCCGCATGGGACAGGCGCACCACCGCCAACGATTCCTTCGTCGCCGCTTTTGCAAAGGCTGATGAAAGACATTTTTCGGCCCGCACCAACCATGCCGCCACCGCTGTTGACCTTTGAGGGAATCAACCAAGCCGACGGCCAGTGCAGTTGCGTGCCGCCTGATAGCGATGGCGATGTCGGTCCGAATCATTACGTCGAAGCAGTCAACAGCGCGTTTAGGGTTTTTGACAAAAACGGCACCGCGTTGGCGACGACCACATACAATGCATTCTTTAACGGCACCGGCAGTCCTTGCGACAACAACAACCAAGGCGATCCATTTGCGTTCTACGATCATCAGGCTGATCGCTGGATAATCACGGACTTTGCGTTCACCGCGTTTCCGGGCAACTCGTTCTGGGAATGCATTGGCGTATCCCAGAGTCCCGACCCCGTGGCTGGTCCCTGGGTGCTCTACGCGATTCAGGTCGATCCAGCTAACCCAATGCAACTGGGCGACTACCCGAAGTTCGCGATGTGGAATGATGGCGGGACCCAGAACGCCTATTTCTTCACGGTCAACCTGTTTACCAACCAGACCACCTTTAACGGAGTGCGCGTGTTCGCGCTTGATCGTACGGCGATGCTCAATGGTGACCCCAATCCCACCGTAATCGCCTTCACGATTCCTGTAGCTGGCTTAGGCGCTTCCTATAGCTTGGTGCCTGCGACCTTCCGCACGGGCGACCCACCACCGACCGGTAGGGACGACTTTCTACTAGCCATTGACAGTCCCGCCAGCAATCCCACGACCTTGACCCAGGTCAAGGGCTGGCTATTTCATGTCGATTTTGCTACCCCGGCAAATTCAACTCTTGGCATCGGCGCTAATCACTCTCCGAATGCGACGATCACGGTTGACCCGTTCGTTGAAGCATGGACGAATACGGCTGGCTTTACCATCGTGCCACAGACTGGAACCAGCCAGCGCATCGATACCCTTGGTGATAGAATGATGACACCGGTTGTTTACCAGAATCTTAGTGGCACAGAATCGTTGTGGGCGGATTACACCACTATCCAGAATTTCCCGAACGGACCGACGACGGTGCGGTGGTATCAATTTAATGTGACAGGAGGTAGTTTTCCCGCTACCCCGGTCCAACAGCAAGACTGGAGTAATGGCGGTGACACCTTGTTTCGCTTTATGCCGAGCATCGCAGTGGATGATGCCGGTAACGCCGCCATTGGCTATTCCGTGTCGAGCGGCGCCGTACACCCAGGCATTCGTTATGCCGGCCGCCTTGCCGGTGATCCGCTAAGTGACCTTGGCCAGGGGGAAGCTACGCTGTTTACCGGTGCCGGCAGCCAGACTGACAGCTTCGGACGCTGGGGCGACTATAGCATGACCACCGTTGATCCGTCCGACGGCATGACGTTCTGGCACGTGAATGAATACTATCCTTCAAACAGTAGCTTCAACTGGCGAACGCGCATCGGAAAGTTCGATTTCGTTGGCGGCCCCACGCCAACACCAACGGTAACGCCGACAGCGACGCCAACAATCACGCCCACACCTACGCCCGGACGACCTACTCCGACACCGCGGCCTCGACCAACGCCGCATCCGCGCCCCTGAGGCCGCTGAAATACTTACGCGGGAACTCGTGAAAGAAACTCCCGAGTTCCCGCGGTGCGCGCGCGAGCTTGGGTAGCGCGCGCGTCTGCCTGTTGTTGATTGTGTGCTCGCGACCGCGGACTTTTCCTATCGGGCTCAGCGTCGCTCTCGCGTCGAAATTTTAAAGAGACGGCTGTTTAAGCGCGACGCCAAAACCAACACCGCCGGAGGCATGTGAAACCCAGTCGCATCGCGACTGTCAGCTTGCCATTCAACGACTCGTCATGCGAATTTTGTTGCCGTAGTTCTTGACAAGACGCCCCCGTGTGATGGTAAAGGGGGGCGGTCCGAACATCGGCGGCGTAACCGAGCGACACGGTCTGAGAGGAGAACAAACTTTATGAAACATTTATTTTCCATTCTGTGGCTGGTGTTTGTCGTTTTTTGGATCGGGGTTGTGCCGATGGATGCGCAGGTGAATGTGACGCAGTATCACAATCATGGTTCGCGCGATGGTCTGTATGTCGATCCAGCTTTCACCAGGAACAATGCTGCCGGCCTGACGCGTGACCTGGGATTCAATGGAACAATCACTGGCAATGTTTATGCGCAGCCGCTTTACGTTGATAATGGTCCGGGCGGCCGGCACACGATCATTGTCGCGACTGAATCAAACCGAGTTTATGCGTTGGATGCCATCGACGGCACAGTCATCTGGCAACAAACAAACCTGGGCGCGCCAGTCTCACTGAGTGATCTGCCATGTGGCAACATCAATCCCATGGGTATCACTGGCACACCGGTTATCAATCTTACATCGCGCTCGATTTTTTTTGACGCCATGACCACGCCCGATGGTGGGTCGACGAAAAAACACCTCATTTATTCTCTTAACCTGGATACGGGTAGCATCAATCCCGGGTGGCCTGTGGACGTCAACGCAGCGGTACCCGGGTTTTCGTCTTCGGTTCAAGGCGAACGCGGGGCGCTCGCGCTTGTAGATGGAAGAGTGTATGTGCCGTATGGCGGGCATGCAGGGGACTGCGGCGATTATCACGGACGCTTGATTGGTGTTGATATAACCAATCCTACTAACGTGATGTCGTGGGCTACTACGGCATCGAAAGGCGGTGCGTGGAGCGTGGGCGGTGTTGCCAGTGATGGCAGCAGTCCCTTCATTGCCACCGGCAACACCACCGGCAGCGGCGGGAACTGGGGTGGCGGTGAAGCAGTAGTTCGGTTTCAGCCTGGACCGATCTTCACGGATGTCTGGGCGCCGTCTGACTGGCTTAACCTCGATCAACATGATACCGATGTAGGTGGTTCTGGTCCGTTACTCGTGGATGTGCCCGGAGCAACACCATCTGCTCTGGTCCTTGCTCTGGGCAAGGATGGCAACGCATACTTGCTGAATCGCAGCAACCTCAGCGGCGTCCTGGGTATACCGGTAGCTCAATCGCATGTCTCTGGCAATCCGATCGTCCAGGCCGCGGCCACGTATCGGACCAATCAGGGCACGTACGTGGCTTTTCGTGCCGGTAGTAATACGCTTTCGACTTTTCGGATTAATCCAGGTGCTCCGCCGACGATTACATCGGGTTGGAGTGTGACTCAGAGCGGCTGCGGCTCTCCGTTTATCACGTCAACTGACGGCACGAACAATGTGGTTGTGTGGGCAGTTGGCGCCAGCGGCGACCAGAAACTACACGGCTATGACGGAGACACCGGCGCAGTTGTGTATGGTGGTGGGGGAGTGAGTGAGACCATGGCAGGCACACACTCGTTCAATACGACGGCTATCGCGGCACGTGGACGTATTTACGTTGGCACTGATAACAAGGTTTATGCGTTTAACACGCCAGCCGGCACGCCGACACCTACGCCTACCCCCACTCCTACGCCTACAGCCACTCCTACACCTGGGGCTAGGGTAGCTGACTTTAACGGCGACGGCCACTCGGATTGGGTGGTTCGTCATATCAATACGCGTCAGACCGCGATTCTATATATGAACAACAACCTTGCCATCGGTGCCGACTTTGGCCCAGTTCTTCCGGCTGGTTGGATGCTGAGAGGCGTAGCGGACTTCAATAGCGATGGCCATCCAGATTATGCGCTGTTCGCCACGCCTACTCGTCAGACAGGAATTTTGTACTTGTCCGGACCGACGCTCATCGGCGGCGCTTTCGGGCCGACTCTGCCCAGTGGCTGGGCGTTAGTGGCGACTGCCGACTTTAACGAAGACGGGAAGCCTGACTACGTGGTTTATCGCGCGAGCACGCGCCAAACA
>JBKPOB010000098.1:0-7096 GCA_046732875.1 Verrucomicrobiota bacterium | reverse complement strand
CTCCAGAATGTCGCCCGGTTTCAAATGCAGATTGGCTTTCAGATCGCCTGTGCGAATCGCTGGGCCTTGCGTATCGAGTAGAAGCGCAACCGCCCGGCCCGCTTTTTCCGCCAGCATTCGGATGTGTGGAACAATGTTGCGGACCCAGTCGTGGCTGGCGTGGCTCATGTTTAATCGGAAGACATCGCTTCCTTTTTGAATTAACTGGCGCAACACCTCAGGCTTCTCCGTCGCTGGGCCGAGTGTGCAAATGATCTTGGTCTTGCGCATTCCTAAGAATTGGGTTTCGAATCGCAAATGCCAAGGCGCATTTCGTCCAGGCTAATTCTATCAGCCCGGGGCTTCAGCCCGTGTTTGAGACTACTACGCAATCACCAGCCGTTTTTACCGGCTTTCTTGGAAGTGTGCTGAGAAAAGCCGTTAAACGGCTTAGGAATCTGCCGCAGTTGCAGCGGGCTAAAACACGGTGTGGAAAAAAATGCGGCGCGCCTTTTGAGGCGTGCCGCATCTCGCAGTCAGGTTCTTTTTTATTTCAGCTTGCTTTGAGCTTCTTTGGCCAGATCAAGGTGTTCCTGGACGACCTTGGCTGTGTCTTCTGCGAACTTTTTCACCTCGGGATCGCTCCCGCTTTTTGCTTGCTCCTGAAATTCCGCGAGGTCCTTTTCGTGATCCTTGACCATCATGTCCATGTAGGCCTTGTCCGAGCTCCACTTAAGAGTCGGCTCTTTGCTAGGTAGCTTGACGCCTTTTTGTTGGGCAATCGATTTTAGTTCCTCATTGGCCTTGCTGTGGTCGGTGACCATCCGTTTGCCGAATGATTTTACATCATCGCTCTGGCCGTTTTGCTCAGCCAGTTTGCCCATCGCAACTTCCATCATTCCACCTTTCGCGGCTTTTTTGATAAAGGTCTTATCCTTCACACTCAGCGAGGAGGTTTTGGTTGCGGGAGAATCTTGGGCGACGGCCACTCCGGCAAGGCTGAGCGCTGCAACCACCAACGATAGAACACAAAACCGCGAAATAATTGAGAGTTTGTTTTTCATAGCTTTTTCCGATTGAATCCACCGGAGTAATCCGGCCAATTAAGAATCGAAAACAGGCGCTGGCTTGGATGCGGACGAATCCTGATTTTGATTCGACCGCGCCTTTGGACTGCCACCTTTACGCGGCAATGCGGACCGAATTCTAGACGCGCAAACCGATCAGATCTCAGTGATATTCTGTTCGTACGACCTTTCCACGCGCGTTGCCACATCCTTGTAACCGTGTTCGACTTCGTAAATCTGCTTCATACAGGCGAGCGATTTTTCCGCTTCGCCCATCCGCTCGTAAACAAGTCCAAGGTGGTACACGATCTCTTTTTTCATCGCATCCATCAACAAAATTTCCTTCGACGCCTCTTCCAATTGTTTCGTTGCGAGATCAAGCATCCCGAGCTCGCTATAACAACAACCGAGCAAGTTCATCGCCTTTAAGCGAGCGTGCGGATTTTGTCGCGCCCGCTGCAACTCCGGCACAGCCTCTCGAAAACATCCGGCGCTGACCAAGTGCTCGCCCAATTCGAATCGAAGCTGAAGATCGGTCGGATTTCGGGCGACTCGCTCACGTGCATCGGCGATGAGAATTTCTGCCCGCTTCGCTTTCGCCGCCTTTAGTTCTTCAGACTTTTTCGCATGTAACTCATGGGCTGCATCGTGCGTTGAAAGAAATTCCTGGTGAGCGGCTATCTCGCGCTCCAGGCGCCTGATCTTCAAGTCGGAAACCTTTCGGACTAGTCCCGTGTCCACCCCTTTTGTCAGGTCGGCCGCGTATTGATACCAGCCGATCGCTGCCTCCGAGTCGTCCTTTTGCTCGCATAACGCGCCCAAGCGTCGCGCAAGGTCGACATTCGTCGGCTCCGTCTTATGACGCGCATACGTTTCGGCGATCTGTTGCTCGAGCGATTCTTCGGTCAATCGCATGCGGCTTTGTTGCTCGAGCGAAATCGCCATCTCTTTGTCTCTGATCAGGTCGCGGTAACTTTGGGCCTCCGTCCATCCACCGCTTTTCATGGATGCGTGGGCCGCCGCGTCTTTGCCCAGACGAAGTGCCTCTGCATCCAGTGGATTGATTTCGATAATTTGATTATAGACTTCGACTTCCTGTTCGTTCTCCCCCAGCTCGCCGTACAAACGTCCGAGTTCGTGTAACACTTTGACGTCCCGCGGATTTTCTTCGAGCAAAGTTCGTAGGGCGAACACGCCAATCTCTGGCCATCCCGCCGCTGCCGCTGCTTCCTTCAAAGCGAGGTTCGCCTGTCGATTGTAAGGCTCATCTTCCAGCACCTTTTCCAGCATTTCGATCGCGCGTTTCGGGTCCTTCTTGATTTCTCGCTGCGCTTTCATGACGGCGATCGGGGCAGTGGAGATATTGAAAAAACTTCTTTTGGTTGATCTGTTTTTCGTGACTTCGGTGCGCCGCAACAGTTGGCGTCCCATTAGAAACTGCGGTTCCTGTTTCAGGATTTCCTGCAAAAGCGAAATTGCGTAACCGAGATTGCGCAGCTCAACGGCGGCCACGGCCTTGAGCCAAAGATTGCGCTGTGCTTCGCTCAGTTCCTTTTCCGTTTTAACCGCCATCCCGGACAGTTTATCACAATACGCAATTGTGCGTCGGCTTTCGCTTCGGGGACTGCCGGTCTTTCAGTGGCGTGTGGTGGTCAGATGAATAAGTTAACGGACCCCGCGATGCGGATCTTCAATGGCAAATTGAATGGCGACGCAGCGCCTTTCGAGTTGAACGGCGGTGGGCGCTTTGTCATGGCGCGCAAAGATTTTGTTCCCGCGTACGTGCAGGCGTTCGAGCAAGGAATTCTTCAGGAACGTGCTGCTGAAGCCATAGAATCGTTGCGGTCGTGTCGCGTTTGCCCCCGTGATTGCGAAATCGATCGCTTCAACAACAAGATCGGCGTATGCAAGAGTGGTCGGCTCGCGCGCGTGGCGAGCGCCTTCCCGCACTTCGGTGAGGAAGATTGCCTGCGCGGTTGGAATGGCTCTGGCACCATCTTTTTCGGCTGGTGTAATCTGCGGTGCGTGTTTTGTCAGAACTTTGAGACAAGCCAGTTCGGCGAAGGGGCAGAAGTCACAGCTTCGGAATTTGCGGGCATCATGCTCGATCTGCAAAGGATCGGGTGCCACAACATCAACTTTGTCACGCCCGAACATGTCGTTCCGCAGATTTTGGAAGCGCTTCTGATCGCGATCGAGCGCGGTTTACGTCTACCGCTTATCTACAATACATCGGCTTACGACAGCCTCGAAAGCATTCGCTGGATGGACGACTTGGTCGATATTTACATGCCCGACTTCAAGCTGTGGGAAGCCGAACATTGCCGAAGATATCTGGTCGCCAGCGATTACGCCGAGGCCGCTCGAAAAGTAATCGCAGCGATGCACGCGCAAGTAGGTGAACTAAAAGTGGACGAGAACGGTCTGGCACTGCGTGGGATCCTCGTGCGGCATCTGGTCATGCCCGGCCTGCTCAACGACACGCGCGAAATCATGAACTGGATTGGCGAGACCTTATCGCGCGACACCTACGTCAACGTGATGGACCAATATTACCCCGCACACAAAGCCGAAACCGAACCGCGTTTTGTAGAAATCAATCGTGGCATCTTTGATGACGAATTTTGTCGCGCTTTGGAATTAGCGAGAACCGCCGGCTTGTGGCGACTCCATTCTCGCTGGCGCAACGTGATTCCACACGGCATGCCTGTTTGGCTTCCGCGGAGGCCACCTGTTGCGAACGCGAGCTAAAGCAAATCCAGTTGCGGCTTATCTGGTGTAGATTTCACCGACGCCGATCTTTTGCGCTTTGGCTCTGTCGTTACGCCATTCGGATTCTCTAGGTGCGCGAGAATCTCCTTCGCCCGATCAAGAATCTCCTTTGGTAACCCTGCCAAGCGCGCGACCTGAATTCCGTAACTTTTGTCGGCACCGCCGGGTACGATTTTGCGCAGGAAAATGATTTGGTCGTTCCACTCGCGGACTGCGACGTTGAAATTGCAAACGCCTTTGCGTTCTTCGGCGAGTTTGGTCAACTCATGATAATGTGTGGCGAAGAGCGTGCGCGCTTTGATTTTGTCGTGGAGAAACTCGGCAACGCTCCAGGCGATCGAGAGGCCATCGAATGTGGACGTGCCGCGGCCGATCTCGTCCAGGATCACGAGGCTGCGTTCGGTCGCGTTGTTGACGATATTCGAGGTCTCATTCATCTCGACCATGAACGTGGACTGGCCGCGTCCTATGTCATCGTTCGCGCCGACGCGTGTGAAAATGCGATCCACCAGCCCGATCTCGCCGCTCTCTGCCGGAACAAAGCTGCCTATTTGAGCCATCAACACGATAAGCGCTACCTGGCGGATGTAAGTCGATTTTCCCGCCATGTTCGGGCCCGTCACAATTGCGAGTCGCATGGTTTCACCGTCCAGCGACGCGTCGTTAGGGACAAACTTTTCGTCAACCAGATTCTGGTCGAGTACGGGATGCCGCCCATCTTTGATCGTAAGCCGCAGGGTATTGTTTAATTGCGGCCGGCAATAACGGAATATCCGCGCTGTCTCAGTGAGCGCGCAAATGACATCGAGGATGGCGATCGCAGCGGCAGTTTGCTGAATGGTCTCCAGTTCGCGCAGAGTTTCTTCGCGCAGTTTTTGGAAAAGCTGATACTCGAGTTGGCGCGCGCGTTCGTCTGCGCCGAGGATTTTTGCCTCCATTTCCTTTAACTCTGGCGTGACGAAGCGCTCGCCGCCCACGGTTGTTTGCTTGCGCGTGTAGTGCGCAGGCACATTCGCGAGGTTCGATTTTGTCACTTCGATGAAATAACCGAAGACGGAGTTGTAACGCACCTTGAGCGATTTGATCCCGGTTGCAGCGATCTCGCGCTCCTGCAAATGGCTGATCCAATTTTTCCCTTCGCGCGACGCCCGCCGCAGCTCGTCAAGGTCAGCGTCGTATTCATCGCGAAAAATCCCGCCCTCCTTTAGGGCCAATGGCGGATCATCGACGACTGCTCTCCCGAGCTTCTCGGCCAGCGCCGGCATTTCATGAATCTTGTTTTGCAGCTGTAGTGGTAGGGCGGGCGCGCCGAGCCCGTCGTCTTCTTCTGTTCTGATCCGCACGTCCTCGCCAGGGCGAGTAGGCTGTGGTCGCGCCCTACCGAATTCAAGTCTCTCAATTAGTTTCTGTAATTCGCTCTTTAGCTTCGGGATCTGTTGCAGCGAAAATTTCAGCGCGACCAGGTCGCGTGCGTTTCCAGAGGCCTGGCTCAATCGTGACGTTGCGCGTTCAATGTCACGAATCGATTTCAGTTGAGCGCGGATTGTCGCAAGCAAATCTAGTTCCTGCAACAAATCGGCAATCATTTGTTGGCGTCGTTCGAGCTCATGCAAATTGCGCAGTGGCCGCAAAATCCACGAACGTAATCTCCGGCCGCCCATCGGCGTGATGGTGCGATCGAGAACCGCGAGTAAAGTGGTGTTACGTGTGCCGCGCGATTCAACGAGCTCAAGATTCGCTTGCGTCGCGGCGTCAAGCATGACGTAGTCTGCCGGCGCGTCGCAGCGCAACGAGGTAAGGTGGTCGATCTTACGTCGAAGTTGATGCTTCAAATAATGAACGATTGCGCCCGCGGCGGCGACCGCCCGCGGCATCTCGCCGCAGCCAAATCCATCCAGCGATTTCGTTTTGAAGTGCTCGCACAAGGTAAAGATCGCCTGCTCCGACAGGAACGCGTAGCTGTCGTACTCAAGCGCATGATCGATCTGGCCAAGCTGATCTTTCTGTTCGGAGCTGATGAGCAGTTCCGATGGCGAAACACGCGCGAGTTCGTCAAGGAGGGATTGTCGATCTTGCAGTTCGGTAAGCCGGAACTCGCCCGTGGTCAGGTCTGCGTAGGCAAAACCAAATACGCCGCCGTCGATGTAAACCGCGCCGAGATAATTCGCGCGTTTCGCTTCAAGTAGATCGAGATCGCTCACAGTTCCCGCGCTGATGATCTGGGTGATGTCGCGGGAAACAATCTTCCCCGGTTGCGGCTCGCTTGTCTGATCGCAGATCGCCACGCGCCGACCTGCCTTGATCAACTTTGCGATGTACGTTTGTGCGGCGTGGTATGGCATCCCGCACATCGGCACACCATTGCGTTTGGTCAGGGCGACATTCAGCAGCACCGACGCTTCCTTTGCGTCCTCAAAGAACAGCTCGTAAAAATCGCCGAGGCGAAAAAGCAGGAGCGTGTCCGCCGGAATGCTGCCTCGCAACCGTCGGTACTGCTGCATCATTGGAGTGAGCGCGTCCCGCATTATTTCAGAATTAAAGCAGGCCGCGCGAATTGCGAGTTTGGAATGCGGAGTGGCGAAAATTCGTTGCCTGCCGGAGGTGTTCGCCTCCAATCTGCCGGCGGCTCAGAGGAATCTTATGGCCCGTTTACCTGGTGGCCAACTCGGCACATTTTGCTTTGTTTTTCTCCCGCAGTTTTCCTCGCGCTTACGCCCGCGCAAAAGAATCCACCAGTTTGTCCTGCGGGCTCACCGGTGCTGATTTGGGACATTAATCTGACGCTGGCCACCGCTTTGCCGCGAAACTTTCGAACGACTGTGATCCGCTTAAGGCGAGCGACGGTTGCGTTCGCTTTGCAGAACATAGATATAAGTAAAATTGGCCATTTTTCTTACTGACTTGGCGAGCCGTAACTCGCAACAAACGAGTTCTGTGACGGTGTGTCCGTCTTCGCCAAGGCTATGACGCGACAGCCCCGAAAGCTTTCGGGGCTGGAGGCGAGGGGAGTTGAACCCCTGTCCTCGTCGCTATCCGCGCAAACATCTACACGTTTATCCGACGATAAATTCTGAGGAGCCAAACCATGCGCCGGCACACTGCCGGCTCCCGAGCGTCCACGAAATCGATTCACGAACCGGCGCGGTCGCTCCGCCGATTCGCCAGCCTGCTGTCCACGTTTGCCGTCGTAGCAGGCGTCCCACGACAAACGTCACGGTCAATTAAGCCGCGAGAGCGAGACCTTCGTTGTCTGCGTTTGTTTTTTGGTCCGGTTTTTA
>JBKPOB010000097.1:0-4551 GCA_046732875.1 Verrucomicrobiota bacterium | reverse complement strand
TCATGCGCGCGTAACAATCGGCGTCAGTGAAATAAATATTCCCAGCGACAAAAACATGCTGATAATTCGCGCAGCGCGTCGCCAGGATCAGTACGCTGAGAATCGCGATTTCGACGATGCTCAGGGTCCAGCGAATCACTGTCCCATCCCAAATCCGCAATTCACAATTCGCAATCCGAAATTTTAGCTCATCTTCGCGCTTTCCGAATTGGTCACCCGGATATGCGATGCTTCAATGCACAACCGAAGCGGGCCTGTAGCTCACGGTTAGAGCAGGCGACTCATGATTCAAGGAAGATTTTTGCGCTCACTTTAACCGGCTTGCGTATTGTTGCCGATGCTGGGTGTTTGGCGCATGTCTCGTTTGCCCGGCATTGCGCACAATTGCGCGGTTTTAGGCGAAAAATACCAGACCGTAGAAAACGACCGTGAAGCACGAACGAGCCTCTCTCCTTCGCGCGCGTACTTGCTGCATCAAAGAGGTTCTGAAGCCAACGGGCGGTTGCAAAGCCACAACTGCGCTCGCGCATACGCACTATGCGCGTAGCTCTTTCATTGAGCCTAAGTGATTTTTTAAGGTGCGACCAAGCTCCAGCCGGGCGGGAGAGTTGGACCGAACGCGGCACCGATGACTATGTTGTTGTTAAGATACAACATCGCTGTTTGACGCGCGCCAGCATGGTAAAGCACATAGTCCGGCTTCCCGTCGCCGTTAGCGTCGGCTGTAGCCACTAAGGCCCAGGCACCGGGCAGAGTCGGCCCCAAAGAGACTCCAATGACTATTGGGCCTGTTAGATATGCGATTGCTGTTTGGCGAGTAGCAAAGTTGAACAAGACATAGTCTGAATGCCCATCGTCATCAAAATCGGCTACTCCCACTACGCTCCAGCCGGGCGGAAGAGGTGGACCCACCGCGGCTCCGATGACAACGTTGTTGTTCAGATAGACAAGTACTGTTTGCCCCGTGGCGGCATGACGGATGACCCAGTCGGGGTGGGCGTCGCCGCTAAAGTCCGCAGTCGCCACCAACTCCCAGCCACCGGGCAGGGTCGGCCCAAACGCGGCTCCGATGATCGTTGGTCCTGATAAATATACGATTGCTGTTCGGCCGGTAATGGAATCGAACAACCCGTAATCTGGATCGCTATCGATATTGAAATCCGCCACAGCTCTCAGGCTCCAAACAGCCGGAAGGGTTGGACCGAACGCGGCTCCGATTACTACGTTGTTGTTCAGATACAAAATCGCTGTTTGACGCGTAGCGGTATGATGGACCACCCAGTCCGGGTGGCCGTCGCCGTTAAAGTCAGCTACCATAGCCGTATCCGCGCTAGGTGTTGGCGGTGGTGTTGGCGTTCCTCCCGGCACCCGGAAGGCATGCACTTTATTGTCACCGGCAACATAGATGCGTGCCCGGGCTACAATGCCTGTTGTGTTATAGGAGTGTGTGCCTCCGATCGCTTCGTTCGCACCGCCACCACCAAAAACAACAGCGCCGGTATCACCGTTGTAACCGTGCAACTTCTGGTCACCGTTTGCGCCAACTGCCCAGACAACCACGTTATTCGTGCCGTCGGTCGAGGTAACAAAGGGCGAGCCTACACCGCTTTGGCTCACACTCCAGGCCGTCGTTATCGTCGGCGGATTGCCTGCATTAATGCGGAAGGCAGAAAGCGTGTTGCCACTGGCACGAAACACGATATAGGTGCCCTGGCTAGTCCGATAGCTCGCCGCTGCCTGGATGATTGCACCATTGCTAACATGCAACATAGACACCGGCATGCTGACGCCTCCCAGGTTATTGCGATTGAGTAGGTAGGCATTGCCATCTTTGCCCAGCGCGACGACAAGATTGGACGGTGTTGCGCCGGGAACATCTACGAGCAATGGGCCAGATCCACCCAGATCAACATCGCCCTGATCGAGTTGAAACCAGTTGGGAGGCGCCCAGTAATCGGTAAAGATAGGACCGGGTTGGAAACGAATCACTGCCTCGCCGCCGCTCCATGTGCCGCCCGTATTGAAGGTGTTACCTGTGGCCATGAATGGATTAACTCCATCGCTGGCAACTCCGCCAGTGCTCCACGCCCCGCCCCCAATCGCGTCTGTAGACCACGCCGTCACGCTGGCAGGATTGTTTATCGCAACCCCAATCAGCCAACCGTGATAAGTCCCGCAGTCGCCTGCATGCCCGCCATACGGCACATAAAGAATGTTTCCTACTATGGCGAGCGCACCGCGTTCGCCTTGCACCGACGACGTGAACCCCGACACCGCCGCATTGACATCCACGGGCCAACCAGGATTAATTCCACCGGTGTCCAGATTGAGAGAATAGATCAGGTGCTTCTTTGTCGACCCGCCATCAGGTGTAGTCATCGCGTCCAAAAAAATCGAGCGCGAGGCAAGATCGATAACAGGCGTGCCAGTGATCCCCATCGGATTGATGTTGCCGCATGGCAGATTTGCTAACGGAACGGGTGCGCCCAGATTTTGTTGTTGCCATATGACACTGCCATCCACGGCGTCCAGTGCATAAACTCTGTTCGATTCGGTTGCTGCAATGATCGTCGGCCGGCCACCCGGACCATCATCAACGTAAAGCGGTTGGGCGTAAACGTTGCCTTGAATCGTGCCATTAAAGTTTAGGTCGCGTGTCAAATTCGCGGCGGCTGATCGCGTAAAGGCCGAATTGATGTAAAGACCGTCGCGCGAACTATGGTTATGATGCTGCGTAACGTTGACCTGCGCATTTGTTGGAAGAATTGCGCTCCACAAACCTGCCGCGAAAAGCGAGAAAATGGAAAATGAAAGTCTCATACGTCAATCATCCCGCTCCACCCTTTAGCATAGCGCGCTGCAGTCTTGTCAAGTACTGCGGCAAATCACGTAAGACCGCCGATTTCGGCTGGCCAAGATCGCGAATTTTATTGACCTATTTAGCTTTCAACCTCCAGCGCGGCGTTCCCTGTCTTCGGGTGTTCAATGGTCGCATTAATATCAGTTCATTTGAGCGCCACATGACGATCATCGAAATCCGACCATTCAGGAACGGCTGGCAAGTGGACGAATCGCCTGGTGTTCAGCTTGTTTTCTTGAGCAAAAGTCCAAAACAATAGCTACGCCACTTGCGGGACGTGACAGGTACAGCTAGCGCGTGAATGATAACGGAGGCAGTTCAAAGCACGAGATTGTCCTTTGCGCGAACAGGGATCTTCAACTTGTCCTACTTTTTCGAGAACTTAATCCCGCAGTTCCCGGAGAAACAGAAGGGGAACCATCGTCGATGGCGGATTCCTTGCAGCTTTGGCCGACCGCCAAACCGACGAACGCTCCAAACAAATATGATTCATACTGGGGAAAGGTCTTCATTTTCTTGTAGTGTGCACGAGCTCCTCAAACTTCAGCGCCGAGCCTTTATTCTGCGAATAAGCCGGCTCATCGCGATCGCATGTTTCGCGGCTGCGGCGTGGGGTCTTGTCACCGAAGGCAACCCCTCAGCAGTAGCGGCGACACCAACTCCGACACCAGCAATGGTAACAGTGACGGTTAAAACGAGGCCGACTGGTCGGAGCTTCTCGGTTGACGGCACCACTTACACGGCGCGGCAGCGCTTCAGGTGGAGCAATGGTTCAACCCACACCATCGCCACGACTTCGCCTCAGAGCGGTGATCCTGGTGTACAATACGTTTGGAAAGAGTGGAGCGATCAAGGAGCGATCTCGCACACTGTTGCGCCGACTTCTAACACCATTTACACAGCGAGATTCCAGACGCAATATTACCTGACCATGACCGCGGGGACCGGTGGCAGCGTGAGTCCCACTAGTCGCTGGAAACGTAGTGGAGCGATTGTCGCGATTAGTGCCAGGCCGGCTAACGGTTACAGTTTCAGCAATTGGACTGGCAGCGGCACCGGTTCTTATTCCGGTCCGAACAATCCGGCCGCAATTACGATGGGCGGGCCCATTACCGAGACGGCCACTTTTACTCCGAGTCCCACACCAACTCCAACCCCAACACCTAATCCAAGTCCGACTGCAACAGCGACGCCTACACCTTTAGCCGTGGCGGATGACTTCAATCGCGCAGATGGGCCGCTGGGAGCCAATTGGACGAAGCCACCGGCGTCGGAAAACAACCTGGTCATCGTCAACAACGAGGTAGGAGTGGATCTCGAGAGCAGCCACAACTACGCCTTTTGGTCGGCTGACAGCTTCAGTGAGGATCAGTATTCCGAGGTTACGATGGTTAACATTGGTCTCTGGAACGGGGTAATTGTCCGAGCCAAAGCTGGTGTTGATGAGTTTTACCTGGCCATTGTAACCAGCGATCGAACTTACAGTATTTATGTCCGAACTGCCTCCGGCTATACCGACCTCGCCGATGGGTTTGCGGAAACTTGGTCGCCGGGGGATATCGTTGGCCTTGAAGCTTCCGGCTCAGGTCCGGTAAATCTGACCTTACTGAAAAATGGCAATCCCGTTCTAACTTATACCGATTCGACGTATAACATCACCGGTGGCAGTCCTGGAATTGGTATTTGGTCGT
>JBKPOB010000096.1:0-10305 GCA_046732875.1 Verrucomicrobiota bacterium | reverse complement strand
GAATCGAAATCGGGAAAGCGTCGAAGCAGGTCATAATCACGCCGCGCACGATTGATATCGTAGCCGCACAGAGCTAGCACGATAGTTTCGGGGCGTGCTTCGAGCACGTCTTGCCAATGGACTTGCGCTGAGTGTCGATGCTTTCGGCCTAACGAATCATGTCCGCCGGCAATCTCCACGAGCTCCGGTCCCCAATGGCCCGAGCAAAACGGCGGCTCCACCCACTCCATCAGGAAACAACGTGGTCGATGCGAGATGCGCTCCGCTCGGAGCCGGACGGTTTCGACACGTTCCGACAACTCTGCTATGACGCCACGCGCGTGCTCCGGCACTCCGCACGCTTCCGCGACCCGTCGAATATCATCGAATATATCGGAGAGGCTTTCTGGTTCGAGGTTCACTACCTTTGGCGGGCCTGGCAAAGTCTCGGCGAGCCGCGCAACGGTGCCATAGCCAACAGCACAGACGTCGCACAATTTCTGGGTGAGAATTATGTCAGGGCGTAGCTCCCGTAGGAGCGGCTCATCGATTGTGTAAATTGTGCCGTTGTCACGCAGCGCCCGCCGCACCCATTGATCGACTTCTCCACTCGCCAGACCAGCATTGTGCACCGGACAATGTGTGACCCGTGGTCTCGCATTCGCTTCCCTCGGAAAATTGCATTCGTGCGAAACGCCGACTACCTGGTCCATCAAGCCAAGCGCCCCTGCGATCTCAGTCGCAGCAGGCAGAAGCGAAACGATGCGGGTCACTTCTCATTCTACCTGTTTTGTGCAGGGTCGAATAGGAGAAGAGCAGAAGACTAGCAGGATCGAGCAAAGAGAACGCCGAGTGTATTCGACCGTTTCCCATCCGATTGATAGGCTTGCGTGATGCTTATAAAACACCGACTGCCTGCGAGACGAGCAAGACGACGATCGTGAGAGAAATAATAATCTGAATCATCGCCAGCGCTTTTGCCCAGCGCGCCAAGAGCGGCGCGTCGGTCGGACCAAAGGTTGAGCTCTGCGTGAAAGCGACAAACAAATAATCGATAAAACGCGGCCTCCAGCGGCCGCATTCAAATTGCGCGCGTTCGTCATGGGGGATCTGCATCTGCGGAAAGAGAAAGCTTGTACTGCCAAATTTCTTTTCCTTCGCGCGCAAAGTCGGACCGCCGCCATCCAGGCGCCAATACCACAGCGCAAAGACAATTATGTTCGTCAACCAGAGGAGTCCCGCTGAACGCAGCAGCTGCAGCGGCGATTCTCGATGCGCTGGCAGCCCGCGAACAAGCAGAATTACCGATCCTATAAGCGCCAGAGTTGTGATTCCATTAATGACGAATCCAAGCGTGCGATTCAGTGAATGTCTGCCCACACGATGACTTACCACTGTGGGCACAAGCAAAACGACGACCAAAGTTGGCAATAACCAAATCGGCCCTACCACCAGCTTTCGGGGAAGCGCCAGGTAAATTGCACAGATCGCCAGGAATGCCAGCACGGCCTGTCCGCGCGGCTCAGGCTTGTCGATATGCTCTCGCGGTGTGGTCATCAACTGTGGCTATAACTGAAATTATTGGCAAAGCACCTGATCTATTGAACTTTCAAGAATTTTTGAATCCAGCATGCATACTTGGCACATCTTACCAACACTGATCTGATCAAATGTTAAAGCGCATTCTCAAATGGGCCGGCGCAATCATCGCAGTCGTAGTGATCGCGATCTCAATCTTTTTAGTCAACCTCATTTGCTTCCGACCATGGAGCCTGAATCTCTTTTATGAAAAGGTCTTCGCAGAAATTCTCTTCGGTCATCCGGAAATACTTTCTGTCCTTGGTCTGGTGGAACAATTTGGAATCACCAGTCATAACGGAAAACTCGACGACGAATCGCCTGCGTATCAACAGCGCGAATTCGAGAGGTGGAACCGTGACCTGACGCAACTCCGTCAGTATCCGCTCGATCGTCAATCTTCTTCGCAAAAGCTTTCCACCCATGTGCTCGACTGGTTTTTGCGACTGCAAGTCGAAGGCGAAAAATGGCAATGGCACAATTATCCAGTCAATCAGCTGTTCGGCGTGCAGAACCAGTTTCCCTCTTTCATGGCAAACACGCACCGGCTCCTGAGCCGGAAGGATTGCGATTACTACGTGATGCGGCTCGATGCCTTGCCGAAAAAGTTCGATCAAGTTCTCGATGGCTTAAAGGTTCGGGAACAAAAGCAAATCCTGCCGCCGCGTTTCGTGGTTGAGGAAGTGCTCAAAGAAATGACCGACTTTATCGGCAAACCTGCTTCGGAAAATATTCTGGCAACATCATTCAAAAACCGTGCTGCCAAGATTAACAAGTTAACCGACGCAGAGCGCGCCGAGTTTCAAGCGCGTGTTGAATCTGCAATAACCGGCAAAGTCTATCCAGCCTATCAAAAACTGATCGATTATTTCCGTGACCTTTTGCCAAAAACAACAACTGATGATGGTGTCTGGAAATTGCCGGACGGCGACGCTTTCTACGCCTATAAGTTGCACGAGAATACGACCACTACGCTCAAGCCGGATGAGGTACATGAGCTTGGTCTGCGCGAAGTCGCTCGCATCGAAGGTGAGATGCGAGCAATTCTTGATGCAAATGGTTTTGCAGGCCAGCCGATCGGAGAGGCCATGGACAAGCTGGGAAAAGATCCGCGTTTTCTTTATCCAAACGATGACAAAGGCCGCGCGGACGCATTGGCCCAGTACACAAAGTTAATCACGCAGGCGACCGACCGATCGTCGAAAGAATTGTTTCTCACGATGCCGCACGCGAAGATCGAAGTGCGCCGCGTTCCGGAGTTTAAGGAAGCCACGGCGCCGGGAGCATATTACGACATTGCCGCCATGGATGGCAGCCGTCCGGGAATCTTTTTCGCAAACCTGCGCGACATGAATGAAGTGCCAAAATGGAGCATGCCAACGCTCGCATATCATGAGGGCGTACCGGGACATCACTGGCAACTCTCCACCGCGGAGGAACTCAAAGGCGTTCCACAATTTCGCAGAGTGCTTCCGTTTACCGCGTACATTGAAGGCTGGGCGCTTTACTGCGAGTGGCTGGCAAAACAAATCGGATGGTACGACAACGACCCATTCGGCGACCTGGGACGCCTTCGCGACGAGCTTTTTCGCGCGGTTCGGTTGGTCGTGGACACAGGCATTCACGCAAAGCACTGGACCCGCGAACAGGCCATCGCTTACATGCGCGAGAAAACCGGCATGGGCGAGAAGGAAGTTAAGTCTGAAATCGAACGTTATATCGTCGCGCCCGGGCAGGCGTGCGCCTACAAAATCGGCATGCTAAAATTTCAAGAATTGCGATCTCGCACGCAAAAAGAACTGGGAGAAAAATTTGATCAACGCGAGTTTCACGATGTGGTGCTTAAGAATGGCGCGTTGCCCCTCGAGATTCTCGAAGAACAAGTGGACGATTACATTCAACGAAAGAAGGGCTCCGATCCCAACGCTCGTTGATTGACGCGAATACTATACTTCCAGCGTGGGCAAGCGCGTCTGCTATATCCACGTCGGTCCTCATAAAACAGGCTCAAGCGCGATTCAGTGGTTCCTGAAGGAACACCGCGCTGAGTTGCTGAAGCAAGGTTATTTCGTTCCAGATAGCGGTACTGTTCACGGCGGACACCATCCAATCGTTAGGAAGCTTTGCGGCCAAGAGGTGCCGGACCACCAACGATCAACAGCCGACCAATTCGCCCGAGCCGTCGCCGAGACGCCGTGTGAAGCTGTGATTCTTTCTTCAGAGGTTTTAGACGCGCTCTTGAGAAAGAGGAACAATGCCATGGCATTCTTCAATCGCATCGCAGAGCTCGATCTGGAGCCGAAGGTCATCTTGTTTCCCCGCAACCAACCGCAATTGCTTAATTCGCGCTATGCGCAAGTGGTCAAGGATTGCCGCTGCTCCGAACCGTTCGAGGCCTTCGCTCAAGCCGTTACCCGGCGCCTCAGTTTTGGATACTCTCACTTCATCGACCTAGCTGACACCTTCGATGCGGAGCTAATTGCCCGCCCATTTACCGGCAAAACAGTTGGTCACAGCGTCGTGCCAGAGTTTCTCCGGGCGATCGGCATTGACCCATCGCACCTCCCAGATACGAGCGTCCGTCGTAACGCGGCGGCCGGGCCATTCACTATTGCCGTTGGACGCCACGTATCAGGATTGATTGGGGGCCCGGGCAAGCGGCCTACTTGGCTCCAGGCTGAACGATGCAAAAAGAAACTCGCTGCGTATCTTGAAGAAAAAGGATGGTCGGATACCGGCTACTGCGGGTTAACTACTGCGCTGGCTCGGCACATCGAGAGAGAATGGCGGCCGGATAATGATGCATTTGCACAACGAGTCTGGGATAGATCGTGGGCAGACATTTTCGCCACTGATATTGGCGGGGAGTTTAGGCCTAACGACTTCGACGTGTCGGAGCCAGATGAGTCCACCGGGCGAAGACTCTACCAGGCCGTATGTGAAATGACGGCAACCGTGAAAGAAATCATGCTCGATCCGGCACTTGCCATCGAAGCCCCTTGGAACGACTTGCAACAACGGGTTCGGTAGCCTCCGAGAACACATCTTTATTGGTATTCATTCGCGTCATTGGCGAGCTAAAATCCAGTATCAAGAATGCGCAAGATTCTGATCACGCTTGGAATTCTTATCGCGTTTGTCGTCTCCGTCCTGGCAGTCTGGATTTTTGGCGGACGCCAGATTTCGCTTTTCCTCGATCGTTTCGGCACGATTGAAACAGCTTCAAACCGAGTGAAGTCGCTTGTATACGAGGGCGACGGAACGGGTGGCATCCTCCACATTAATGATCTCAATCTAAGCCTGAACGATAGGAATGGTCCGGCCCCGAGCATCGGAACAACGAAAAACGATCAGGTTGGTCTGGCGAACGGCGGAAAAGTTTTCGCTTTCGGTCCAGCGCGGTCAGAGGTGGAGAATCTTGCGGTTGTACCGTCAGCGGACGACGATGCTTCCATCGAAATTCGCCGCAGCATTCTCAGCTGGCCAACTCCATTCGATTTCAATTTCATGACCGGTCAGTCGCCGTCATGGAAACGCCATTTGTATTATCGATTACTTTGGAAAAAACCTTCCGGCGCAAAGTTAGAAATGCTTTGGCGCTACGAACAGTACTTCTATCCAGGCAAAGGTTGGGCGAGCGGATTCATGATCCATGAAGGCTCAACGGGGCTGATTCAACTGGATATCAGCCCCTAAGAGCGAGTAGAGCCATCGACAAACTTGTCTATCGAATAGTTCGCGGCATCGTTTCTAGGTGCGACTCTCGCGCAAGTTACAAAAGCTTTTCTCCCGCGACGCAGGCCAAAGCCTCTGGGAGCACGTTTGCCGCTCCACTCACCCAGTGAGCGCTCGAAGAATTCTTGCGACAATTGACCGAACCGAATTAGAAAGATTGCGCGAGCGCTATCCCTACCGGCCAAATGCGCGAAAGATCAATGCTTACGAAGATGCAAAGTACTGGATTGGTGTGAACGTCAGGCGCGCGCAGGATCTCTGGCTCGATCGTTCTCCACCACTGCAAATTCTCGATCTCGGTTGCGGCGCCGGTTACTTTCTCTACCTCTGCCGGTTATTTGGCCACGAAGCACTCGGGTTTGACACAGATGAAGAGCCGTTCTTCCGCGGCACGACTGAGTTCTTCAACGTTCGTCGTGTCATTGGGCGCATCGAACCGCAAACGCCGCTGCCTGATCTGGGAAAAAAATTCGATCTCGTAACCGGCCACCGCGTTTGTTTTCACCGGCTCAAGCGTAGCGAAAACGGAGAGTGGCTCGAATGGACACCCGCCGATTGGGAATTTTTTATTAACGATATTCGGACACGATTTCTCAACCCCGACGGACGTCTCTTGCTGGAATTTAACCGACGACCGGATGGGTCTTCATTTTTCACGGATGAACTGCGCGCTTTCTTTGAGTCGCAAGGCGCGCGAATTTTCCGTTGGAAAGCGCTGCTGGGAGCCGACCCAAATCAACGCCCACGATTCAGGCAGAACCGGTAGACGCCACGCTGCGGCAGCGCAAAGGCTACTCGTTACGCATCCAGTAAATTCAGTAGCAAGGAGTTTATGCGCGCAGTTGTGAAGATCCATCCCCAGTCCGGTGTGGCGAGCACCGCGTTGTCCACGGCACTGGTCCTCCTGACGGCAGGCACGCTCCTGGCGCAAGACACGTATTTCCCACCTGCGGGATCGTGGGCACGCAAAAGGCCGACAGAAGTCGGCATGGACGCGGCGAAACTCGAGGCCGCGGTTCAGTTCGCGCAGGCGCACGAGACGAACTGGCCGCGTGACTTCTCGATGCAGGAAAGAATTTTTGGTGCGCTGCTCGGCCCGATTCCGAAAAGCCGCGCGGGCACGAACGGACTCATCATCCGCCACGGCTACGTTGTCGCGGAGTTCGGCGACACCAACGACGTCGCACCGACGTATTCGGCTGCGAAGAGCATGTTATCCACTGTCGTCGGCGTGGCGGTACGCGATGGCTTCATTACCAACCTCGACGAGCCCGTCGAAGTTAAGGTAAAAGACGGTGGCTACGAATCGCGCCAGAACAGCCGCATCACCTGGCGCAATCACTTGCAACAGGAAAGCGAGTGGGAAGGTGAGATCTGGGGCAAGAAGCACGATTTTGTCGGCGCCGTCGCTTTTGGCGAAGGGAAGCGCAAGCCGCGTGAGCTTCAGGAGCCCGGCACGTTCTATGAATATAATGACGTACGCATCAACCGCCTCGCGCTCTCGCTTCTGCGGCTGTTTAAGAAGCCCATCCCGGAAGTGTTCCGCTATGAGATCATGAATCCGATCGGCGCGTCCGACACCTGGCAGTGGATTCCTTACTACAGCGCGTTCGTCGACATCGACGGCAAGAAAATGCCATCCATCAGCGGCGGCACACGCTGGGGCGGCGGCGTCTGGATCAACGCATGGGACATGGCGCGTTTCGGATATCTGTGGCTACGCAGCGGCAGATGGGGGTCGAAGCAGCTGATTCCGTCGCGGTACGTGAAGGCAGCATTGACGCCAGCGCGGGCGAACAACAGCCCTGATTATGGTTATCTTTGGTGGCTGAACACACGGGGTCACAATCATCCGGATCTGCCGCGAAACGTATTCGAAGCGCAAGGAGCAGGCAGCAATACGATCTTCGTTTCGCCGGATCATGATCTGGTCATCGTGTGGCGCTGGTACGGTGAGGGCAAGCAGCAGTTCTTCAAACAGGTCGTAGACTCGATTACAGAGGAGCCTCCTCGTTTTCAGGTCGATCCCTCCTGGCCGAATACACTGCCGCATAATTGGAATAATGGGTCAGGCGGCCGGTGTTGCCGTTGATGCGCAGGACCACATCTGGGTGATCCAGCGCCCGGCAAGCCTCACCGATGACGAGAAGGCGGCAGGCTTGAATCCGCCGACCAGCAAATGCTGCATGCCTGCTCCCCCGGTCATAGAGTTCGACCAAGCCGGCAATCTCGTCCAGGCATGGGGTGGTCCAGGCCAGGGCTATGACTGGCCACAGAAGGAGCACGGGATCACCATCGACTACAAAGGGTTCGTGTGGATCGGCGGCAGCGGGGAGAAGGACGGTCAATATTTAAAGTTCACGCGAGACGGCAAGTTCGTGTTGCAGATCGGCAAGTCGGGCGCGCAGACAAACAGTAATGATACGAGCCGACTCGGCGGGCCGGCCGACGCTGACGTCGATCCGGAGACGAACGAGATCTATATTGCTGATGGCTACTTCAACCACCGGGTAATCGTGTTTGACGCCAACACAGGTGCCTACAAGCGCCATTGGGGCGCCTACGGCAAAAAGCCGACCGACGAGAAACGTGAGCCCTATGATCCAGCCTCGTCGCAATTCGGCAATCCGGTCCATTGCGTCAAAATCGCGAAAGACGGCTCGTCTATATCTGCGATCGTTTGAACAACCGCATCCAGATGTTTCGCAAAAATGGCGCGTTCGTGAAGGAGTTCGCACTAGAAAAGAACACGCGCGGCAATGGGTCGGTGTGGGATCTTGATTTTTGGATCGATCCAAAGCAAACCTTCTTATTCAATGCCGACGGAACAAACAACGAGGTGCGGACGCTCGCACGCGACACCGGCGAGATTGTTGGCGTCTTCGGACGCAACGGTCGTAACGCTGGCGAGTTCCACTGGGTACATAACATCGCGCTTGATTCGAAAGGCAACATCTATACGACCGAGGTCGATACTGGAAAACGTGTCCAGCGGTTCCGCTATGTCGCGCCGGCTGTGCGGTAAGAACAAGAGCGGAGCGTGCCGAACATCGATCTGACTACGCCAACGAGTTTCTAAAGTCTTGCGGTCGCAGCTATGCCAATTTTAGAGGCGGTCGCCTCACATCGCGACTAGCGTTTACGATCACGCAGGCATCAAGACGTCGCCTCTGCGACGCAGTTGACCTGCTCAGCTCCGGGGATACCGGGGTCCGCCCTCACATCCGTGAGCTACAGCTTCCAGTCCGAGCAATCCCAGCCTAAGAGCTGCTCCACCTTTACGATGTCTTCCGCGAAAAGATTGTAGAGGAAAACCTTCTCCTCCCAATTCATCGCCCGCTGGTACGGCACAATATTTCTGTCTCTACTGCGCACCGACCGGAGCGGTTTGAGACCGAGAAAAGAAAAGATGGAAGCCAGCGTTTCGCGCTGCTTATCACGAAACTCCTCGAACTTAACCGCCTTGACCTGCTCGCGCGGAAAGAATTTGAACAGACGCGCGAGCTGCTTTCCGTAATATCCTCGATCGACATAAGCAAAGCGGCGTGCTTCACCAGGCGGCGCGCCAGCAATACGCGTATTCTCCTCTCGCACGGCATCAAAAAAATCGAGCGGCTCGCGACCTCTGAATCGCTGCATGTTCCAATGAGCAAAGGCGCGGTCGACCGGATTTCGCAAAAGGATCAGCAATTTGATCTGTGGATTGTATTTCCAAATCCTTTCTGCTGCTGGCGCGTGATAAATGTAGCTCGGCGTGCAATCACCGGCAGTGGTGGATGGAGCAAGCGGAGGATAATGTTTGTGTAATTCCTCATAATCAACATTCGAGGCGAACAGGGCGTCGTTATCAAAGAAATGCATCTCCTGCTGATCGCCCATCGTTATATTCGGATGTTTGCTTAGAAAGTAATGCAATGCCGTCGTGCCGGACTTTTGCGCCCCGGCCAGAACGAAATCCAGCCGCTCGATTTTACGGCGCTTTGATCTAAGCAGGGACATCCTGCTCATAATCGTGCTCATGCTCATGCTCGATGTCGATGGTCAATTACGATCGCGGGCATGAGCAAGAGCCAGTTGTCGCTATTAGGCCTCCATCTTATGATGCGCCCATGTCCAAGAGATTTCGCACCACTATTCGGGGTTCACTTTTCGCTCTCGCGGTTGCATTAAATACATCCGTGTCCGCCGACGAAGGAATGTGGCTTTTCAATGCGCCACCGCTCAAGCAACTCAAAGAGAAATATCAGTTCGAGCCGACGCAGCAATGGTTGGAGCATCTGCAAAAAGCGAGCGTCCGTTTTAACTCCGGAGGCAGTGGCTCGTTCGTATCTGCAAATGGCCTCGTGATCACAAATCATCATGTGGGCGCCGACACGCTGCAAAAGATTAGCGACCCCCAACACAACTATTTGAAGGACGGCTTTTACGCGAGAACCCAGGCAGACGAAATCAAATCGACGGATCTCGAGCTCAACGTGCTGATGTCAATCGAAGACGTGACGACGCGCGTAAACGAAGCGGTGAAACCGGGAATGACGAATGACCAGGCCTCCAGTGCGCGCAACTCAGTCATCGCTACGATTGAAAAGGAAAGCAAGGATAAGACCGGACTGCGCTCCGATGTGGTCACGCTTTATCAAGGCGGAGCGTATCACCTTTATCGTTACAAACGCTATGATGATGTGCGGCTAGTCTTCGCACCGGAGCAGCAGATCGCATTTTACGGAGGAGACCCGGATAATTTCGAATACCCTCGCTACGATCTCGACATCTGCATTTTTCGCGTTTACGAAAACGGGAAACCCGCGAAGATCGATAATTACCTCAAGTGGAATTCGCACGGCCCGAGCGACGGCGAATTGACCTTCGTAAGCGGCAGCCCCGGTAAAACCGATCGGCAACTTACGCTGGATGAGTTGGCGGATATGCGCGATCGCGTTTTGCCTTACCTCCTGCGCATGTTTAATCGGCGCGAGGTGTTGGAACTAGCGTACGGCGCGCGCTCCTTTGAGA
>JBKPOB010000095.1:0-6100 GCA_046732875.1 Verrucomicrobiota bacterium | reverse complement strand
CGAATAACCAACTGCTCCGGCGATTCGGCAAAAGCGTTCGCCAATTCGTCAAGCGTCCGAATTTTCTTGCCGTTCACTTCGTCGACAATTCCGCCGCGATACGGCGCTAGATAGGTGTTTATCGGATCTGGCAGGATGTTGCTCAGCAAAATGACATCCGGATGCTGCAGATAAAGCTGATCCTGAACGAAATATTCGAAGAAATGGCGGACGCGGAGATCGGCCGTCCGATATGCCTCCAGCATGTCCAGGTTCAACGGTTGAAAGAGCAGACCGCCGTAAAGAACGTAGCGCGGTCGTACATCGTAACTGTGGCCCAGGATCGAGTACGGCCAGGGCTTATACAATTTGATTGTCACCGTCATCGGCTGCTTGTTGCGCAGGATGTCTATTTTGGCCGAATCGCCCTTGAACTTTCGCTCGACGACTTCTTCGAACTGAGCGCGCTCGCCGTCCAATTCGACGTTGGCATCGCTGGCAATGGGATGGCCGTCGATGGCTAGAAGAACGTCGCCGGGGTAAAGAATGCCATCAGATGGCCCGGTCGCGGTCACAGAGCTCACTAGCACACCGCGATCGTCATCCTTTAATCCGAGAAATCTTCGCTGAGCGGGATTTTGTAATTTCGCATAGCTAATTGCGAGGTCGGGATATTCGTCATAACGCCCATTACTGACGTCCTGCAGAAACCGCTTCATCACCGGGGTGGGAATCATGTAGGCCACCCCCTGGGCGACATCGCCGCTGTAACCCTGAAAAGCAACCCCGACCACTTTGCCGTCTTGCATTACCGGCCCACCGCTGTTTCCCGGGTTAATCTGTGCACTGATTTGGATCGCCAGATGCTGATCGACCGACGAATGCGTGTAGAGCTGGAAATCAACCCGCGACACAATTCCGGTGGTGACAGACATCCGCTCGCCTCCAATTGGATAACCGTACGCCGAGACGGTCGATTCCAATGCAGGAATCCCGCCAAATTTTAATGGCAACATGTCCTTGAAAAAATCCGGAGCCGGCACAGTGATCACTGCCAGGTCGCAATCGTTCGCGATGAATTGCACCTTCGCCGGATATTTATTTGGATCGCCGTCACGCTCTACAGTCAGATAGCGACTGTTGGCAACCACGTGCGCATTTGTCATAATGCGATTGCCGCTTATGACGAAGCCCGCCCCAACGCCGCGCTCTAGAGCCCCAGCGTTCCAAGGCGCTTTGTAATCTGGCTCCACGGATGTCGCGGTGATTCTGACCAGACTTTTTTGAACCGGACCGTTTGGTTTCGGCGGCGCAATTGGAACCGGGATCGGAACTACCTCCTGGGCGGGTGGGCTCGATCTCCATGGACCCGGCCGTTCCGGACCCTGGGGCTCCATTGGGGGGCGAGCCGGTGTGCTGTCCTGCGCGTTCAAGACCGATCCAAACAGGAAGGTGACGTAGATTAAAACAAAGATACGCTTCATGAACGGAAAGGCTGCAAACTTAAATGGCGTACTCGAAAATCAAGATTCGGATTTGCATCAGGAAGTGGCCTTTTCGGACACAACTGACACGATACATCGTTTCTGCGTTCAAATCTCCAATGGATTGAGACAGGTTTGCGCCATCACTCAGATACCGGCGCGAGCGAGAATTGATCTCACCACAGTTTCGGCCTCGAAGAATTCCCGAGCCAAGGCGTAAGCGGCTCGGGAATGCTTCGTGTAATCTGCGTTGATTCGCTTCACGGCGTCCACAATTTCACCGAGAGTTCTGAAAGATAAAAGGCCTGCTTCCCCGCCGTAGAATTTCGTAAAGCCGGTTTCCTGAGTTATAACTGGTCGGCCTGCTGCAAGATAACACACGCTCCTGTCACTGAACCACCCGGTATCGAGCCGCACGTATTGGTCCTTCGCGACGGTGAACTCCCCCTTGGAGCGCTGGACGTAGTCGCGGTAAAGCCAGTAATCGACGCTCATCTGTAGCGGCGAAGTCAGTCGCCAGCCGTTTTGCTCGAATTTCGCGCGGGTCGCGGCGTGCTCGATGTTTGTTGCCAATTCAAATGTTTCCCCTGCCTTCTTCGGCGCCGCGATGAACCGCAGAAATTCTCGCGATTTACTCCAGAGATATTTTTTGCCGCGCCACGTAATGTCTTTCAGGCCACTGGTAGACCAATTGGCCACGGATGTGAACACGGCCGCACCGGAAGGGGTGCGCCTTGTGCGCCAAAGATCAGTCACCACTGGTTGCCGTGTCGGCAGCCATTTCAATCCGTGGGTCGGGACTGGAAAGCTTTTGGTGCCGATGTTTTCGCCAAAAGTGAAGAGAGCATGATGTCGGCCCAAGTATTGCTTCGTCGATTTCACGCCCTTGTCGATCTTGATTTGTTCGACGCCAGGATCGCTTTCGATGTAAAGGATGCGATCGGAAACGAGCAGGTCGTTGTTAAACTCCTGTGCGCCGCAGATGTTGAGGATTGCATCGGCTTCGCGATACAGCTGCCGAATCTTTTTTAACGATAGGCCGGCAGTGGAATTGCCCGGCAAATACCGGGCACAAAATGCCCAGCGATCTCTAAATTCAAATTCTCGTGACAATCGATTCAGAAGCCGCGCCGTATAATCAAATTCGTTGGTGACTTCAAACGTTTCCGGGTTGTAGGGAATACGGGCCGAATCTTCGACGTAATAGACATCGTGACCGAGCTGTTGCAGTCCGACGATGTAATGGATGTGCTGCCAGATCACTCCTGCTATGGGCATTGATCCCATGAAGCCCATGACGACGATTTTTTTTCTTTTCATGTCGCGATAGGTGAACAGTGAACAGTGAACAGAGCGAGTATTTACCGTTGCATTGGCCTGATCACGGATCCCTGATCACTGATCACAATTGCCGGACCACAACCGCCGGATTTCCGGCGACGACCGCATTCGGCTCTACGTTTTTTGTAACCACCGACCCGGCGGCCACGACCGAGTTTTCGCCGATGGTGACGCCTTTTAAAATCACTGCGTTCATACCAATCCAGACGTTGTTCGCGATTTTCACAGAAGCAGTCTTCAATTGGGGTCGGGCGGGTCGGTTCTTGAAATAGGGGGCAAGAGCTTGTGCGTCGATGAGACGCTGGGCTGGTTCGAGCGGATGAAAATCCGAGTCCGCGATGCCAACGTTCCAGGAAACCAGGCAATACGAGCCGATCTCGATATTCTCATCAGCCATGATCAGCGCGCCGTTGAGCAGAGTGAAATCTCCGATCGTACACTGGCCGTTCTCGCCCACGGAAAACGAACAGCCGGCGTAACACGAAACGTGTTTGCCGATAATGACAGCCCCCGATTTTTCGCTTCGAAGTCTCCGGAAGATTTGCGCGCTCTCGCAATAAAATCCCTCGCCAAACTTGACGTTTGGTGGAATTGGATCGGGCCACCAATCGCCTTCAACGTGCCGATCTTCTTTGACGTTACTCAATGCACTACCTCCGTCGGGAATTTTCCCGACGCGTACAGTTTTGCGTAAATCCCGCCGCGCGCGATTAGTTCCGGGCCGCGCCCTTTTTCAACTACACGCCCGTCTTCAAGTACAATGATTTGATCGAGGCCGTGGATCGTAGCCAGGCGATGCGTTGCAATTAAAGTTGTCCGGCCCCGCATTAATTCCTGGATAGTGTCCATGATTGCTGCCTCGGTCGCGGGATCCAGTGCCGAAGTGGGTTCGTCCAACAGCAAGATCGGCGCGTTCTTCAAGAATGCGCGAGCAATGCCGATTCGCTGGCGTTGGCCAACGCTCAAATGCCCGCCTCGTTCGCCCACAGCGCTCGCATAACCGTCCGGCATTTGCCGAATGAATTCGTCGGCTTGCGCACGCCGCGCCGCCTCGATAATTTCCTCTTCTGTCGCATCGGGCCGGCCATATGCGATGTTTTCTCGTACGGTCGTCGAGAAAAGCAGAGTGTCTTGTAAGACGATTGCGATCTGCGCACGCAAACTTTTTTTTGTGATCTCCCGCACGTCGCGGTCATCGAGCATAACGAAACCCGTGGAAGGATCGTAAAACCGCGGCACCAAACTCATCAACGTGCTCTTGCCCGCGCCGGTGCCTCCTACCAGGCCAACGATCTGGTTTGGCTCGATGAGCAGATCGATCTCACGCAAAACTTGTCGATCGCCTGCGTAGCCGAAATTCACGGACTGAAATGCGATCGCACCTTTGGCGGATGAAATGGCAATCGCATTTGGCGAATCGCGCACGTCGTCCTCGCGGTCCAGCACTTCAAAACAGCGTTTTGCGCCAGCGGTGGCGCCTTCCATCGCCCAGGCGGTGTAGGTGAGGGACTCGAGCGGCTGATAGAGCATCAGCAAATAAGCGCTGAAGACGAGAAGCGATCCAAGCGTGAGCGTTCCGGCCAGGACGTGCAAGGAGCCGATGTAATACATTGCGGCTGTGCCGACCACCATCAATGTGCTGATCACCAATGCGCTGTTCACGTTTGTTAACGTGAGCCGAAGATTGGCTTGCAAACTTTGCCGGGCTTGTTGCTGGAATTGGAGAACTTCGAATTCCTCGCGTCCGAATGCATGCACCATTCGAATCGAGCTGAGACCTTCCTGGGCTTGAGTAAGGACTGCACTTTCCCGTTCTTGAATAGATGTCGATTCGCGACGGATTCGCTGGGCGAACAGATAGATGGTGCCAACAACTAACGGAACAATGGCAAGGGAAACCAGGGTGAGCTGCCAATCCAGTCTCAACATGATGAGAAAAGTTCCGATCAACGTGATTACTGACGCAAAGATGTTGGTGAACCCTTTGTTGTAGATCGTCTGGATTGATTGCGAGTCGTACGCGACGCGAAAACTGGAGTCGCTCGAACGGCGTGCATCGTGAAATTTGAGCGAGAGGGACTGCAGGTACGAATAGAGATCGGTGCGCAGTTTGAGCAAAGCTTGGAGGCCGATTTTCACAAAAAGATAGTTCGTGATCCAATTCATCGTTCCCCAAAAAAGCTGGATCAGGATCAGAGCCAGACAGAGCAACGGGATCCAGATGCGCCAGTCACTGCGCACCGCCGGGCCTGCACGAAGGAAATCGTCTACGATCAGCTTAAACGGCCACGGCTTGAGCAGATTTAGCCCGACGCCGACAAGAGACACAAACAATCCAAGAATCGTTTGGCCCAGAAACGGTCGGTAGTAACGGAGGACGCGCCGGTAGATCGACATCAGAATTTGGGATTGCGGATTGCGGATTTCGGATTGAACTAGTCGGGCGTTTGCCAGCCTAATCGAAAATCGGCAATCGAAAATCAAAAATCAGCTATGCATCATCTTCTTGAAACCTGGTTCCATTGGGTGCTCACCGGTGGCTACGTCGGCATCATAGTGTTGATGGCGATGGAAAGTTCCATCTTCCCGGTGCCGAGCGAGATCGTCATTCCGCCAGCTGCATTTCTGGCCGCCCAAGGAAAACTCAGTTTCACGGGCGTGGTGCTCGCAGGCGTGGTGGGATCGTATCTTGGTTCGGCCATCACTTACTGGGCGTCGCGGCTAATTGGACGTCCGCTGATCGTAAAGTATGGCCGTTTTGTGCTAGTGAGTCCGAAAAAACTGGAGCAAGCCGAGCAGTGGCTGGCTCGTTACGAGGCAGGTGGAGTTTTTTTCGCCCGCCTACTTCCGGTGATTCGCCATCTAATCTCAATCCCCGCTGGGATTATTAGGATGAACTTCGGAGTTTTCAGTCTCGTAACGATTGCCGGGTCGGCGCTTTGGTGTTGGATTCTGGCTTATCTGGGCGACAAAGCTTATCGTCTTGAGCCGGAGCTTTTGACGAATCCGGACGCGCTGGTTCGGTTTATCCATGGACAATCCAGGGGAATCCTGCTTGTAATCGCTCTTTTCGCAGTCCTGTATATGTTGAGCCTCCGGCTGATGAAGCCGCGCTCCGGCGCATAAAGCAGCAAAGAAGCGACGGCTTCCCAGTCGTCGTGTTTGGATTTTGACGGCTCCCAAACCGTCGCTTCTTGGTGGCTCTTCACTAAGTCTCGCCCCCTTGGAAGACCACGCGCGCAGGATTTTGTGTTTCAAAATTGAACAAAAGTGTCCGCGAACGGTCAGTCATAAAG
>JBKPOB010000094.1:0-7927 GCA_046732875.1 Verrucomicrobiota bacterium | reverse complement strand
AACCTGGATCGTCCACAACCGAAAATTCCGATACAAAACGGCCAGCAAGGAGATGTCGAAGATCGCCATCAGTGCGCTGATGATCAGGAGTTGATGATGCGACCACGGCAGCAAATCCGCGAGCACATAGCTCCAGCCTGAGAGAATCATCGGAACCCCAGCTACGGCCAGATCGCGTTCAAGGTCTTTGCTTTGGGCGTGGGCCATGATCGGTTCGTTGGTTGTAACGAATCCGGTGGTCAACGCCGGATCGTGACCAAAGTAGCGATCAACCAGAAACCACCAACTGGATGATTTGGGCAATTGGTCGCGCCAGTTCGGCAGAGGTACATTGGAGTCGCTAAGGCGTTGTAAGTCGTCGAGCAGCGCGAACGCCGGCGCGAATGCGTCGCGGCTGAATCCTTCACCATCCAGAGTTTGATCTAGTGTCTCGCGTGCCGCCGGGAAATCGACCGCACTTAACTGTCGCCAATTTGTCTCCATCCAATCTGGTGAAAGACAAAGCGCAGCGGGAGTGGAGAAACCTTTGATCGTTCCGGCCGCCTGGAGTTCTCGCCAATGAGCTACAATTTTCTGCCAGTAATCGTGTAGCTCCTGCGGATTCGCCGCGTGCACAATCGCCAACACCGGCTCCCAGCGCACCGGCATTGTGTGCATGATTTTCTCAAGCGCCTGGCTTGCCCGAATGTTCCTGGGTTGTAGCGAGCGTACGCTGGCTTCGAAATGAAGCGGCGGAATGGGCGAAAAACCGATCGCAGTCAGGCCTAACAGAACAATACTTGAAAAAACCAGCATCGGCATGGGGTTTCGCACAGTCCAACGCACATACTTTCTCACGCTTTCGAAAAGCCAATCATGAGGAATGGCCGCTTGTCGCTCGCGAACAAACAAAAACAAAATTGAGCACATAAAAAGTCCGGCGACGAAAATGCCGATGGCGATCAACACGCCCAGCTGCGAGAAGGCCATGGAACCACTTAGGACCAAGGCAAGAAAGCCGACTGCTGTGGTGAGTGCCCCGAAGAAAACCGCCCGGCCAAGTTTTGCTATCGAAGTTGCAATTGCTTGCGGATGCGGCTCTCCATCGGAGCGCGCCTGATGATAACGGCCTATGGTAAGAATCGCGAAGTCGACCCCAAGCCCAACGAGAATCGCGCAAAAACCAACGCTGATCATGCTGAGTCGCCCGAAAAGGAGTTGCCCTAGAGTTAGAGCAACGAGGCAGGAGAGGAGAAGGCAGACTGCCATGCCCAGCAGCGGAAGCCATCGACGAAAACCAACAAAGAAAATTGTGCCTACAAGCAGCACCGAGCCAACCAACGTCGCCATGACGTCGTAACGCATGCTCAGCGAAATCTCCGATGCAAAGGCCGAGCGCCCGGTCACCAGAACTTGCAAAGGACTGCCATTCCATCCATCGGCGGCGATTGCACGAAACTTGTTTACCTCGCGCATCAAGCGCTGGCATTCGAAGGCGCTGATGGACTGCTGGTTCGTTTCCACCAGGAAAACTCGCATTGTCCTGTCTGGTGATGTAAGCGGTTGCTCCTGCTCAATGATCGTGCTTTCTGCAAAAGGCTTCAGCGCCGGCGCAATCAGTCCAAGGGGATCGAACGAAAGCTCGAACTCCGGACGCGGTGAGCCCGCCTCGATCTGTTGACGCAAACGATGAAGGCGATCGCGAATTTTCTCCGGTTGCAGGACCGATATGGTCTCGCGGAATGAGTTTGGTTCCAGATTGAGAAGTAACGACACCGCTATCAGTTGAAGATCGCGAATTCCATCAGGCGTGGATATTGGCGAACCGGCGAGCACGCGCGTGCACCAGGGCTGCTGTCGCAATCTTTCCGCAAACACCGGCGCGAACTCATCCAATTTATCCACGTCGTTCGGCTCGCACTGGAGCGCGAACGTGAGCTCGCGCGTCTGCTCAAAATCGCGATCGTAAATCTTGAGACCTTGCACCGACGAAAACTTACCCGGCAAAACATTGAAGATTTCGGAATCAACTTGCAGCGAGCTCACAAGAATAACAGGGCAGGCGATGGTTAGCGCAGCCACGCCGCACCACATCAGCACGCGTCGCTGGGTTATGATTCGGGCAATGAAATCACTGGTGCGCATGAAAGAGCCATCATTGAACACGAATCAGCGTTAGGATGCCAATCCTGTAGCCGCGATCGGTGATCCCGGGCTCAATTAACGTTGCGTCACCTTTTACTCTTATTCATGCTCCTGCTCATGCTCGGTTCGCTTCTTTGAACAAGAGCAAGCGTAAGAGCAGCAGCAGGACGACACAGAAGTTTCCGCGTTCGCTTTCAGAATCGAAATATAAAGGTCTCGTTGCCAGATGCGTATCGCAGTCTCTTTCGGTCCGGTGTGTGAAGGAATTGATCTCGCAACCCAAGCCAACCGCGCAATTGAGGCGGCGCTTGTCCTACAGGCCCGGACCATCCCTTATCAGCCAATCCTCCTTTAAATTCCGCGAAAGTAGCGTCCTGCCGCAGCGAAAGTAGCGCAATTCCCGGACCTTTCGAGACGGTTAGTTCGAAGTCGCCGCTCTTGGAAAAGCGCACGAGCGCCTCGCCAATGAGCGTTGTGTTCGGAGCGCGATACATGAGCTGACCGCTCTTGGTTTGCCATCCGGACGTTGGTTCCGAAAATTCGTGATGCGAAATGGTTGTGCAACTTGTTACGCAAAACGAAATAATCGCTAAAGTGGAAATCAGGCAGGCGCGATTGACCTCAATCGCCTGTGCAGAGAAACGGGCGATTCGGTGAATCGCCCCGACCTGCGTTGGGTCACTTCCAGGCACTCGGACGCTAGCGCGTCTTATCTCTTCGTACACTCCTCATCGTCTCTCGGTATCGGCAAATTGTCCAGGTTTTGGAAGGGCAGGGACGGCGGCGACAGCAGCAATTTGTGCTAACATGTGCACCAGAAGATGAAGTTGATCGACCGATTTATTAGTCGCGAGCTGATCGTGAACGTTTTGTTTGCTATCGCGGTTCTGAGCCTCGTGCTCGTGGTGGGAAATATTTTCCGCAAGCTGCTTCCTTTGCTGGTGAATCATGACGTGCCGATGGAATACCTCATCACATTCATCGCCTACGTGTTGCCGTTCTCACTCATCTTCACGATACCGTGGGGATTGTTAACGGCGATCCTGCTCGTGTTCGGGCGGCTTTCCGCAGACAACGAATTGATCGCGCTGCGCGCAAACGGTGTGAGTGTTCCACGCGTCTGTATTTCGCTTTGGGGTGTGGCCATCATCTGCACAGTCATCTGTCTCTGGCTTAACGTGCAGGTAGCGCCGGCAGCGCAGGAAAAATTGCGCAGCACCATTTTCGATCTCGCTACGCGAAATCCGATGGCGCTCTTTGGCAGCGATCAGGTGATCGATCAGTTTCCCGGGCGCAAAATTTATGTTGGGAAGAAAGAAGGTAATAAGCTTGAGAACATCACTGTGTTCGAGCTCAACCAGAACTCGCTGCCAGTTAAGGTGACTTACGCGCGCACAGGCATGCTGGAAGCCGATTTGGCGAACAAGCAGATTCTCATGCACCTCTATCAGGCACGTTATCAGGAGCGCGACGCTAAGGACCCGTCCAATCTGCGAAAGATACGTGACGGAATCAATATGGTGGAAGGCACATTGCCCATCAGTCTCGAGGAGCTTTACGAGAAAGAGAAAAAACGGCCAAGCCGGTCTGCATTGTCGATCGAACAATTGCTGGAACAATTGAAAAGTGAGAACAAGCGAGAGCGCAGCGCCAGCCGCACCGAAATCAACAAACGATTTTCATTTCCGTTTGCGTGCGTTGCGTTCGCAATAATTGGCGTCCCGCTTGGTGTTACTGCGCATCGTCGGGAAACCTCAATCGGGTTCGCCATGGGTTTGATCGTAGCCACGACGTATTTTCTCTTTGTCATCATCGGCGATACGCTGCGCGGAAATCCGCATGCCCACCCGGAACTGCTCGTCTGGTTTCCGAATGCTCTTTTCATCATTCTCGGCGTATTTTTGTTCCGGCGGCTGGCGCGGCAGTAACCTAGCGGCACCGGCAGAGGAGAAATGGAGCGGGTCAAGGAAGCCCGGGGTTGCCCCCGGGGGCTAATATCTGTCGCGCCTAACGGTTATCGCAAGTCGACAGGGCGCAAACCTCAGGCTTCCTCGGGCTCCGGTCCCAACGAGATTGAAGGTGCCCTCACTGAGCGAGCCGCTCGACGTTGGAACACCGGCATCGGTAATGTGTTCCACAGATAAACAGTCACGCAGGCCAGCACCAAAACAGATGCATAACCTCGGACGTGCTTGAGCAGATCGATCGCCCAGAGCGTTGCTTCAAATTTCTTATCGATCAGCATCACGTGCACGATCATCGCTGTGCTCGCCGCTGAGATAATGAAATGGATGATGCTCAATCTGAGACTGACTCCCAAGGCGACAGCGCTAACTACCGCGCCCCAGACGAGGTAGCGCTCATGCATCTGACCCAGCAGCGCAAACATCAGCAGCCACGGAGCGGTGATCGCAATCAGGACGCGGGGGTCACGATCGCGAACCTGTCGTGCGGCCCCGTACGCGCATACTGAGAGTGCGCCAAGGTAGAGCAGTCGCAGGGTCCACTGCAGGGTGAGATGGAAATCCAGAGATCCAAAATGAACCGACCAGAATGGATCCTTCAATGACCAGCCAAGCTTGGAGAGAAGCGACGGAAGGTTGTAGCACGAACTGATGACAAGGTAGGGGTAATGCTCGCTGCCATACAGAAAACCGACTTGCAACCACGCGAAGCTTCCGCCTGTGAAAGCGCCAATCGCAAATGCAGTGCATCCGGCGATGCCGCCGATCCAGACGTTTCGATGCGGCAGTTTGTGTCGCAGAACCAATAACAAGCTAGAGCCCGTGACGGCAACAAGTGCGACCCACGCCACCGGCGTGCGCAGAAGCCATGGCGACGCGATCAGTGCCGCCGTAGCAATGAACCCTGCGAGCACACGCAGCGCGCGGTTCCATCTTCTTTGCCACAACGGCCAGAGAACAAAAAACGGTGCTACGAATAGCAATTGCCCCTTAAACATTGCGCCCGCGGCCAACAGACAACCGCAGAAGAACCAGCGATTTTTCAGGGCTCCGAGCGCAGCGAACAGATAAAACGGTAGAATCCATACGTCCCATTGCGGCCATCCGTGCGCGTCAAGAATGATCGATGGCTCAAGCCATGCCACGCTCGCGGCAGTGAGACCGCAGATTGAAGCTCGATTTCGTAGCGGCCAACGATGAAGCAAGGCCGATTGCGTTGCGCGTGATCGTTGCAAACACAAGCGAACCAGAAGGAAGATTGCTACGGCGGAAAGCAGTTCACATGCGAGATTGATCTTTAATAATGGGTTCACCAGCTTCGGGTGACCGTCATCGACGCCGGGGAATTGGTTGCGCACCTGCCTTGCCCAGATCGCCATGACCAGAAGTCGCAGTGGCGGATAGTCGAGACCATAATCCTCGTTGTACGCCTTATGCTTCACTTTGTCGTACAGTCCTAGGTAACCGCGGAGGAATCCCGTCAATGAATTAGCGGTAGCTTCGTCGGGCGATAATCGACGCGCTTCTTTCATGGTTTGGCTACCCCAGTAAAAAGCGTTGACGATGTCGTGTTGATAACGCACGTGCCTCGTTGTTTCTCCCATCCAACGACGCAGCTGAACTCCACCGAGGAAAAGCGCCGCGATGAGAAACGCAATTAGCGCACGTCGGGCAAGTTTGCTTTCGAAGAGTTGCTTAAAGAATGCCCGCATGACCATGATACCCGTGACGAAGACCGCCGTTCGACCCGAACGGTTACGAGAGTTTTCGTCGAAGCAAGTTTTTCTTCGTTCAAATTGACTCCAGCCCAGGACAGGTAGAGACCATTCGCATAGCGGCGCCGATGCGGTCGTTTGTGTTTGCAGAATTACTTTTTTTCGATTTGCCAGGAGCGATCGCGTAACTATTTTAAGAACGCGGGGTGGAGCAGCCTGGTAGCTCGTCAGGCTCATAACCTGAAGGCCGCGGGTTCAAATCCCGCCCCCGCAACCAACTTTTTAATAGCGAAGAGTTCTCCTATGCAGCCGCTGATTTCAGCGGCAATTTTTGCGCGCAAGGAAGCACTTGCCGCGGTAGACGGCGCGAGCAAGATTCACGCTTCGCAACCGAGGAAAAAAATCCAGCGTAGCTCAGTGGTAGAGCGGTCGGCTGTTAACCGATTGGTCGTAGGTTCGAATCCTACCGCTGGAGCCAATTTTTAAGCTGCTCGAGTCAGCAGTTTCTTCAGCTGGTAGGACCGGACAAACGAGAAATGCCAGCAGATTTGCCAGCAGAACGGCCCACGAATGCACAATTCGCACCGACTCCGCTGCAACTCCGCCAGTACTCGCTAACGGAAAAAATTCGGCGCGTTCATTCTCTTCAACATGGAGAAAAACGTGCGACTCAAATACCGACTGTATCGCCGGGGCAACGGCGTTTTTTACTGGCAGGACAACGGCTCGCAAAAACAAGCATCCGGGTCATTGATCCTGTGAATCATTAATCCGACCTCAACCTAACAAATCCAGGAGTAGACTCCCCTGACCAGTAAATCCGGGCTCAGGATTAAAACTAGCGACGAGCGCTACAATCGTAGTGCTGAAAAACTCGCGCGCGCGGCGCTTGAGTTCGTGAGCATTGCCGTAGCCGAGCTTCTGCTTGATATGCTCAGAATGCGTCTCAATTGTTTTTCGGCCAACGCCAAGTTCTTTTGCGATCTGACCAGTGCCGTGCTTAGCCGCGATGAGTGCGAACACCGCCAGCTCCCGATCGCTGAGGACATCGAGAGCGTGTGGAAGCCCGCGACCACCGGCGAACTTATGCATGGCAACGGAAATGATTGCTCGACTGGCATAGATCTCGCCAGCCAGCACAGTCTTAATCGCGTGCATTAGCTCTTCCACCGAACCATTTTTCATCCAGTAACCGGACGCTCCGGCACAAAGGGCGCGCTCCGCATAAGTCCGTTCGGATTGCCGGGATACGACAAGGATCCGAGTATGCGGAAATTCCGCTGCGAGATCCTTGATCCAGCGGATGGCATCGCGGTTTTCGAGAAACGGTTCGATGAGCAGCAAATCGGGCCGATGTTGTCGAATAAGTTTATTCGCCTCCTCACAAGCGTGTGCGGCACCGCAAACACGGTACTGCGGATCGCGCCCAATAATTGCGACTAGGCCTTGCTCACTAATGATGGTATCGCCGACCACCACGACCCGGTATGGTTCTTTACCCGCGCGAACTGCTGCGCTTTCTTTCAACGTTTTGCTAGTTTAACCAATCGCCTCGGGCGGTTGCAATCGTTAAATGGGCGTTCTCCCTGATGACGCTGTAGCTGCCTCGCAGCCTCCCGCGCCGACCCTGCGCGAAGGCGGGTGTCGAGGCTGTTATAAGGGAAAAGATCCCATAAGTCTCAAACGTGGCATGCGCGAATCGTTAGGGATAGGTAAGCCCGGCCCAGAATCCCTGATACGTTCATCCGGGATTCGTTAACTCAAAAAATCAGGGCTTTTCCCCGATAGTTACCGGGTCCGCACACGCTTAGCATTCTTAATATTATGAAAAGTCGAAACATCCAGTTCAAGCCAACAGCAGGACTTCTGATCCCGCTTTTCCTCGCCTGCTTTGCGGCAGTGTTTATCGCGACCCCTACTCCGGCAGCAGCCAGCGAGATGGTGCCCTTCAATGGAACTGTCTCGGGGTACGTTGAGTCTCAATCCGGTACGGAGTGCGAGCCTTCAACACACGTGGTCAACTTCGGACACGCAAACCAATTGGGAGCCTTCACCGGGACAGCGGAATTCTTCCCGCGCCCTTGCGAACCCGACCCGGAACTTTGTGAAAATAATATTCCCTAC
>JBKPOB010000093.1:0-9716 GCA_046732875.1 Verrucomicrobiota bacterium | reverse complement strand
CGCGATTCCATCGAATACTGTCCGCACTGCGCTGGAAAGCTTGTTGAAGCAAGGCCGGATCATTCGCGGTTACCTTGGTATCCAGATGCGAGCGTTGCAACCCGGCGAAAACGGCTCGGACACAGAAGGAGTGACGGTTGCGGAAGTAGTTCCGGGCTCGCCTGCAGCGCAGGGGGGCGTGCAGCCGGGCGACGTCATCCGTAAATTCGATGGCCATGATGTGAAGAATTTCAACGCGCTGCGGACTTTCGTGGCCCAGACGCCGTTGAACAAACAGGTAGAGCTCGAAATCGTGCGCGGCGGAAAACCGGTAAAGGTGACGACGCAGATTAAAGAGCAACCAATCGATTATCAAAGTTCGGGTGTCACGCCTCGACGAAACCAACCGCAGCCGCAGCGCCCGGGGCCACCCAGCGATCAAGAAGGGGCCGGCGGAGCTCTTGCTTCGATTCATGTGGAAGAACTCACTCCGGAAATAGCACGCCAACTCGACCTGCCTGCCAACGTGCAAGGCGTCTTGGTTAATGGTGTGGATCCTGACAGTGGCGTCGCGGAATTGCGAAAAGGTGATGTGATCGAAGAAATCAATCAGCAGCCGGTCACGTCCGTTGCGGACTACAACAAGATCGCCGCTTCGCTGGATCCCAGCCAACCGCAGGTCTTGTCCGTCTGTCGCGGCCGGATGCGCTCATTCCTGGTTCTGCGACCGCGGTAGCTGGTAGGGATGGCGCGCCGCGCCGTCCGAACATCGCAGTGATATACCTATCTGGCCTCGAGTTTCAGCACGCGATCGCGTGTCGTCGACATACTCCGGAGAGCATTTCCCAAAGCGCGTCGAGCACGCGATTCACCGAGGCTTTCACTGATTCGAAGTTACGTTCGTCGATGTAATGATTCAGCATCTCGCGTTCAGCAGCTGAATGCTCGCGATCCGCTTCGATGTGGACAGTGAAGTACTCGTAATGCTCGGGTGTGGTGAATCCGTAATACTTCTTGAGCCCATCAATCTTCGATTCACAGATCGACGGAATTTGGCTCTCGTACGCGTAAAGTGCCGCGAGGCCGTTTGCAGTTGAGCTTTGCCTACAAACTGAGCCGAATGTGTTGATCAAGTTCTTCGTCTCCGGTTGTTTCTCAGTTCGCACGAGCTCGGCATCTTCGACACCGAGACCACGCGCGAATTTTTTCCAAAGCTCGGGATGATTCGGCGATCCGCCTTCTTCGTCGATTAAATTGTTGAGCAATTGTTTTCGCGTGGCTTGATCTTCGGTGTTCGCATGCACCGACGAGAGATATGTTGGAAAAGCTGCGACATGGTGATAGTACTGCTTCGCGTAATCCGCTAATGCGTCTTTGCTTAATTCTCCGCGCGCCCACGCGAGATAAAACGGATGTTTCAAAAGATGCTTCGTCGCGACGTCATTGTCGATTTCGTCCAGATGTTTGTTCATAAGAGTGATTGATTGTGCTTATAAGCGCAGCCTAAATTGCTGCAAGTGGTTAGTATGATTCTGCGATAATAGCCCAGCGTTTCAACTCCTCAGAAACGAGCTAGACAGATTTCAAAATGTGTTTGATGCCACGGACCGGAATGACGACCCAGCTGGGCCGGTTATTTAGTTCGTAGCCAATTTCGTAAACGGCTTTGTCGAGAAGGTAGGCTTCGATCATGATTTGAAGGTCTTCGCTGTTTTGCGGGATGAAGACCGCGCTGCCTGTTGTCTTCAAATAGCTCTGCAGAAAGACGCTGCCCATGTGACGATACCAGAGATCGGCCCAGCGTTCCAAAAATGGCACATCTTCTTTGCGCATGGCCGGCTGCCAAAGTGCGCTATAGGCCGCGTATTGAAACGATCGCATCATGCCGGCGACATCGCGGAGTGCGGAGCGTTTCAGTTTTCGTTCGCTGAGCGGTCGCGCAGGCTCGCCTTCGAAGTCTAGAATGACGAAATCCTTTCCTGTATAAAGCAACTGACCAAGATGATAGTCTCCATGAATCCGGATTTTCGCCGCACTGGTGCGACGGTCGAGCAAGCGTTTTTCACGCGCCAGTATTTCTTGTTCCGCACTAAGCACGTCCTTCGCCTCGTCGCGGAATTCCGCAGGAAGGTCCTCTAATTTCTTTTCCAAGACAGTAAAAGCGCGTCGCAGGGAGGCCCGCATGTTTTGATAAACAGAGCGTTGTGCCATCGCGTTGAATGGCTCGGGCCGGAAAGCCGGATCGTCCGGAGACGAGGCAAGCGCGAGATGCAATTCGCCGGTGCGTTGCCCGAGCAGCTTCATTTTCTCAGGATAAACGCCGCCGAACAGCTCATCGAGCAACGCTCCCGGAGGCGCGATTTCATTCTGAAGATCGGCTTTGCGAGCGAGCACCCGCTCGTAATAACGCCCAACTGCGTCCAGCGTAAGCGACCAGACATCGCCTTCATTAATGACGGCGCGCTGCAGCAAACACATGACAGTTGGCTCCGTTTTCGGGCGGCGATATTCGATTGCACCAACAAACGCCGGCACATTTGGAAACTGTGTGTGCTCTGTAAGAAACCGAGTTATCTCGACATCGGGGTTCACGCCATCTTCGATCTTTCGATAGAGTTTTAGGAAAAATTTATTATCAAAGAGCATCGACGAATTGCTCTGCTCGGCACCTAGTACCCGCGAATTCGCAGGAATAATGGATTGATTGGCATCAAAACCCTTGGCAGCGACGCCGACGAGATTGCCAGCGTGTCCCCTGGTTATCTCGCGCCTAAGGATTGTATCAAACAATCGAAAGCGGCATTCCACATCCCAGATTGCATCAAACAGAATACTTTCTCCGTCATCTTCGAAGCGCGCGATGATGGCATGCGGTGCGGCCTGAGAAATGGCGCGAGCAGCCTCGCCGGACGCAATCTTGACCGGGAGAACGTACGTCTCGGTGGGCGCATCAAGATAGTTGACCTCGACGAACCAAAGTTGAGCAGCACCGGCATCTTCTGACATCGCAGGATGCTCAGTGACCTTCAAACTACGAAAAGACCGCGCTTTCGAACCGAACCAGCGGCAGGTCTGAAGATAACGAGGCAAAATTTCGCCCTCGACGGCGGCGCGTTGACCATTGGCAAGGAGCATCCCCAACTCCATCGGCGCACTGATTACTGGCACAACTTTCTTTCTTGGCGCGCGGCGTCCGTCGGTCGGGGCGTGCAGGGCGAACCAGTAGTGTGCATGTGGCCCCAGCGTGATGACGTAGCGTGATTTTCTAATTGACCGAAAGAGATTGCGGCTAAAAACTTCCATTGGCACATAACCGTTAAAGCGGGAAAGGTCGAGTTCCGCCGATTGCGCAAAGCGCGACAGATTCACTACTACTAAAATGATTTCGTCCTCGTATCGCCGAAGGAAGGCCAGGACCTTGGGATTGTCCGGATAGAGAAATTCAAGCGACCCGCGTGAGAACGCCTTGAAATTTTTTCGCATGGCGATGACTCGGCGTGTCCACCAGAGCAACGAGGAAAGATTTTTCTGTTGGTTTTCCACGTTGATGGCCTCGTAGTGATATTCCGGATCGATCGTAACTGGCAGATAAAGCTGCTGCGGGTTTGCCTTGGAAAATCCGGCATTGCGGTCCGGGCTCCACTGCATGGGGGTCCGGCAACCATTGCGATCGCCGAGATAAAAATTGTCTCCCATGCCGATCTCATCTCCGTAATAAATGATCGGAGTACCAGGCATTGAGAACAGCAATATATTAAGCAGCTCGATTTTGCGGCGACTGTTCACGAGCAAAGGTGCGAGTCGCCGGCGAATTCCAAGATTAATGCGAGCATGCGGATCGGTAGCGTAAACTCGATACATGTAGTCGCGCTCCTCGTCGGTGACCATTTCCAAGGTTAGCTCATCGTGGTTGCGCAGAAACATTGCCCACTGACACTGCTCGGGGATCGGCGGAGTCTGTTCGAGGATGTCGATGATCGGAAAGCGGTCTTCCATCTGCAGCGCCATGAACATGCGCGGCATGAGTGGGAAGTGAAAATTCATGTGCGACTCATCGCCGTTGCCGAAGTAAGCGGCCGCATCTTCCGGCCATTGGTTTGCTTCCGAAAGCAGCATGCGATTCGGAAACTTCGCGTCGATGTGTACGCGGAGCTTGCGGAGGTATTGATGCGTCTCTGGCAGGTTCTCGCAGCTCGTGTTTTCCCGTTCGTAAAGGTACGGGATTGCGTCAAGACGAAGCCCGTCTACGCCCAGATCCAGCCAGAAATCGCAGACTTCCTCCACGGCCTCGTGTACTGCCGGGTTATCAAAGTTCAGGTCTGGCTGGTGCGAATAAAAGCGATGCCAGTAATAGGCCTTTGCGACAGGGTCCCATGCCCAGTTCGATGTTTCGAAGTCCTTAAAAATGATTCGCGAATCCTTGTATTTGTCCGGGGTATCACTCCACACGTAAAAGTCTTTGTAGACGAGATCGTCGCTGGAGATACCGGCGCCGGCTGCGGCTACAGCCCGTCGAGACTTTTGAAACCACGGATTTTGATCGGAAGTGTGATTGATTACCAACTCTGTGATGACGCGCAGATTTCGAGCATGCGCCGCGTCAAGAAATGCGCGGAAGTCATCTAGGGTGCCGAAATTTGGGTTAACGTCGAAGTAATCGGCGATGTCGTATCCGTCGTCCCGCAGCGGCGACGGATAAAACGGCAGGAGCCAGATGGCAGTGATGCCGAGTTCCTGGAGATAATCTAGTTTCTCAATCAGCCCGCGAAAGTCGCCCATCCCGTCGCCGTCGCTGTCGCAAAACGTTTTGACGTGCGTCTCGTAGATGATTGCATCTTTGTACCATAACGGATCCACGCTCGTTTGAGTCTCCCCTTGTGCCATGCGTTTAATCTTTGACGCACAAGACGCGCGACGCAATCCTCGGTTCGTCAGTTTATTATTGGGCGCGATTCGGAGGCATCAGCAACCTGCGTTTTGAAAGCGGTGGACGAACTAGTCTATGCAGTTTAAGAGACTGAATGGCGAGTCCGCGTGCGCGTTACGCTAATTGAGCTACTGCGTTTTCTTGACCTCTCATGGGACGATCCAAAGTCATTTCTTCCAAGCGCCGCAAACCCAGGAAACGTGTGCGCCTCACAAAATCGCGAGTGCAAGCGGTCTCTATCGCCCCACAACTTGAACCTGGCGCACCGAGCGACTTGGAATTAATGAACGCGATCCAAGCGGAGGACCCCGATGCGCTCTCTGAACTGTATGATCGATACAACGGCATTTTGAAGGCGCTTATTTTGCGAGTGATTCATAACGAAGCTGAGGCTGACGATCTCTTGCAGGAGATTTTCATGGAGATTTGGAATCAGGCGAAAAACTTTTCTTCGCAAAAGGGCAAACCGCTCGGGTGGATGGTGACGCTGGCCCGGCGGCGGGCGATTGATGGGTTGCGAAAAAAGCAGGCTTATGCGCGCGCAGAAGAACGTCTGCAAAATGAAACTGAACAACAGCCTGAAGCATGGGCACATAACGCCACCGAAGAGGAGATCGTGCTCAGTGACACACGGAACCTCATTCGCAAGGTCATCGCTGGTCTCCCGCCAGCCCAACAGCAAGCTATCGACTTGGCATTTTTTCGGGGGATGAGCCAGCGCGAAATCGCCGCGAAAACGAATACACCCTTAGGCACGGTAAAGACCAGGCTTGAACTTGGACTTAAGAAAATCTATGACGGCCTCAAGGAGTTGAGAGGTGAACTTTAAGGAATTCCAGAACCAATCGCGGCTCTACGTCATTGGGGCGTTGGAGTCGGAAGAGTTGGAGGAATTCGAAAAGGCGCGGAAAAAATTTGGGAAAAAAGCTGAAGACTACATCGGCGAATGTTACGGGTTACACGAAGCATTTGCGCTGAGTCTGCGTCCGGCAAAGGCGTCAGCGGCAATTAAAGAGCGCCTCATGACAATGGTGCGTACGCGGAAAGAGGCATAGTCCCGCTGCCGGGCTCTAGTCAAGCACTCAGCTCGCGCAGGATAAATTCCTGAAGAAAACCGTAGAAGTTTATCTGGAACAGGCTCAGGTCGCGCCGTGATCCGATGGGTGAGCGAAAGTGATCACTTAATTCGCTTTCGGTGAAGCCATTTTTTGTGGCGATCACCAGCCGTGCCTGATTGAGTGCGCTCAGCCACGCATCGGTGTGTTTGGCGGGGATGCGCAGGGTGCGATTCGCCAGACTTTTTTCGTTGCCGTTTAGTTGCTCCAAGTCGGCGGCCACGGTTTCGGTAGCGCTCTGAAAAAGACGCCGCAGTTCAGGTTCGACATACTGCTTCCACTCTGCGCAAAGCTCCGGTTCTTTTCCATTTGTTGGGGAACTGAAAAGGCGTTGCTCCGCAGCTGGTATCCCGTCTGGGCTTGCGCTTGCGGGAATCTGCCGAAGGAGCTCGGCAAGAAACGGGTCTAACTCAGAAATCTCGATATGGTCGTTATGCCGGCAAATCTCCATTATCAACGGACCTTTTCCAGTGTGGCGAGCAGAAGATAGCCGTGCAACTGTTGCACATAAAGCTCGGCAGGCTCTCGCATGCCGGCCCATAAGATCGAACGTCCCTTGTGATGCACTTCCAACATATGTCTTTCCGCTTTCTCGCGCGGATAGCCAAAGACCCGTTGAAAGACCATCGTGACGTAGCTCATCAAATTCACGGGATCGTTGTGAACCACCACTTGCCAGGGAAGATCGATATCTTCTTCCGAACGCGTTTCCTGGGTGGGCTCCGCGATCGTCACAGATCCAGTCTCGTCCAAAACATGAGTCGTTCCCTCTGTTTGTTTGCTTTGCGCCCGGCATCCAAAGGCCCGCCGTCGCTCGCGACTCATGGTGGAAACGCTAACATACGACGCTCTCAGTTCAAACCAAGCTGTAGCGTCGATTGTGGTCGCCACGCTAAGGACGACGGCGCGCACGGAGTGACGCGCCGTACCCCGGTAAGATGAATCGTCGGTGCATCAGGTAGGACGGGCAGTCCTCTGCGCGCCGCTTCGAGAAGTGCTTGTACAAGCGCAGAGAATTTTTTTCTGGACCCTCTCCATTGCCCGTGCGCCAGCCTGCGTGCGATCGTCGAATCCGTGCAAATGTAAAAGCCCATGGACGACGTAGAGGCGAAGCTCGTTCGCGAGCGAGGTTCGAAACGCGCGAGCATTCCTCCTAGCTGTCTCGACGCTGATAAAGATTTCGCCGTGTTGAAACGTGAGCACGTCGGTCGGACCCGTTTGATGCATAAATTTCCGATGTAACGAGGCCATCCGCCCATCCGAAATGAGCCAGACGAAAACCTCACGTAATTTGCTCAAGTCCGTCTTGCTCTCCTCGTGTAATGGCAGAGATTTTCGCACCGCTTTTGCCGCGAAATCTTGAAGCTCAGTGACATTGACACGGATTTTTCGCTGAAGATTGCGCACGCTGATACCCGGGGATTTCGTTTTCACGCCGGCGGCCTTTGCTCCGACTGAAAATTGCGGGTGATTAATCGTGCGCCTTTATCGAAGGTAAAATACGCCCATGCCCATTGGAAAAGCACAAGCAAGCGGTTTCGAAAACCGACCAGCCAAACGATGTGCACAAACAACCATGCCATCCAGGCCGGAAGGCCGCTCAAGTGCATGAATTTTAAATCGGCGACTGCTTTGTTCCGCCCAATAGTCGCAATGCTTCCCTTATCCCAATAATGGAAGCGCTGAGGTTTGCATCCTTTAATCATCGCAAGAATGTTGCGCGCGGCGTGACGTCCTTGTTGGATGGCTACGGGCGACACTCCCGGCAAAGGCTCTCCGGTCTGATGTGAAAAGTTCGCCAGATCACCAATGACCTGAACTTCGGGATGGCCAGGAATACTCAGATTGTCGTTCACAACGATGCGACCCACGCGATCAACTGGGGCGCTGAGTGTTTTGCCAACGAAGGACGCATTGTTGCCGGCCGCCCAGATTTTGACACGACAGGGGATGAATTCGTCGCCGAGTTGCACTCCAGCCTCATTAATATTCGTCGCCCGCACGCCCGTGCGCACGTCTACACCGAGATCTGTGAGCTGTTTTTGAGCGCTTTGCGATAGGTCCTCGGGAAAAGCAGAAAGCAGGCGCGACTCGCCCTCAATAAGAATGACTCGCGCCCGCGATGGATCGATATGGCGAAAATCTTTTGCCAGCGTGTAACGGGAGATTTCTGCGATCGCTCCCGCCATTTCCACACCGGTCGGTCCACCACCGATGATGACAAATGTCATCGCCGCCTTGCGCGCCGCTTCATCGGTGATTTTTTCGGCATACTCGAATGCCATGAGAATCCGGCGCCGAAGTTCAATAGCGTCTTCAAGACTTTTCAATCCCGGCGCCAGTTTTTCCCAGTCATTATGTCCAAAGTACGAGTGCCGTGCGCCAGTTGCGAGAATCAGATAGTCGTAGCCGAATTCTACATCGGCCGTTTTTACTTTCTGGTTAGCGACATCCACGGACTGCACTTCGGCGAGGATTACCTCCACGTTCTTGGATTTGCTTAAAACCGAGCGCACCGGAGCCGCGATATCTGCCGGTGAAAGCGCGGCGGTCGCGACCTGATAGAGTAAAGGCTGAAAAAGATGATAGTTTGTGCGGTCGATCACCGTGACCCGCACATTTTTTCGAGCAAGCTTCTTCGCAGCCTGAAGGCCGCCAAATCCAGCGCCGATTATGATAACGTGCGGTTTTTTCGGCAGGTGGTTATTCACGTCGAGAATTGTAGGGAGTTTCTGTGAAACGCCAATTCCGGCTGACACAGATGCCTACAATAAACAATTTGTCATTGTGCCCGCGCGATTTATCTTTCGCGCCTTATGCCAAAGCCAATCGCTCGCAGTAAAACCCGTAAAGCCGTGGCAAAACGCTTCAAGATCACGGCGCGTGGCAAAGTGTTGCGAGCGCACTCCTCGCGACGCCATTTGCTCTCAGTAAAAAGTGCAAAGCGGAAACGCCATTTGAGCAAAGCAGCCCGCGTGGACGACGCGGACGTCGCCCGCATCAAGGCAAACCTGCCGTTCGGTTAAGAGTCGTCTGGCCCGCCTGAGAATCGACTAACTAATATCGGCGTACACCGGCTGCCGGCACCGCTTCTTCGCTCCGAGTCGTCGTTGTCGTTGTGCGTGTGGTTGTGACGCCGTACCACTGGCGTGCTGCTTCCAGGGAATCTGGTCCCGGTTCAGGACTATAAAGATCGCGCCGGTTAACGAGTGTTGTACAGGAATTCACAGTGGCCAAGAGAAAAGCCAGCAAAAGCCACGCGAACCATTTCACGCCGTCGATGCAAACAGAAGCGTCACGGCTTGTCAATGTCTTCGCCCTTGGGTGAAGGCGGTTGGGGTTGCGCGAGGCCAATCTTGCAGGGAAATTCACTTTCCGTCAGGGGCTATGGATTGAGGACTTACGAATCCCGCCAGGGCAGGAATGCAGCAACGGTAGTCTGATCTTCCTTGCCGTAGTTCTCTGGCGGACTTTTTATAAGGTGACGCGAACCGACCTACTATGACCGGCTGGAGGCACCTGTACAGTGAAACTTCTAAAAACAAAAACCATACGCTTTTCGCAGACAGTCGAGAAATGCGGCAAGCCGAATGTTCAGATTCTTTGGCAAAAACCTGCGGCAGACCGGCACTTTCAAACGCAGCTAAAGAACAATCGGGTGATGACAGTCCAAAAAAGCGAGAGCGGTACAGATT
>JBKPOB010000092.1:0-5425 GCA_046732875.1 Verrucomicrobiota bacterium | reverse complement strand
ACACCGAAGCTTATGATTTGTTCCTAAGAGGTGAATATGAGGAACACCAGGCTGAAAGTGGACTGGTTGCCGAACTCTTTGATCGCGCTCAAACCTTTTATCGGCAAGCGCTGGAGCGGGATCCGAAATTCGCCCTCGCGTATGCCCGACTTGCCTATAGCGAGTTATATCGGCATTGGTGGATCGGTAATCTGACCTCGGCGGAGCTGGCAGAGGTAAAATCTAACATCGACCACGCACTGGCAATTGCTCCGGCTTTGCCGGACGCACATCTGGCGTTGGCGGTGTTTCATTACTGGTCCACCGTGACTACGATTCCGCGCTAAGAGAGCTCGACCGTACCGTTGAACTCCAGCCAAACAGCGCCGTAGCGCGAGCCTTCTATGCGTGGATTTACCGTCGTCGCGGCGAATGGAAACAGTCACTCGTGGCGGCCGAACGCGCCGTGGAACTCGATCCGCGCGACCCTTCGATTCCCGCCGATATTGGCGCAAGCTACCTTACACTTCGCCGCTGGAGTGATGCTGAACATATGGCTAACCGTGCTCTGGCTATCGATCCACATCATGCACTGGCCGCCCAGAACCTCGCCCTCACCTACATCAACAGCACCGGCGATATTCGCCGCGCCAGACGGGCCTTCGAGGCTGTGCCGGCAGAAAGCAGGTTAAGCGCTGCCCCCGCGTGGGGCACTATTGCTGTGATGATCGACCTCAGGGTGTACCTCGACGTATTCGAAAGACATTTCACTGATGCTCTTAAATCGTGGGACGTCGCATCGAGCAACACTCCCGAAGCGGGTTTGCGCCAGTTGGAGGCGCGAGTCGGGATCAGGGTACTCGCCCATCAAGGTTCGGCAGCAAAACCGGAGTGCGAGCAAATGCGCGCTTTGCTCGAAGCCCGGTTGGCCGAACGGCCAGAAGACCGGAATTCCTTGATAGCGTTGGCTTGGGCGTACGTCTGCCTGGGGCGTAACGCCGATGCACTCCGCGTTGCGCGACAAGCCGCAGACTCACTGCCAATCGAAAAAGATGCGCTTGTCGGCCAGAATTTTCTTGCCGGCCTAGCCGAAATCGAAGCGCACACCGGCCGGGCCGAGGAAGCGGTAAAAATACTTCGCCAGCTGCTCACAATCCCTGGGCAATTTGTTTCGATTGCGCGTCTGAAGATCGATCCCGTCTGGGACCCGATCCGCAATGATCCAGGTTTTCAAAAACTCATTTCCGAACCCGAGCCGGAAACCCTTTATAAATAGCTTCTACTATCGCTCTCGCCTAACCAGCGCGTTGTTCAACAATCTGCAATTCCTGCCGCAGCTTGACCACGCTGCCGTGGGGAAGAACACCGCGAAAGTTTACGCTGGGATAGATCATGCAATCGCGACCGATAACTGAACCGGGATTGGTCACTGCGTTGCAACCGATCTCTGTGCGATCGCCAACGATTGCGCCGAATTTCCGGAGGCCTGTCGGAATGTGGCCATCGGGTGTTACGACCGCGATTTCGGCGTGATCGAGCTTTACGTTTGAGAGAATCACGCCCGCTCCCAGATGGGCGTGATGACCAATGATCGAATCACCTACGTAATTGAAGTGCGGCACCTGCACTTCATCGAACAGGATGGAATTTTTGAATTCGCAGGAGTTTCCCATCACAACGCCATTCCCGACGATCACATTTTCCCGAACGTAAACTCCGCTGCGAATGTGGCAGTTTTCGCCGATCCATGCCGGGCCTTTTAACACTGCGCCCTGTTCGACGACCGTTCCTCTGCCAATAAAAACGTGGCTGCTAATGAACGGCTTGCCCATGAGCTCGCCGAGGATTGCAGGCTTCAGACGAAACTGCAGGTAACTGCCGATTTGTTTGAGCGCGTCCCAAACGTAGCTCTGGTTTTCGAACAATTTCGGATGAGCCGTGTGTTCGAGGTTAAGAAAATCGGCAGGCGCAAACATTTTTCAGTACTCAAGATGACGAATGCGTCCGCCAGTTGCTAGCGCATTTTTCTGGGTAGCGGTCGCCGCGGCGACCTGGTTTCGGCGTCGCGTCGAAACAATCTTTTTGTGGATGTGGACGCGACCGGTGTGGTGAAAATCAAAGGAAAGTCCGCGATCGCGAGGACGCGCTCGCCAGCACGTGAGACGCGTGCGCTACCCGGGCCCCCCGCGCGGGGTAAGTTTTTGGCCATCTTTCGTGTCGCGGACATCCCAACCGAGCGCCGAAATCCGATCGCGCAGCTCGTCACTTCCCTTCCAATTCTTTTCGCGTCGCGCCTTCTCGCGCTCTTCTGCGAGCTGCGCTACTTCGCCTGGAACCGCGATTTCGGTATCTGCTTCGAGAGCGAGGACGGTGTTGATTCGTTTCCACCAATCGAGCCATGCAGTTGCGGACTCGGGACCGAGTTTGTTTTCATCCATCGCCCGATTCGTTTCGCGAATCGATTCGAACAGAAATCCGAGCGCTGCCGAAATATTCAAATCGTCATCGAGCGCGTCTTCAAAATTAGTTGGGCGTTGGGCGTTCGGTGTTCGGCGTTTGGCGTTTCCTTTTTGTGCAATCTCGCGCAAGCGTTGCAACCATTCATCAATTCGGCCTAATGATTCTCGCGCCTCTTTCATTCCTTCCCATGTGAAATTGAGCGGCACCCGATAATGCACACGCAACAGCGCGTAACGAAGCTCACGCCCGGTGTAGCCTTTCGCGATAACATCCGGCACCGTGTAAAAATTGCCTAACGACTTTGCCATTTTCTGGCCGTCGACCAGCAGATGGGCGCAATGGAGCCAGTAACGGACGAATTTCGTTCCCGTCACGCCTTCGCTCTGCGCAATCTCCGCTTCATGGTGCGGGAAAATGTTATCGACGCCGCCGCAATGGATGTCAATCTCCTCACCTAACAACGCCGTCGCCATCGCGCTGCATTCGATGTGCCAGCCAGGCCGGCCCGGTCCCCATGGCGAATCCCACTTTACGTCGCCGTCTTCTTCGTCCCACGCTTTCCACAGAGCGAAATCGCCGATGTGTTCCTTGTCGTATTCATCGTGCTTCACGCGTCCTGTCGATTGCAGTTGCGTCAGATCGAAGTGCGCGAGTTTACCGTAATTTGGAAATTTGTTGATGCGAAAATAAACTGATTCGTCGTCCGCCTGATAAGCGAGACCGCGTGCAATGAGCTCGCCAATCATTTCGATCATTCTGTTGATGTAACGCTGGTCAGTGGCAGCAGGGAATTCATCAGCGCGTTTGATCCGCAATGTTTCGGCATCTTCAAAGAACGCCTTTTTGAATTGCTCGGTGAACCTGGCCAGCGGTACTTTCGCTTTGTGCGCCCCGCGGATCGTCTTGTCGTCGACGTCGGTGATGTTCATCACCCGGTGCACGTCGTAACCGCGCAGCTCCAGATGACGTTGAAGCAAATCTTCAAAGATGTAAGCGCGAAAATTTCCGATGTGTGCTCGGCTGTAGACGGTTGGTCCGCAGGTGTAAATACTGATCGGCCGCGCCGTCGGACCGCGCGGCTCGAACTCTTCAACCTTGCGCGAGTAGGTGTTAAAAAAGCAGAGCGACATGACAATCAACGCCGTATTGGAGTGCTGAAGTAATGGAGTAATGAAAACGGTTGTCGCAACACTCCACTACTCCGATGCTTCCATTACCTCACTTCAACGGTTGCAACCGCCATCGCGGCAATACCCTCGCCACGCCCGAGTGCGCCGAGTTTCTCGTTCGTGGTCGCTTTGACACTAATATTTGAGTCGGAAACGCCGATAGCGCTCGCGATTATCTTTCGCATCGCTGCAATGTGCGGCGCGATCTTTGGTTCCTCGGCAATAATAGTTGCATCAATGTTGAGCGGGCGGGTTTTCTTTTCCGCAAGCAACTTGCTCACGTGTTTCAGAATCTCGATGCTGTCGATCCCGCGAATTGATTCGTCTGTGTTTGGGAAATGTTGACCGATATCGCCGGCGCCGATCGCGCCCAGCAATGCATCGGCGATCGCGTGCGACAAGACATCTGCGTCCGAATGTCCTTCCAATCCGCGCGAGTGCGCGATCTCGACGCCGCCAAGGATGAGTTTTCGACCTTCGGCGAGGCGATGAATGTCATAACCGATACCGCAACGAATCATGAGGAAAATGACGAATGACGAATGTCGAATGTCGAATGAAATCCAAATAACGAATGCCGAAGTCCGCTGAGAAGAGCGGACGCTACAGCGTGCAAGGTTTTGAGCTTCGTCATTAGTTCGTCATTCGTCATTAGAGCTTCGTCACTCGGTATCACAACTTCAGATTGATAAGACCGTTGGACGCGACAATGCTGTATTTATCTTTCATGTCTTCGCGCGGCCGAAGATCGACAGTTCCACCTGCGTTTTCAACCAGGAGCCAGCCTGCTGCGATGTCCCACAGGCTGATTCCCTGCTCAATGTAAGCGTCGAGTCGTCCGCAGGCGACGTAAGCCAAGTCGAGCGCAGCGCTGCCCAGCACTCGGCATTTGCGTACGCGATGGATCATTTGCTGGAGCAACGGAAAATTTGTGTCGATTGTCTCGGCGGTTTTGGCGAGCCCGATGGAGACAACCGCTTCAGCCAGATCTGCACGATCGCTCACGCGAACTGGATCGCCATTCATTTTTGAGGCTTCACCTTTTTGTCCCTTCCACATCTCTCGGCGAATGGGGTCATAGATAACACCAACCATGACCTCGTTGCGGAGGCGGAGCGCAATCGAGACGCAGAAATGCGGAATGCCATAGAAATAATTCACGGTGCCATCAAGCGGATCGACGATCCACTGGTGCTCGCTGGATTGATCACCCACGATTCCTTCTTCGCCATAAAGGGCATGCTTAGGAAATTCTTTGAGAAGCAGCTTCGTAATTAACTCCTGTGCCTGAACATCGATTTCCAGCTTGATATCGTGCGCGGCGACCGCATTCACTCGCTGCGGGAGCCGGAAATTTTTGCGAAGCAATTTTCCGGCTGCGCGCGCGGCCTTATCAGCCGCATCAAGGTAATGCTTCATCGCGAGAGATTACGTTGCACAAAGAATAAGAAGTGCACAGCGGAAATGCGGTTAAATGGGACAGCAAACACCGCGTGTCATCCTGAGCGCAGCGAAGGATCTCTCATGAGTCGATTGATCACACTTAGTCAAATTGTGTAACTCATGCTTCGATTGTGAGGTCCCTCGTCGTCTGTTGCGACTCGGGATGACAGAAAAAAACCGGGAGGAAAAATAAATTCTCCTCCCGGGTTGAAGTTAGGGTTGTGACTCCGAAACATTCGGAGCCGTTAATCAAGCGTGGGGCGTTAGTGCCTCTTTTTCTTCGCTGATTTTTTCTTTGCTGCTTTTTTCTTCTTCGCCATCGACTAATTCCCCCCTTTCATCCGCAACACGCGCGGAACTCTGTGAAGAGTTGG
>JBKPOB010000091.1:0-17913 GCA_046732875.1 Verrucomicrobiota bacterium | reverse complement strand
TCACTGCTGCGCCTGTTAATGAAATCTTCGGAATGCAAGGCGAAACAAAAGATGGGATGGTAAAATTCACAATCGGTCGACCGGCAAAAATGCATGAGATCACCATCGATAAAGATATGGTCGTCAACACGTGGGCGGCGTTCGCTGGCAGTGATGACAACGCCGTTGTGGATGGGGATTTCGCCGTAACCGAAAATGAATTGCAGCCGGTCCTAAAATCTCTTCTCAAAGAGAAGATCAACATCGTCGCTATTCACCAGCACATGATCCACGAACAGCCGCGCATAATGTTCTTTCATTACTGGGGGCGTGGGCGCGCCAAAGACTTGGCAAACGCTATCAAAGGCGGGCTTTTGGTCAGTGGACTGCTTAAGGTCAGCTCGCCACTGCAAAATTGACTATCGCCGAAGCAAAAACAGTCCCGCAATCGCAAGTCCGATACCAAGCAACCGCTGCCAGGAAGCTGCTTCGCGGAAAAACAGAATACCGACGATCGCCATTATCGCTGCACCGCCAGCCAAAATTACCGGAACGGCTGAAAGCGGGCCGCCTTTTTGAAAGAGCAGGAAAAATGCAATTGTTCCTGCGCCTACGCAGATGCCGGTGAGAACGGAATAGAAAATTCCTTGTGCACTGGATTGCTGATTCCAACGGCTCATCAACGACAGAAATACGAGATAACCAAGAATCGACAGCGCCGCGGTCGCTTCGACCACAAAACCGCCGAGCCCTTCACCGATGTGATCCGCTGCCATTCGGGTGAAGATTTGGTGCGCGCCATAAAGCACAGCAGCAACGACCGCGTACCAGAACCAGGCTGCCATGAAATGAGAAACTAAATCAGCGACTAGATCACAGGCGAGAACATTCAACTTGAACGTGTGGCTCAGCGCGCTTTGTCGAACGCGAGCTTAAGACCAAATGCTATAAAAACAGCGCCCATCATGCTGTCGAGTGCCATCACCACCCGACGTTGTCTTAGCCAGCCCGATAGCAATTCAGTCGCGTTGGTTAACAGCAAAAACCAAAGGATGCCTTCTGTCGCGTGAATCGACGCGAGCAGAATGCTGAACGACCAAACCTGAACGCCCTTCGGAATGAATTGCGGTAAGAAGCTCAGATAGAAGACGCCTACCTTTGGATTCAGAAGGTTCGTTAACAACCCACGTTTCAACCACAGAGAATTGTGTCGGTCCTTATTGTCCTCCAAGACTGGCCCAGCAGCGGTGTTTGAAGAAGTGGAAGCAAATGCGCGAAGAAACAATTTAATTCCCAAATAGCCCAGATAGATAGCGCCAGCGATCCGCAGCACGTTGTAAGCGAACCCGGAAACAGCCAGCAGTGCGCTTAACCCGAAAGAAGCTGCAGTGCCCCAAAGCAAACAACCGAAACAGATGCCCGCGCCGGCGAGCATTGCCTGTTTTCCGCCTTCCACCGCGGCGGTCCGCAATACGAGAGCTGTATCCAATCCCGGCGTGATCGTCAGCAAGCCAGCTGCTAAAGTGAAGGAAAGCAACGCTTGCTCAACACTCATAAAATGGTCACCAATAATCAAAAACAAGTTGGCGACGTGTCGAACACATTCGAAATAACCGTTAACCAAATCAAGATATCGATTTCACTTTTTCGGATTGCGGCTGCGCTTTGTTTTCTTGCCGTCGCGCTGGGCGCTTTCGGGGCGCATAGTCTCAAGCAAATACTCGAAACACATGGAATGCTCGATGTCTGGAACAAGGCTGTGCTTTATCATTTCGTTCACGCGCTCGCGCTCCTGGTGCTCGCGCTTTTCGGCTCCGCGAATCGCAGTGCTTGGTGGCTGCTCTTTGCTGGTATCATCATTTTTAGTGGCAGCCTGTACGTGATGGCGTTGACAAATCTTCGCTGGCTTGGAGCAATTACGCCCATCGGCGGTCTTTGTTTTCTTGCAGGTTGGGCCTGGCTGACGATCGCGGCATCAAAATAACAAACAGAGTCATCGTACACAGGCAATCGCAATATTCTTCATGCTCGTGATCGTGCTCATGCTCCTAATCGAACGAAATCGATCACGAGCGTGAAACAGGAGCACGAGATTAGATGACATCCGCTACCATAGGTCCGAGAGCGCTTGTTTTAGCGCGCTGCTGCTTGATATAGTTCCGACGGATGTTTAACGCACTGTCGGAGGCGGAGCGAGATGCGATCACAGCGGTCGTATTCATCGGGACATTTTTTGTCACCTTCGGCGTGGGCCGGTTCTTAAAGCGCCGCGCCGGAGTGAGACTCGGACTGCTGTACAGGCTTTTCTGCCTAATGCTGGCATTTTATGCAGCCATCGCCGTTTACGGCGTCCACGCCTCTTGGCGAAATCATGTCGGCGCGGCGGTGGTTTTGTTGAGTACGGCGCTCGTTGTTGCGCTGGTGAACCGATATGTGTGGGACCTTTATTACGAAAAGAAGCGTCAGACCACGATTCCGCATTTTCTTCGCGAGGTTGTAGGTGGGATTATTTTTTTGATCGTACTGCTTTTGGTCCTCAGTTACGGCTACCATGCCGAAGCACAATTAAAAGGAGTACTGGCTGGCTCCGGCGTTGTCGCAATCATCCTTGGCTTCGCCGGACAAAACTTTTTTTCGGGGATTATCGGCGGCGTAGCGATCCAGATTAATCGCCCGTACAAAGTCGGCGACTGGCTGCAGGTCGGCGAGCGCTTTGCCGAGGTAATGGAGATCAACTGGCGTTCGACACGCTTACGTACCAACGACGCAATTTATCTCGACATCCCGAACAACGAAATGGTGAGTCACACCATCATCAATCTTCATTACCCGACCGAAGTCCATGCGATGCGGATTCGTGTTGGCGTTGAGTACAAGAATCCACCCAATCGCGTAAAGGATGCGCTGTACCGGGCGGCTTCGGCCGCGGAAGGCGTCCTGTCGGAGCCGAAGGCAAGAGTGTTTCTGGTCGATTTTGCTGATTCCGCTGTGATCTATGAGATCAAGTTCTATATGGGCAATCACGCCAGAATCAACGAAATCAACGACGCGGTGCGCACGAATGTCTGGTATGAGCTTAAACGCCAGGGGATCACCATCCCCTTCCCGATTCGCACGTTGCACGTGGAACGCAAAGCGCCGCCACGAGTGCAGGAAGAACAAGCAGAAGCGCGGGCCATTTTACGCGATGAAGCTTTGTTTGAGTGCTTGTCGGATGAGCAGATCGACAGCCTTGTGCAGCAGTCCCGGGTCAGTCATTTCGGTCGTGGTGAGCGCGTGATTCGGGAAGGCGCCGAGGGCGACTCAATGTTTGTGTTGTTGCGCGGCGCGGCTGAAGTTTCGATCTCGAAAAATGGCACTTCAATTCCTGTGGCTACCCTGAAAGCGCCCGATTGTTTCGGCGAAATGTCTCTTCTCACTGGCGAACGTCGAACCGCAACCGTGCGCGCCGAGACCGATTGCCAGGTCATGGAGATTGGTAAGCCAGTTATGGCAGAGCTGCTCCGCGCTGCTCCGGATTGCCTCGAACGGCTCAGCGAATTGCTCGCCAAACGGAAAATGGAGACCGAAGGTTTGCTGAAAGAGGCCGTTTCCCACAGCCAGACCGCGAGAAAAGAACGCGAATACCGGGCCACCTTCCTGCACCGTTTGCGAACCTTTTTCGAATTGTAAAATTCCGGGGAGCGCACGCGCCTCGCGTGCTGCGATTGGCGCCCTCGGCAATCGCCCAGAACATTCCACATCATTGGAACCTCCTTACTTTTGGGTTCGCGACGAGGGCGTCGCGAACAGCACGCGAGGCGCGTGCGCTCCCCGGAATGTCGCAAATAACGAATTGCCAGTAGATGAAAACCCACTAAAGTCCCGGACTTTCAGCCGGCACATTCATGAGTATTTTATTTGGCCTAACGATCCTCAATTCTGGCGTGCAACTGTCCATGGTGTGCGCCGTTATTGGGCTGATTTTTGCTCTCGGTTTGATCGCGATCGTGATCCGCTCCTCGGCTGGCAACGAACGAATGCAGCAGATTTCGGCGGCGGTCCAAGAAGGCGCAAAAGCGTATTTGAACCGGCAGGTCATCACCATCAGCGTGATTGCCGCGATCATCTTCGTGCTGCTTTTCATTTTTAAAGATCATCCGACGGCGATTGGTTTTGTAATCGGCGCGTTTTGCTCGCTCGCAGCTGGTTACATTGGAATGCGCATCGCGGTGATTGCGAATGTGCGCACGACGCAGGCGGCGACCCACACGCGCACCGCTGCCTTGCGCATTGCGTTCAACGGCGGCGCGGTGACCGGTTTGCTCGTGGTCGGTCTTGCATTGCTTGCCGTCTCGATTTTCTACACGATCGCCGGCAAAATCGTCGGACCTGAAATGGCGATTCGCAGTCTGGTCGGGCTCGCGCTCGGCGCGAGTTTGATCAGCGTGTTCGCGCGACTCGGCGGCGGCATTTACACAAAAGCCGCCGACGTCGGCGCCGATCTCGTTGGCAAGATCGAGAAAGGCCTCGAAGAAGATGATCCGCGTAATCCGGCCACGATTGCCGACAATGTTGGCGACAACGTAGGCGATTGCGCGGGCATGGCAGCGGACGTTTTTGAAACTTATGCCGTCAGTTTGATCGGTGCGATTCTTGTTGGCGCGCTTACGCTCGCGGGAAACCCAGCAGCGATTGTTTATCCATTTGTGCTCGGCGGAATTTCTGTGCTCGGCGCCATCTGCGGCGTCGTATTCGTGAACCTCGCCAACGGGAAACCCGCGAACATTCTCATGGGCGCAGTGGTCGCGAGCGCGATCGTTTCCGCGATTTTATTCTGGCCTACCACACATTATTTGTTTCCAAATGGCGTAAACATCGCCGGCGAAACGCGCACGCCTACCCAACTTTACTGGGCGTCAGTGATCGGCTTAGTCATGACGGCAGTCGTCGTGGTCATTACCAATTACTACACGTCGATGCGCCACGCGCCGGTGCAAAAAATTGCGCGCGCGTCGGAAACCGGCCACGCCACGAATATCATCGCCGGATTAGCGGTCGGCCAGCACGCCACTGCATTGCCGGTCGGTTTCATCGGCATCGCCATTCTGCTCAGTTTTCATTTTGGCGGACTTTACGGAATCGCGATCGCGGTGATGTCGATGTTGTCGATGGCGGGAATTGTCATCTCGCTGGATTCGTTCGGACCGATCACGGACAACGCCGGCGGCGTCGCGGTGATGAGCAATTTGCCGAAAGAAGTGCGTAGCGTAACGGACGAGCTCGACGCCGTCGGCAACACGATGAAAGCGGTGACCAAAGGTTACGCCATCGCATCGGCGGGATTGGCGGCGCTCGTTTTGTTCGGCTCGTACGTAGAGGAACTCAAGACGCACGTGACGCGAAACGGCGAGCCGTTCGTGTTCCAATTTTCGCTCACGGACCCGAAAGTCATTATCGGGCTTTTCATCGGCGGACTCTTGCCGTTCATTTTCACCGCGTTCAGCATGGATGCGGTCGGCAAAGCCGCAGGCGCAGTCGTGCGCGAAGTGCGCCGGCAATTGCAGGCCAAACCGGGAATTTTGACGGGGCAAGACACGCCCGATTACGGCACATGCGTGGACATTGTGACCAAGGCGGCACTGCGCGAGATGATTGTGCCCGCGCTTTTGCCGGTGGTTTTTGTCGTAGCGGTCGCAATGATCAAGCCGCTCGGACCGGTCGTGCTCGGCGGTTTACTTGTGGGCACGATCGTCACCGGATTGTTTGTCGCCATCGCCATGACCAGCGGCGGCGGCGCATGGGACAACGCGAAAAAATTTATCGAGGAAGGAAATCTTGGCGGCAAAGGTTCGTTCGCGCACGCCGCAGCGGTAACAGGCGATACTGTAGGCGACCCTTACAAGGATACCGCCGGCCCTGCGATCAATCCCATGATCAAAGTCGTCAATATTTTGGCGATCTTGATCATCCCAATCTTCTTTTAGGCACGGAGGCGCTGTCCCTCCCGATTTCCTCCGAGGCTTCGTGTTCGGGATTAACCACGAATAGACACGAATGGACACGAATGAGGAGAAGCTGTTGTTCAGGAGCGAAGTCTTCCAAATTATCAGCTGCGCAATCGAAGTCCTAAACACACTTGGCCATGGAATGGTGGAGAAGCCTTACGAAAATGCATTAGTGGTGGTGGAGTTCGGGCTGCGAAAAATTCCATTCCGACAGCAGGCTGCTTTCGACGTTCTCTACAAGGGTCAGAAAGTCGGCATGTTCGTCCCCGACCTCATCGCTTTCGATTCTATCATCGTCGACACGAAGGTAATCGACCGGATCGCTGATCACGAGAGGGCTTGATGTTAAATTATCTTCGCATTACGAATCTGCGCGTCGGCGTGATTATCAATTTCAAGCACCGCAAACTCAAGTGGGAACGAATTGTCTTATGATTTCGTGTCCATTCGTGTTCATTCGTGGTTAAATTCCCGCTCTCGCGCCATGCCTAGCGTTTCAGCATCGCCCACACGACTCAAGTTTTGGGGGACGCGCGGTTCCATTTCGGTACCGGGGCCGAGCACACTGCGTTACGGTGGCAACACCACGTGCGTCGAGGTACGCGCGGATGGCGAGATTATTGTGCTCGATGCGGGCTCCGGGATTCGCTCTCTTGGAATCGCTTTGGAAAAAGAGTTTCAATTGCAACCGATCAAACTCTCGCTGTTGATCACCCATGCTCATTGGGATCATATCCAGGGATTGCCCTTCTTTGCTCCAGCATACGACAAGAAAAATGAAATCCGTGTACGCGGCTACGACGGCGTCGATACGAGCTTTGACAAAATCATGGCTGAACCGATGAAGGCGCCCTTTTTCCCGATCGCGATGCGCGAGCTTTCCGCCAGGATCGACATTAAGAAACTAACCGAGATGGAGTTTTTCGCAGGCAAAGTGCAAGTGCGCGCCAGGTTCGTAAATCATCCCGGCGTTTGTGCCGGTTATCGTCTTGTCACGAGCGCCGGCTCAATCGCTTTCCTGCCGGACCATGAGCCCTATCGATTTCTGCACTCGGCAAAGACCAATGACATGAGTCCAGAAAAAGTGAAAGAGACTGCTGAAGAGGAGCGAATCGGTCTGGTCGAGTTTCTTCACGGCAGCGATATTCTGATTCTGGACGCGCAATACACCGATACAGAGTACGAAAGTCACGTCGGATGGGGACATGGATCGGTTTCCAGTGCCATTTCGCTCGCGCTCGACGCGAAAGTCCGGAGGCTCTTGCTTTTTCATCATGATCCAGGTCACGATGACGCAAAGGTCGATGCAATGGTGAACGATGCACGGCGACTAGTCCGCGGTAGCGGAAAAGATCTTGAAGTGGACGCCGCGCGCGAAGGCGAGGAAATCAGTTTGAAATGACGAAGCACCCGCCTTCGCCAGGCTTCGGCGGCAGGCGAATGTCGAATGACGAAAGAAGCACGAAGCTCGAATGACGAAGAAGTGACGTCATAATTGTCGTCATTTGATCATTCGTCATTGCTTCGGGCTTTGTCATTCGGATTTCGTCATTCTCTGATTGCTTCACATTTCAAGGTCGGAATTTCGGTTTTTCTAGAGCGGATTTCGCATTAGCTTTTGACCCGGTTTTTGCCTCGTGGTGTAACGGTAGCACTAGAGACTCTGGATCTCTCTGTCTAGGTTCGAATCCTAGCGAGGCAGCCACGCCCCGTAATAGGGCTCGTGCCCTCACGCGGCCATAGGTTTTGGGATACAGAAAAGAAAAGCGCGTCGGAGCTAAGGGCTTTTACGCGGTCAGGACAGCCCATGCGTCATTGACGCACTTTTACCCGCATCCATGCGATGCCACCAAACCGTGATGTACACCGTTGCGCCGCAATTTACGTGCGTAACGTGGCGAATTTTGTTGATGCGCTCGGTCTTTAGCCAGCTGTTGATTTCTTTTTCTACTTCAATCTCGGTGCCCTTAAATATCGTCATCTTCATCGTTGAACGATTTTCGCGGACCCCTCTGATACTGCAACCGCAATCGCGGTGCGTCTAAAACGCGCCAAGTCAACGCGCCAAATGTAGCATCACGGCGGATAGCGGGATCAAATTCCTGGATTTCGCCTGCCAAGTTCTTCGACCGAAACGACCGTTCGGTCATTTGATTTCGGACTCGCCTGCGTACGTTTGCGGAACCACGCCACATTTTTGCCTATTACGTGGTCTCCTTGTACAAGTGCACGTGTTATGCCGAGTTTTGGATCGAACACACTAACATTAGCTGGAAGCGTTGCCAGAAATTCACAGAAATCCGGCACTCCATTGTATTTGAATGCTGCCTCACGCACCGCCTTTGCCGTGAGCGGGCGACGGGGCTCTGCTGCTCGCGAATCGCGGTCTTGAGCAACCGACGGCGTAAGCGACGATTCGGTATAGGGAAAAGGAGCAGGCGTCGGCACGACCGTTGATTCAGCAATGTCCGGCGCCGGAACTCGTACAGGTGTTTCATACGGATAGGGACCGGGGACTTTGATGGTCGGGATTGCCGATTCAATTTTTCCGATAGGAAAAGCAAACATGATCATTAGTACTCCGGCGATTCCGATAATTCCGATAAGGGTTGGAGAATGGGTTCTTTGCATATTGGAGCAATGGCGTTTTTTTAAGAATGATGGTGCGATTACCCGGCGACTTTCAAACTGCCCCGAATTACACACCCCAAGAGGACTAGAGAGAGAAGGCGTAAATTAGAATCCATCCGTTGGGAGTCAACCCAGAATCTACATCGTCCGCACATAAATTTGTCATCTTCACGTGATCACTACGCGAAAATTTATCGGGGACTCGACAACGAAAAAAGAGTGTGCGAAACAGAACGCTTTCCAAGCGGGAAAAAGCTTTTCAGATGGTGCATGGTGCATGGAGAGATTCCATGACCGCCCTTTCAAGATTTTGTGGCGCATGAAACACACCGTCTGATCCCGTTCAAACAACGACAAGCGGAATGACGATCTCGCCGCTATTGGCGTTTACACGAGCGTGCCCGCGTACATTGCACATGGCCCGCTTGGACTCGCAAACGGCGCAGGAATACGCCACTCCCTTGCGTCGACTTCAGTCGACGCAAGGGACGCAAACGATTCACAGTAAATCAATCATCTACCGTGGCCCGAGCCCCTTCGAACCTGGCCGCGAATCTCACCGCTGCCGAAGTTCGCTGTGTGCATGTTCGCATAGGATAGGCCTTCGCGCACTGCCTCTAGCGCTGAGTCAAGATCACCCGCGGCAATCCCTTGTGCCGTAGGCCCGACGACGTTTGCTGCTGTAATCGTCCCAGTGATGGTTCCTTCGGTGGTCGCCGGGCAAGCTGGCTGATTTCCGCCGCCGCATAGGAATATCATGACGCCACCAGCGACCTTGCTGGGCGCGAAGTGCAGGTGGGCGACACTAAGCGGCGACGACAGGTCGGAGAAAGTCAACTCGAAGATGATCGTGCCCTGTTGGATCGTCATCTCGAAGTTGGCTGTGCCGGCGGTATTGATTGGAGGTACCTCTTCTGCTCCGCTGAGGCTTGCGGAAAAACGCTCTGTTTGCGAATGAGCTGCCGGTACAATGAGCACACTCGCAGCCAGTGCGGCTATTATCCAATTACCGATATTTTTCGTTTTCATAATTCTATTCCTTTCGGTCGAGCCTTAATGCGCCCTTCGTGTTGTCAAGGGTAACAAACGCTTCACAGCGTAGAAGAAAAGTAACGCGGTTGTCACCTTTCGGTGCAGTGCTGCGTGGGTCACGTGCCGCCAGTGTTCTGTCTCAACGGCGCTTGCGAAAAAAATCCTGCAAAATTGCCGCGCATTCATTTTGCAGAACGCCAAAGGTGATTTCGCACTGGTGATTGAAAGACGACACTTGCAGGAGATTAATCACGCTTCCGGCTGCTCCGGCGCGCGGATCGGCACATCCAAATATTAGCCGGCGGAGTCGCACGTGAACGATTGCGCCGGCGCACATGGCGCAGGGCTCTTTGGTAACGTAAAGATCGCAATCGAATAGTCGCCAGTCGCCAACGGCGGCCTCGGCTTGAGTTAACGCCAGCATTTCGGCATGTGCAGTGGCATCCTTTAGCAATTCAACCTGGTTATAAGCACGGGTGATGATTTTGCCTTCTCGCGCAACCACCGCGCCTACGGGCACTTCATCGGCGGTGTACGCTTTTTGCGCCATGCGCAACGCTTCGCGCATGAAATATTCGTCCATCGGCGGTTCAATCATCGGCAGCGCTAAGTTGTTAAATGTTACATTTGATATATCCGCAGCATGTTTTGACGTCTTAACTCTTTAACCTGTGCCAAAGCGCGCGCTTGCCCAAAAATTTTCTTCGGCATATTAGGGACTGCGCATGCACGACAACATCGAGTCGCACCTGGTTGAGAAGCGTATTTTTAAACCACGAAGCGATTTTGCAAAAAGCGCGCGAATCAAAAGTCTCCATCAATATCGGCGGATGTACCGAGAATCGATCCGCCAGCCGGCAAAATTCTGGGCGCGTGAAGCAAGTGAGCTGGTCTGGCGGGCGAGATGGAAAAAGGTGCTTGAATGGAAAGCTCCGTTCGCGAAGTGGTTCGTCGGAGGAAAACTTAACATTTCGGAAAACTGCCTGGATAGGCATCTGACTGGCCCGCGCCGGAACAAGGCGGCAATAATCTGGGAAGGGGAACCAGGGGACAAATGTACGCTTACCTATCAACAGCTTCATCGCGAAGTTTGCCGCTTCGCGAATGTCCTGAAACGAAACAACATAATAAAAGGCGATCGTGTCATTATTTATCTTCCAAATATTCCAGAGACCGCGATTGCCATGCTCGCCTGCGCGCGGATCGGTGCGGTGCATTCAGTGGTCTTTGGCGGATTCAGCGCCGACAGCATTCGAGATCGTATTGCCGACAGCGGCGCCATCGCGGTCGTCACCGCCGACGGCTCATACCGGCGCGGCGGAATTGTGCCGCTGAAGAAAAATGTCGATGAGGCACTCCGCGACGGCACGTCTGTCCGGCGCGTGATCGTTTTTCGTCGCGCCGGAAACGACATTCACATGGAAGAAGGCCGCGATGTCTGGTGGCATCGCGAACTCGAGTACGTCGATGCGAACTGCCCGCCGACGCCTCTCGACAGCGAGCACCCGCTTTACCTTCTCTACACCAGTGGTTCCACCGGCAAGCCAAAAGGCATTCTTCACACTACTGGCGGTTATTTAGTCGGCGTTTATTCGACGACGAAGTACGTCTTCGACATTCGGGATGAGGATATTTTCTGGTGTACGGCAGATGTCGGCTGGGTCACGGGTCACAGCTACATCGTCTATGGTCCGCTCGCCAATGGTGCGACAACCGTTATGTACGAGGGCGCGCCGAATTGGCCGGAACCTGACCGGTTTTGGAAGATCATCGAAGAATATCGGGTTAACATTCTTTATACTGCGCCAACGGCGATTCGCGCATTCATTCGCTGGGGCGACCATTGGGTCGCGAAGCGCGATCTCTCATCACTTCGGCTCCTCGGCACGGTAGGCGAACCAATTAATCCAGAGGCGTGGATGTGGTATTACAAAAATGTCGGAGGCGGGCGTTGTCCGGTTGTGGATACGTGGTGGCAAACTGAAACAGGATCGATTCTGATCACTCCTCTGCCAGGCGCGATTCCCACGAAACCAGGCAGCGCAACCCTGCCATTCTTTGGCGTCGATCCGGCTGTTGTTGACGAGGGAGGACACGAAGTTGGACCGAACGTAGGCGGCAAGCTAATCATTCGCCGGCCCTGGCCTTCGATGTTGCGCACTATTTACGGCGACAAGGCCCGTTATCGGCAGCAATACTGGAGCGAATTTAAGGGCAATTATCTCACCGGCGATGGCGCGCGCCGCGATGAAGACGGGTATTTTTGGATTGTTGGCCGCATCGATGATGTCCTCAACGTCGCAGGCCACAGGCTCGGCACATCAGAAATTGAAAGCGCGCTGGTCAGTCACCCGCAGGTCGCCGAAGCGGCAGTCGTTGGCAGGCCAGATGAACTAAAAGGACAGGGCATCGTCGCGTTTGTAACATTGAAAGCGAGCGTCAGTGCCACCGGTGGGCTGAAAGCGGAACTGCGCGAGCATGTTGGCGTGCATATCGGTGCAATCGCGAAACCAGACGAAGTTCGTTTCGCCGAAGCGCTCCCAAAAACGCGGAGTGGCAAGATCATGCGCCGGTTGCTGAAAGAAATCGCCAGCGGCGCGCGAGTCACCGGCGACACTACCACGCTCGAAGATTTCAGTGTGCTTGCAAAATTGGCGGAATCGGAGGAGTAGGCCCATTCGTCTCATGAGTCGTATGACCAAGAAGACGGATGCCGTCAGTTGAAATTTCTTTTTCGTAGCGCGCATTCGTATAGCGTTCACTCGTGAGTTTCATTCGCACCGGCTTTCGCGAGATTGGATTGAAAATCCGGCGCCAGCGAACGCGCATCGCGCTTCGTCATGAGAAGCGTCTTTTGCAGAAAAGCGAAATCAATCTCGGGCGCGAAGGCACTGCCCAGGCGGCTAATTTTCCGGAGCTGCGCAATGAGATAGTCGCTCTTAAAAAGTTGGAGCAGGAACAAAAGGAAGTCGCACTTCGAATCGCACGGATCGAAGAAGGAATAAAAAAGATCGAAGAAGAACGGCAACAAAATGCACGCGAACAAGCGACGGCCATTGCAAAGCTGGAGGCGGAAAAGAAGCCGCTTCTCCAAAAGCGCAACCAAACGAAAAGCAACGTTGACGTCTGCGAGCGCGAGCTGGCCGCCGTGGAACGACGCATTCAGGAAAGCGAGGCTGCCGATCGTGATCTCCTAAAACAACTTTCTGATCTGCATGCGCTTGACCCGGCTCCTGCGGATCTGGAAACGCGGTCTGCAAGTATCAGTGCACGGCGGGCGCGGCTTCCGGATGAGCGAGCAGAACTGGTCCGGGCGCGCCTTGGAAGTACGGAGGCGGCCAGTTTGGCCAGGGAGAAATTGAACGCCGCAGAAACGGAACTCTCGGCAGTGGAAAAAAATATTGCGCGGACCCGCAGCGAGTTTGAAGCGCGCGACCGAAAATTGAGTGATAACATCCGCGCGCAGCAAGAAGCAGCGCGCAATGCACGCGCCCGTCATCAGACCGTCGAGGAGCGAAAAAATCCAGCGTATTTGAACATTGGCCGGCACCTTGCCGCACAGGGCGTCGCCCCACCAAATGCGCCACATCTGTTGGCCGAGGCCCATCGCCGTCGTGAGGCAGTCGATCGGCACCTGGCGCACAAGGCAGAACTGGCCTCGTTCTCAAGTCAGATCGACAAGCAGGAGCTGCGGAAATTTTATTTCAGCATTTTCTCGGTGCTGGTCCTGCTTGCAATTACGCTCCTTGTAATTTTCCAATCCCCGCGAGGTCGCGAATGGTTGCCCCAAGAAACCGACACGATTTTGTCAATTAACGCCGATCAATTTGAACGCGCAGATCTGGCAAGGCGCTGGCGCAAAGATCAGCCCAAACTGTGGCCTGGATTAATCGGTGCAGCTGCTTCGACTCCAGGATTGGACCTGTCTCGGGATACAACACGGATTACTCGTGCGATTATGACCAGCGAAACTGGTGAAACGCGAGAGTTCGTCCTGGTTGAAGCGCGCCGTGGCGCTCCAAAGGTCGTTCGTGCAATAGCAGATGATAAGGCGTTCCAAAAGCGCGCCATTAGCGGTTTGCCGGTTTGGGAACGACCGCCGGATTTTGCGGTTGCCAGGGTTGGACCGGCAACGCTTGCAGTTGGAGCGCCGACCGACGTGGATGAGTTGGTACTGGTGCGTCTCGGGATGAAGCCGGACCTGAAAATCACCGGCCAACTGTTTGATCGTTTCCAGGCGCTCGACCGCGAGAGCGCGATACGATTAATTTCCCGCGATCCACCCGATCTATCGCGTGTTTTTAGTCCGATCTTTACTCCCGAGCTGCTCGACGCTTCACAATTACTGGGTCTTGCGGTCAGTCTACAAAATCCGGTAAGGGCCAGAGTGCTCGTGAAAGTGAACTCCTCCAAAAATGCTGCCGAGGTCGCGCGAAATCTGCACGATAATCCACAGCAATGGCTGCGTTTGCCGGATTCGAAACTGTTGCTTTACTCCCGACCACCGGAGATCCAAAGACCAAGCACCTCAAATTTGGAATTGCGCTTCGAGATCCCCGAAAATAGCGCTCGCCTTCTGCTTGAGCGACTGGCAAAAACGGAGGCTGCCCAAGTAGTGACAACGCACTGACTCAGCAAAATGCGACGCTTTAACATTCCTTTATTCGCGATGACAGTGGCGCTGCCGTCATTGGTCGCAAACGCCGGCGGCCCTCTGGTTGATATCCGATCAGTCGATCCGACAATCATTGTTGAGCTGCGTTATGCAGGGCAAAATAATCTTGTCGGGTACCCGCTTTATCCTCGCGGAACGTGCGCTCTCGCACGTCCAGAAGTCGCTTCTGGTTTGGCTGCAGCGCAGGCGTTTCTGCGCCGTTACAATTTTGGGCTGAAAATCTGGGATGCATACCGACCCGTGGCCGCGCAGGAAAAGCTTTGGCACGCGTCACACAACAGCGATTACGTTGCCAATCCTGAAATTGGCATTGGGTCGCTGCACAGTTGGGGTATCGCGGTCGATGCTACGCTAGTCGATACGTGGAATCGTCCCGTGCGCATGCCCAGTGATTTTGACGATTTTACGCCTGCCGCAATGTGGCGTTACGTCGGTCCTCATACCGATATTCGCGTGCACGTGCATTTGCTGCAGATCGCAATGCGAAATGCAGGCTTTTGGGGATTGCGCACCGAGTGGTGGCATTTCACGATCGCTGACTGGCAAAAATACCTGCCGAATCAGGCGGCACGAACCGCACAGGTCTGCGGTACCCAGTGGCAAGGCAAACTATGATCTCCATTTTGTCATTCCGACCGAAGTGGAGAACGGAGTGGCTGGGGAAGCCGCGACATAGACGGGAAGGGCCGGAGGCTGAGCGAACGGGAGTGAGCGAATCAAATCTCTTGGCGGAAACGGATTACAAAAAATTAGAGACACCTCGACTTCGCTCGACATGACAAATGAGTAGTTTTTGGAGATGCGCGTCGGAATTTTCTTAAGCGAAGTTTTGCTCCATGATTTGCAGCAGCCCGAATACATTCATGTGTTGCTCAATCCATTGCCAGTTTACGGGTTGCTGGTGGGTTGGGTTGGGCTCGTGCTCGCCTTGGTTTTAAGAAGCCGACGCGCGCAAATCGCCACACTGATGCTCGTACTCATCAGCTCGGCGTCGGCGTGGCCCGTTTACGAATTCGGCCAGCAAGGATACGACCGTGTGCTCTCAATGGCGGACGAGGCTGGACAAGCCTGGCTCGAGGAGCACAAGGAGCGCGGCGAGGATCTTATCTGGATTTTCTATGTGCTGGTCGCTTTGAGCGCAATCGCCATCGCCGCGCCGATCAAATGGCCGAGATCTTCCATGCCGCTCGCCGTCGCGGTAATTCTGTTGGGCACGGTGACCTTGGGAAGCGGCGCTTACATCGCCTACGCTGGTGGAAGAGTCCGTCATCGCGAGTTTCGAAACGAACCGCCACCACCAAAAAGATCCGAGCACGAGCACGATTAAAGCCGCGTTCTAAGCTGGACGTTTCGGCCGCCGTTTTTCGAGTAGGCAAGCGAGGCGCATGCCCTACAATTTCGCCATGGGCGCCGCACTCGATCGCGCAGAACGCAGTATCGAAGAACAGAGCATTGCACTCAAAAAGCCGCTCGGCCTTGGCGATCTCGTTCTGACACAGATTGTGTTTGTGGTTGGCTCGAGCTGGGTCGGCACTGCTGCAAAGCTCGGAACGTCGCATCTTTTTTTCTGGCTCCTCGCCATTTTCCTCTTCTACATTCCGCAAGCCGCCGTGGTCATTTATCTGAGCGGATTGATCCCGTTGGAAGGTGGGATCTATCAATGGGCGAAGCTCGCGTTTAACGAATTCACAGGCTTTATCGTCGCTTGGAATCTCTGGCTCTTGTCGATCATGGTGATCGCCCTTGGCGGAATGTTCATTACAACAAACATTTCCTATGCCTTGGGTGATACCGCTGCATGGATGCGAGACAGCCCCTGGTGCGTCTCGCTTGTCAGTTGCATGCTGGTAAGTGGCCTCGGATGGACCGGCATTCGCGGCCTATCGTTAGGCAAATGGGTGCACAACATTGGCGGATTTGCGATGTTCCTGGCTTATGGCGCCTTGATTATTCTACCATTCATTGGTCTCGCTCGCGGCGATCTCGGCACGTATCGCCCGTTTGAGATCGCTGCGCCTGCCATGTCGCTTTTTTATTGCTTCAACATCTTCAGCAAACTGGCAGTCGGCGGACTTAGCGGATTTGAATATGTGGGCATTCTGGCTGGTGAAGCTCATGCGCCAGCACGCAACATCGGACGCTCCGTTATCATCGCCGCTCCGATCATCGCCCTCATGTTCGTTCTGGGAACGAGCTCAGTTCTAGCCTTCATAGGAAATAACCAAATCGATCTAATCGGCCCGGTGCCGCAGACGCTGCGGCTCGGTCTGCATTCGTTCCGAATCGCCGGCGCGATCGCCTCAGTGGGGATTCTGCTGATGACAGTGCGCTCGATATCTTCAATGAGTATTCATTTCACCGGCAGTTCCAGGTTGCCGATGGTAGCCGGCTGGGACCACCTGTTGCCAGTATGGTTTTCGCGTCTGCATCCACGTTACAAAACGCCGGTCAATTCAATCATGTTTGTCGGCGCGATCACGCTGGTGATTGCCATCTCAAGCCAGATCGGGGCTGGATTACAGGAAGCATTTCAACTTGTGGACAACGCCGCCAACGTTTTTTACGGAATTGTTTACACCGTCATGTTTGCAATCCCGATCGCAGGCGCGGCCGCGATACGAGCCCGAGCGCGCACATGGTTGCGACTGGCGTCGGCTTGCGGCCTAATGGTGTGTCTGCTGGCCATTTTCTTCACCATCTATCCGATCATTGATGTGCCTAACCCGTTACTTTTCGCCGCAAAAATCATCGCCGTGACTCTCGTAGCCAATCTTATTGGCGTTACGATTTTCGTCCTAAACTACAAGCGTCGCCGAACCGTTTGAGAACCCGGCGCGGTGTAAAACTCGACGGCTTAAAGCCGTCGAGTTTAGCAGCAGTTATCGATTACCCACCGCAGATAATCGGAGGATCCGCTATCGATCTTGATGCAAATCAACTCTGGGACTTCGTAAGGATGAAGCGAACGGAGCTTTTCTTCGAACGCTGCCAGTCGCTCCTGGGTTGTCTTGAAGAAAACCATGACCTCCCCCGCAGTCTCGATTTTTTCTTTCCAGTGATAGATGGAATGAACGGCCGGAATGAGGTTTGCGCACGCCGCTAGCTTTTCCGCGACCAACGCTTCCCCGATGCGATTGGCTGTCTCCACATCAGGGAAAGTGCTAATAGCGAGTAAAACTTGATCGGCCATTGATCAGGCGAAAGCCGTCATTCGCAGCGGAGTCGAGGAGTTCCGTTCCATAATCCTACGGTACCATCACGGGATCTCTCGACTCCGCGGAGTTTACCCTGAGCGAGCGAAGCGAGTCGAATGGGCTGCGCTCAGGATGACGGCTTCGGCAAATCCAGCCGCCACCGAGGACGATGTCACCATCGTAAAACACGGCTGCTTGCCCCGGAGTCACAGCCCTTTGCGGATGGTGCAGCCGCACATGGGCGCGCCCGTTTTCGACTTGCGTCACCGTAGCGCGTGTCCCTGAATGGCTATAACGAATCTTTACCGTGCCCTCCAACTCGTTGATTGTAGCCGCGGTCGCTGACCGCGGACCGGGGTCAACGACCCCGGCTACAGAGGCCGTAGGATGCCAATTCACTCGATCGATCTCGAAT
>JBKPOB010000090.1:0-11514 GCA_046732875.1 Verrucomicrobiota bacterium | reverse complement strand
GTATCAGTGACATCTTCGATCGTGTCGAATGCATCGATATGCGCAATGATCCGGTCGATCTCTTCAACGTTGTAACCGAGTTTCTCCAGCGCAGGCTTAACGGTTTGGTTCACGATTTTGAGCATGCCGCCGCCAGCCAGGAGCTTGTATTTTACGAGCGCGATGTCCGGTTCGATTCCCGTCGTGTCACAATCCATCAGGAAACTGATCGTGCCCGTCGGCGCGAGCACAGTGACCTGCGCGTTGCGATAACCGTAGCGCTTTCCGAGTTCCGCCGCGCTGTCCCAAACTTTCGCAGCCTCTTCTTTCAAATGTGCGAATTCTTTCGCGTCTGAAATTTCGCGCACTGCGCAGCGGTGCAGCTCGATCACTTCCTGCATCGATGTGACGTTGTCCTTGGCGACTGGTTTCGGCACCCCGCTGGCACGTGCGTCGCGGTAACCAGGAAATGGCCCGATCGCCCGCGCCAGTCGTGCGCTTTGTTCGTAAGCTTCGCCGGTCATGATGGCGGTGATCGCCCCGCAGAGTGCCCGCCCTTCCACGCTGTCGTAACCGAACCCGTAGCTCATAATAAGCGACCCGAGGTTGGCGTAGCCGAGCCCAAGCGTGCGGAAAATATGGGAATTCTCCGCGATCTCTTTGATCGGATAACTCGCGTTATCGACGATGATTTCCTGCGCCGTGATGAAAATGCGAACCGCTGTCTTGAAACGCTCGACATCAAACTCGCCCTCCCGCGTCTTAAACTTCATCAGGTTCAGCGAAGCCAGATTGCACGCGGTGTTATCGAGGAACAGATATTCCGAGCACGGGTTCGTGGAATTTTGACGAGCCGTGCCTTTGCAGGTGTGCCATTTATGGATCGTGGAATCGAACTGCATTCCGGGATCGCCACAGATGTATGTTCCCTCAGCGATTTTGCGCAGCAACGCGCGCGCGTCTTTGCGTTCGCACGGTTTACCGTCGGTTACGCGGTGTGTCCACCACTCCCGGCCTTCCAGCGCCGCTTCCATGAATTCATCGCTTACCCGCACGCTCACATTTTCGTTCTGATACATGACCGAGCCGTATGCATCGCCGTTGTAACTGCCGTCGTAGCCCTGCTCGATCAGAGCCCATGCCTTCTTCTCTTCCTTCTGTTTCGCGTCTATGAACTCTTCAATGTCCGGGTGCCAATCCTTGAGCGTGTTCATCTTCGCAGCGCGCCGTGTTTTGCCGCCACTCTTCACCACGTTTGCAACCTGGTCGTAAACTTTCAGGAACGAGAGCGGCCCGCTGGGCTTGCCGCCGCCGCTCAATTTTTCTCGCGTTGACCTCAGTGAAGAGAGATCAGTGCCAGTGCCGCTGCCGTACTTGAAGAGCATCGCTTCGCTGGTTGCCAACCGCATGATGTCTTCCATCGTGTCCTCTACACTCTGGATAAAACACGCGCTTCCCTGCGGATACTCGTACTGCGACGCGGCGCGTTCCGCTTGGCCGGTCTCTCGATTGTAGAAATAATTGCCGGCACCGGCGCCTTTGCCCACGCCATACTGATGATACAAGCCGAGGTTGAACCAGACCGGCGAGTTGAACGCGCCGTACTGGTTCAAGCACAGCCAGGTCAGTTCGTCGTAGAAAACGTCAGCAGCTTCCGCGTCCGCGAAATAGCCATCTGCCAGTCCCCAGTCGGCGATCGTGCGCGTGACGCGATGAATCAATTGTCGCACCGAAGTTTCTCTTCCGCCCTTGTATGGATCAGTGCCATTCGCGATGTCGCCGTAAAAATATTTCGAGACAGCTATTTTGGTCGCGAGTGCGCTCCAGCTTTTCGGGACTTCAATGTCGTCCTGCTTGAAAATGACTTTGCCACTATCATCGGTGATCTCCGCAGTGCGCCGTTCCCATTCAACTTGATCAAATGGCGCGACAGCGGCATCGCTGAACACGCGCTCAAAACGCAGGCCGGTCTTTTTCTTTTTGTCGGTCTTGTTTCTTCGGCGCATGGCCGGTTCACGTGCTCCTTTAAGGGAGGCGGGCGGAATTCCGGGTTTTAATTGAATCATGGCGGTGAGAGAGGGGTTGAGTTTTTTTCAATAAGGTGCGAATACTTGTGAACAGCGGCGCAAACAAGTTGTGAATCCTAGTGAACAACAACTAATAGCGTTGGCTGTCCTTGGGACATACAATATGCAGCCCCGGGGGAAGGTGTGGCAAGCCTAAATTTGTAACATTTTTGCCTCAGGAAGGGTTACCCCCACCTATCAATGGCCGCCTCGCCAAAGCGTTGGTGTAATGTTCATCGTTTCTGCCAGCAAGGAGGATGTCTGGGAATTGCGCATCCTAAAATACGATCCACAATAACGAGCGATTTGGAAGGGTGGCTGAGTCCGGTTTAAGGCACTCGACTCGAAATCGAGCGTGGGGAAACCCACCGTGGGTTCGAATCCCACCCCTTCCGCCATCCGCAGCAGCAACGCTTAACGCTCAACACCCGACCTCCAAAAGAAGTCTCATTGAGCGTTCGGCGTTGAAAGCGATCCCTCATTCGCTTTAGACAAAACCAAAGCTTGGCGGCGTCTAAGCTGAGATGGCAATCGCCTTCAGTGACCCCGCGATTTGCGCAATCTAAGATCGCGACAGAATGCACCAAAACGACAATGAAATGGGTTGCATACTATTCGTTCAACGCCAGCTTGCTCACTTCATCTTTTTCCTATGAATAGGCAATCTCGCTCCTTCATCTTTGCATCGTTAATCGTCTCGGCCCTGACTTCGAGCTCTATCGTTTGCGCGCAAACATTGCCAAACACAACGCGCCTATTGCGTTTCCCAACGACTAACGGAACGCAGATCGTGTTTTGTTACGCCGGCGAACTCTATACAGTCGGCAAAGACGGCGGTGTTGCGCGGCGCCTCACGAGTGGTCCTGGCTACACCTCGTTTCCGCGTTTCTCGCCGGACGGGAAACAGATCGCGTTCACCTCGCAATACGACGGCAACACAGAGGTCTATGTGATGCCAGCAGAGGGCGGCGCGCCGAAACGTCTGACGACTTCGGCCACGCTCGGTCGGGATGACATTTCCGATCGCATGGGGCCCAACAACCTGGTGATGGCATGGGAAAACACCAAGCCCCTCGTCGTGTTCCGTTCGCGTATGAAGTCGTTTAATGATTTCATCGGAGCACTATTTACCGTCGGACTGGACGCGGAATTACCGCAGCAGCTTCCGGTGCCGCGCGGCGGTTTCGTTTCGTTTTCCCCCGATGATTCGAAGATGGCCTATAACCGCGTGTTCCGCGAGTTTCGCACCTGGAAACATTATCGCGGCGGCATGGCGGACGATATTTGGATTTACGATTTCAAAACCGGCGCCACCGAAAACCTGACGGACAATCCCGCGCAGGACATCTGCCCGATGTGGGGGCCGGACAACAAGATCTATTTCATCTCGGATCGCGACAATCGAATGAATTTGTTCGTGATCGACCTTGCGACGAAGGAAACCAAGCAGCTCACGCACTTCACAGATTTCGACATCAAGTTTCCTTCGATCGGCAAAGACTCAATCGTGTTCGAGCAAGGGGGATACATCTGGCGCTACAATCTCGCGAGCGGTCAGGCAACGCCGGTGCCCATCGAGATCAAGGAAGATTTCGCGATTGGCCGCTCCGCGTTCGTCGATGCAGCCAAACATATCGAATCGGTGAATCTCGCGCCGGATGGTGAGCGCTCCATCACAGTCGCGCGCGGCGATCTTTTCTCCGTGCCAGCAAAGAACGGCACGCCGCGTAACCTGACCAAAACTTCAGGCGCGCACGAGCGCGACGCAGTTTGGTCGCCGGACGGGAAATGGATCGCGTATAACTCGGATGTAACCGGTGAAAACGAACTCTACGTTCGCTCACAGGACGGCAAGGGCGAGCCACAGCAAATTACAACTGGCGCCGACACCTATTACTACGCACCCAAATGGTCGCCCGACAGCAAGAAGCTGCTCTGGAGCGATCGGTTGCAAAGATTGCGGTACGTTGATGTTTCAACCAAAGCCGTGACGACGGTCGATCAAGACAAATACGGCGAGATCCAGGGTTACAACTGGTCGCCGGATAGTCAGTGGATTGTCTGGGCACGCCCGGAAGAGAACGAAATGCCCCGTGTCTATCTTTACTCGCTCGCCAACAAACAGCAGACCCCTGTCACGGATAGTTGGTACGGCTCTGGCGAAGCGGTCTTCAGCGACGACGGAAAATATTTGCTGCTCAGCTCCGCGCGAGATTTCAAGCCGTCCTTCGGCGACCAGGAATTTGCGAATGTGTATCGCGACATGCAGCGCGTTTATCTCGTCACACTTGCCAAAGAAACCGCCAACCCACTCGCCCCAAAGAGCGATGAAGTCGGCAAGGCGAAGGAAAAACGCGAAAAAGAAAAAGCGAAAGAAGCCGAAGAGAAAAAGCCCGGAGAAACACCAGCCGGAAAAAAGCCTGAAGAAAAACCAAAGAAGCCAGTCGTTGTGAAAGTGGATACCGATGGAATCCAGAGCCGGATCCTTGGCTTGGAAATTACACCCGGAAATTATCGCAATATGCGCATGCTGGACGACGGGCGGATCTTTTATCTGCGCCGTACGGCGGCTGACGAGATAGGTGAAGATGACGATGAGGGATTCCCCGAAAAAGACAAGAAATCCCACCTTTGTGTCTACAACCTGGACGATCGTAAGGAGACCGTCCTTGGCGACGCGAACAATTACCAAATCACGTTCGACGGCAAAAAGATGCTACTGAAGGTCAAAAAGGATTACGCCATCATCGATGTGCCAAAGGACAAGCTCGAGACTAAAGATCACGAGCACAAGATCGAAGGTCTCGACACGCAATTAGATCGGCATGCTGAGTGGAACCAAATCTATTTCGAATGCTGGCGGCAAATGCGCGATTTTTTCTTTTCGCCCACGATGAACGGCGTCGATTGGAAAGCGATGCGAGACAAATACGCTGCGTTGCTCCCGTTTGTGAATCATCGCAATGACCTTACCTACTTGTTAGGCGAGCTCATTGGCGAGTTGAACAACGGCCACACGTATGTCGGTGGCGGGGAACGCCCCGACACTCCACGAATCAAGCTTGGCCTCCTCGGCGCGGAATTTTCGCGCGACCCGGCCACGCGCGCTTATCGCATCGAACGCATTTTGCCAGGGGAAAATTGGGACAAGAAAACCCGCTCGCCGCTAACAGATGTCGGCGTGGACGTGAAACCAGGCGATTACATTCTGGCGATCAATAACACGCCGGTTTCTACGTTGGCTAATCTTAACGACGCACTCATCGGCACCGCAGGCAAACAAGTGATCCTGCGCGTGAATTCCAAACCGACTGACGCCGGCGCCCGTGATGTGACTGTTGTGCCCGCTGACAATGAGGCGCCGCTTTACTACCTCGATTGGGTGCAAAGGAACATCGATTACGTTAACAAGAAAACCGGCGGCGAAGTCGGTTACCTGCATATCCCCGATATGGGCCAGCCCGGGTTGAACGAGTTCACAAAGCTTTACTTCCCACAAATCCGCAAACACGCGCTCATTGTTGACGTTCGCGGCAACGGTGGCGGATTCGTCTCGCCGTTGGTGATGGAGCGGTTACGACGAGCGCTGGTGATGGTCGGGATGGCGCGGAACAGCATGCCGCAGACCGACCCGCCGCAAACGTTTGTTGGCCCGATGATCACGTTAACCAACGAATTCTCCGCTTCCGATGGCGATATTTTTCCCTACCGCTTCAAAATGCTTGGGTTGGGCAAGTTGATCGGCAAACGCACGTGGGGCGGCGTTATTGGCATTCGCGAGTCACTGCCGCTTGTCGATGGCGGCCAATTCTTCAAACCCGAATTTGCCCCTTACTCAAAGGACGGCAAACAATGGATCGTTGAAGGTCGCGGCGTCGAGCCTGACATCGTCGTCGATAACGATCCCGGGAAAGAATTCAAAGGCGAAGACCAACAACTCGACCGTGCGATCCAGGAGATTCAGGAAGAACTAAAAACGAAACGCTACGAGCTTCCGCCACCCCCACCCTGGCCGAGCCGGAATCCTGCGAGCTAAGACTAGAATTTTAGCGATCAGCCTACTCAAGCTCGCTGTGTAGCACACGCGCGCCCGCGCGCAAAAGCGAAATCCTAAGAGGAAGGCGCTCGCCTCGCCAGCATAAAGCGGCGAGATTAGCTGCATGGAACGAGCTTTTCCAAACCGAATCGAAGCGGGGCGGCTACTCGCGGAGGAGCTCGAGAAATATGCAAATCGCGACGACGTAATCGTCCTCGGCTTGCCACGCGGCGGTGTGCCTGTGGCCAACGAGGTGGCGAAGCGCCTTCGCGCACCGCTCGACGTTTTTATTGTGCGCAAGCTCGGCGTCCCTGGTTTCGAGGAACTGGCCGCTGGCGCAATCGCTTCGGGCGGCGTGCGTGTTTTGAATGAAGATGTCATGCGCGCCATCCCGCATGCAGATCAGGCAATCGAGGCCGTTACGGCACGGGAAACAACAGAACTGCAACGGCGTGAACAAATCTATCGAGAGGGACGCCCGGTACCGGAGTTGCGAGATCGGATCGCCATTTTGGTGGACGATGGATTGGCCACTGGGGCGACGATGCGGGCTGCAGTAAAGGCGCTGCGACAGCGCGGCGCTGCAAAGATCGTCGTAGCGGTGCCAGTCGGTCCGCCGGATACCTGCCACGAGATCGAAGAACAAGCCGACGAAACGATCTGCCTGAGCACGCCTGAATTCTTTCAAGCTGTAGGCCAGTACTACGAAGATTTCTCGCAGACAACCGACGAAGACGTGCGGGAGTTGCTGACCAGCGCAGCACAGGAACAAAAATGACAGACGCCGAATTTGTTCGCGAAATCGCGCAGCCACTTTCTGGGGACGCAGATGACCACAACGGGCTGCTCACGTTAATCGATGATGCGAGATTTGTCCTGCTTGGCGAAGCGACGCACGGCACGCACGAGTTTTATTCCGAGCGCGCGGCGATTACAAAGCGGCTCATCGCCGAGAAGGGTTTTTCTGTCCTGGCCATCGAGGCTGATTGGCCGGATTCGTCCCGAGTACATCGCTATGTCCGCGGAAGCACGGCCGACGCCAACGCAGATGCAGCGCTTTCGGGTTTTCGCAGGTTTCCGACTTGGATGTGGCGGAACGCTGTCGTGGCGGAATTCGTTGAATGGTTGCGCGGTTTTAACAGCGATCTTGATCCCCAGCGAGCACCGGCGGGATTCTACGGAATGGATCTTTATAGCCTACATGCCTCAATTGAGGCGGTGCTCAAATACTTGGAGAAGGTCGATCCCGATTCGGCGAAACGCGCGCGCTTGCGCTACTCCTGCTTCGATCATTTCAGCCGCGAGCCGCAGGAATACGGCTATGCCACGACTGTTGGTGCAGCAGAACCATGCGAAGAGGTAGTAGTCGAGCAGCTCGTCGAACTGCAAAATAAAGCGACCGAATTTCTGAGTCGCGATGGCGACGTTGCTGCGGAGGAACTTTTCTTCGCAGAACAAAACGCGCGGCTGATCAAGAACGCAGAGCAATATTACCGCTCTATGTTTCGTGGGCGCGCGTCGTCGTGGAATCTCCGCGATCGGCACATGGTGGAGACAATCGAAAATCTGGTCGCGCATCTCAACGGAAGCCGTCAACCGAAAGCAGTTGTTTGGGCGCACAATTCACACCTCGGGGATGCGCGCGCGACCGAGATGAGTCATTACGGCGAAGTAAACGTTGGCCAACTGATGCGGGAGCGTTTTGGCGACGAGGCTGTGTTGGTTGGCTTCAGCACACATCATGGCACCGTGACCGCAGCGTCGGATTGGGGCGCGCCGGCCGAGGGCAAGAATGTCCGGCCCGCCTTGCGAGGTAGTTATGAGGAGCTGTTTCACGACATTGGCCTCCCTCGGTTTTGGATCGATTTGCGAGGCGCTGGACAGATCGGCGCTCTGCAGCAGCGACGGATCGAGCGCGCCATCGGCGTGATTTACCGGCCTGAGACAGAACGATTGAGCCATTATTTTCATGCACGGTTGCCGGAACAGTTCGATGCGATCATTCACATCGATGAAACACGCGCAGTTGAGCCGCTGGAACAGAGCAGCATTTGGGACGCCGGTGAGTTGCCAGAAACTTATCCGTTTAAGGTTTAGTTTACGCTCTTAATCTTTCTCATGCTCTTACTCGTGCTCGACGGAAACCTCCGAGATAAAGAGCAGGAGCAAGAGCAAGAGTAGGATTATGAATAAGCGATGAATGAAGTGCGAATTCAGGCAGGCCGAGCGGTGTTGGCAGGCAATCTTGACATTCCCGAGGGCGCGACGGCGCTGGTGCTCTTTGCTCACGGCAGCGGGAGCAGTCGGCACAGCCCACGGAATCAATTTGTGGCGCGCACACTGAACGAAACCGGGCTCGCGACCTTGCTCTTTGATTTGCTCACGCACGAGGAGGAAGCAATCGACATGCAAACTGGCGAGCTTCGGTTCAACATCCATTTGCTGGGGGAACGTCTTATCCACGCGACAAAGTGGGCAAAGCAGCAACCACAAATGCGCAATTTGCGGATTGGGTATTTTGGCTCCAGCACTGGCGGCGCTGCGGCGCTGGTGGCGGCGGTCGACGTTCCGCAGGATGCAGGCGCGGTGGTATCGCGCGGCGGGCGTCCCGATCTGGCAGGGGAAGCCTTGCCGAAAGTGCAGGCACCGACCTTGCTCATCGTCGGCGGCGACGATGACATCGTCATCGAATTAAACGAGCAGGCACGCGATCGGATGCGCTGCGAGGTAAAGCTGGAAATCGTCCTGGGCGCAACACATCTCTTTGAGGAACCCGGCGCGCTAGAGAAAGTCGCCAAGCTCGCCAGCGATTGGTTCCTCACGCATCTCAGAGCGAAATGACGAATGATGAAGACGAAAGAAAAAATGAATGCTCAAATGACGAAAGACGCCGGACAACCCGCCTAATCATTCGGATTTCGTCATTCCTTCATCTTTAGACATTCGTCATTCCTTGTACGTCACCACGCGTCCCCAAAGACTCTTCGTTCCCCAAATACCAGCGCGGAGGCATTCCAATTGCACGATCTGGCTGTGATCGATAAACAGGTTCACGTCTGCGCCATAATTTTTGATGTACCATTCGAACACGTCGGGATCAGCGGCCTCGAACATTAGTTTTTCCATGCCGATCTCGTCGATGAATTTCGCGGGCACATCCGTTCGCCACGGATCGACATTCTCAGTGATACCTTCACTTTCGATCATGATGATGTCGGCGCCGGCATCCAGAAATCGCTTTGCCTCCGCGATCGCCCAGTTCGGATCGCGTGTGCCTTCCGCCTTCAGCTCTGCGGTCGCAGTTGCGCCGCCGGCACCGAATTGAATCCCAACTTCCGGTTTTGTTTTCACGCCGGATTTGCGCACCAATTCGATCACCCGCAGCCAATCGTCAGTCGGGATTGAGACGAATCCAGCTGAGATCTCGATAATGTCGAAGCCAAGCTTTTTGCATTCAGCGACGTACTTCCGGACGGCGTCATCGCCTTGCACGAGCACGCGCTCGATGAAGCCGCCGGTCGAAACAAGCACATCATGTTTGTGGCAAAGCTCGATGACGTCTCGCACCGCTTGTTCCGGCATGAGGGTGAACGAGCCGCCGGCAAACTTCAGCGAATCGACATAAGCGCCCATCGTTTCGAAGATGTCTTCGAGATGTCGTCGACCGTAGGCGGAGTAATATGGGCCGCGGATCTCGGTTAAGCCGCGTCTCCGTGGTTTGCCTCCCCGCTCATTGACTCGCAGGAATGGAAAACTGCGTTCAGGCCGTTTTGATTTCATTTCCCAACTAAGGAACGGAGCGCGAGGCGCTCATGGCCGTCTGCAGTAGCGGTCGCCGCGGCGACTTGGTTTCGGCGTCGCGCCGAAACCGGCTTTTCGCTGAGTCTCACTGCACGAGATGCGTCGAATTCAGCAGCGAAAGTCCGCGATCGTGAGGACGCGCTCGCCAGCACGCGAGACGCATGCGCTACCCAGAGTCGCAAACTCCCTGGGGATGTCTAGATTGCAATTCCGATGCTAAATCCTCCAGCACGCAATTTTTCCGCCCTAACGATCGACCTTTATGAGGTCACAATGGCGTGCGGCTATTGGAATGCCGGTGTGAGCGATTACGAGGCGGCGTTCCACGCCACTTTCCGGGAGAATCCATTCGTTGGTGAATTCACTGTTGCCTGCGGGCTGGCGAAGGCGATCGATTTCCTGCGCACGTTTCATTTTGATGAAACACAAATCGATTACCTTGCGTCGCAGAGCGGGAACGATGGCAAACCGCTATTCAGCGCCGGGTTCCTCGATTACCTGCGCGGCTTGCGACTGACCTGTGAGGTCGATGCAATTCCCGAGGGAACATTGGTTTTTCCGAATGAGCCGCTAATCAGGGTATGCGGCCCGATAATCCAATGTCAGCTCTTGGAAACAGCATTGCTTAACATTCTGAATTTCGAAAGTTTGATCGCGACGAAAGCAGCGCGCGTATGTCTGGCCGCTGAAAACGATCCGGTCATCGAATTTGGTTTGCGCCGTGCGCAGGGAGTTGACGGTGGCTTGACTGCCGCGCGGGCGGCTTGTGTCGGCGGCTGTGCAGGCACATCGAATTTGCAGGCGGGTCAACGCTTCGGAATTCCGGTCAGCGGAACCCAGGCACACAGTTGGATCATGTTTTTCGAAAGCGAGAGCGAAGCGTTCGAGGCATACGCCAGAGCGATGCCAAACAACTGCGTGTTCCTGGTGGATACCTACAACTCACTCGATGGCGTGCGCCACGCGATCGATGTAGGCAGATGGCTGCGCAAAAATGGTCACGAAATGATTGGAGTCCGGTTGGATTCTGGAGATCGAGTGGCGTTGAGCATCGAGACGCGGCGAATGCTAGATCAGGCCGGTTTCCCGAACGCGAAGATCGTTTGCTCAGGTGATCTAGACGAATATGCGATTGCCGACATGAAACGGCGCGGCGCGAAGATCGACATGTGGGGCGTCGGTACAAAGCTCACTACCGGCCAGCCTGATGCTGCGTTGGGCGGCATTTATAAACTCGGCGCGATCCGACACCCCGGCGGGGAATGGCAATACCGCATCAAACTTTCCGAAGAATCGGCGAAGGCTTCGGTCCCAGGCTCATTGCAGGTTCGCCGGTTTTATCAGCCGGATGGGAGATTCATGGCCGACGGGATCTACGAAACTGATCGCGGTGTTTCTGAGCCCTGCGAAATCGTGGATGTTGAAACAGAAGACAAAACGAATATCCCTGAAAACACTCGTTATTCCGATTTGCTCGTGCCGATTTTCCGGGCTGGGCAACTTGTTTATGAAACGCCGAGTATTGAGGCGTCGCGCGAACACGTGCACAAACAGCTCAGTTGCGCACCTCCGGAAATGTTGTGGCTGAAAAATCCGGTGCCTTACAAGATCGGTCTCGAACGATCATTGTAC
>JBKPOB010000089.1:0-4575 GCA_046732875.1 Verrucomicrobiota bacterium | reverse complement strand
CGGCGCGTCAACCCAACCGTTCATAGAATGTGGTCTGTGAACCGTGATCTGTGATCAGTGACTCTGTGTCATAACGACTGAAATCTCTGTTCACGGATTACCGATCACCCCTTTCCATTCTCGCCTGCGCTTCCATCAACTTGTCATAAAGCGCGCGCAACCCTTCACCAAGCACGCGCGTTCCGGTGAGCATCGGCATAAAGTTCGTGTCACCGCTCCAGCGCGGGACGATGTGAATATGCAAATGATCCGTCACGCCAGCGCCCGCGCATTCGCCAAGATTCAATCCAATGTTAAAGCCCTGCGCCCTGGCGGCAGTGCGCAAAAGTGTCTGCGCAGATGCAACCAGATTCCATAGCTCGACGATCTCGTTCTCACCAAGCGTCGAAAGCTCCGCGACCTTTCGATACGGCACAGCCATCAGATGACCAACCGCGTACGGATAACGATTCATCATCAGAAACGCGTTCTTTCGACGGGTGATCACCAAATGCGCAGCGTCATCACTCGCCTGCGCCGCCGCTGAAAGAAAATTCAGGTCGCGCGGCTCTTTTTCAAAATATTCCACTCGCCAAGGCGCCCAAAGCGTCTCCAATTCTCTCTTTGGAGATTCGTCCGACATATCGCCGCAATTTTAAACAGCAGCGCGCCCTGGATGCGAAGCAAATTTACGCGGCAGACGGTTGTAGCCGAGGGCGCTGACCTCGGCTGGTTCGGGCCTCAATTCACGTTTCTCTGAGTTCATTCATGTCTGGATTTAAATCACACATCAGTTACAAGATCGAAGTATGCGAACTTTAATAAAGCTCATCTTGATGACCGTTGTCTTCCCCTTGGCCACGACGAACAAATTGAACGCCTCTCCTGAGGAGGACGCGAAGACCGTGGCCGCGTTGGACACGAAATACCAAGCCGCAGTTAAAGCTAATGACGCCGCGACGATGGATCAGATTCTCGCCGACGACTTCGTACTGGTAACCGGTCGCGGCAAAGTTTCTAGCAAGACCGACTTACTTGATTCGGCTCGAAAGAAAGAAGTTATCTACGAACGCCAAGACGAGGAACCCGGATCACAGAAGGTCAGAGTATGGGGTGACACAGCCGTAGTAACTGCGCTCCTATGGATCAAAGCGGTGCAAGAAGGTAAGCCGATTGACTATAAGTTATGGTTTAGCGACACTTATGTCCGCACTCCAACAGGCTGGCGCTACGTCTTCGGCCAAGCTTCCCTGCCATTACCCAAAGCAGAGTCCAAGTAACCTCCAACGGACTTTTCTGTCTAGTCCAGAGGACTTCTCACGCTGATTCCTGGCTTGTTGAGCACGTGAGTGTAAATCATCGTCGTGCTCACGTCTTTGTGGCCCAGGAGTTCTTGCACCGTACGAATATCGTATCCGTTTTCCAACAAATGCGTCGCAAACGAATGCCGTAATGTGTGACAGCTGGCTGCCTTGCTCAGTCGTGCCTTGCGCACAGCTGCCTTGACCGCGTTCTGCAGATTTTTTTCATTCACATGGTGCCGCCGTTCAATTGCTGTTCGCGGGTCGATTGAGCGACGTTCAGCGGGGAACACGTACTGCCAGGCCCATTCCCATGATGCGCTTGGAATCTTTCGCTCCAGCGCGCCCGGCAAATGTACGCTGCCAAAGCCTTCGGCCAGATCCTGCTGATGCCGTGCCTTCACTTTTTCCAAATGCTGACGCAATGACCCAGCCAGGCTCACCGGCAGCATTGTTTTGCGTTCCCGACCACCTTTGGGATCGCGCACGGTAATGTGCAGATAGTGCAAATCAACATCTTTGACGCGTAAGCGAAGACATTCGAGCAAACGCAATCCACTTCCGTAGAGCAGCTGCGCCATCAAACGATATTGTCCATCTAGATGCGAAAGCACCGCTCGCACTTCGTCTGGTGACAGTACAACCGGCACTTTCGGCGGCCGTTTCACTCGCAAGGCGTTGCCCACGAAACCGAGCTCGCGCTGCAGTACTTCCTTGTACAAAAACAACAGCGCATTCAGCGCCTGGTTTTGCGTCGAGGCGGCCACGCGTCCCTTGATCGCCAGGCTACTCAGAAAATCCGATACATCTTTCTCGTCGAGCTCACGAGGATGCCGTTTGCCGTGGAAAAGAATGTACCGCCGAATCCAGCCGACGTACGCTTCTTCAGTTCGCAAACTGTAATGACGGAGTCGCATGAGCTGGCGAACTTGGTCGAGCAATTTCGGCTTGCCCTGATTCGGGGCCGCCGGTAAAAAAGAAGACATGCTTTCGTTTTACCCGGTGCCCCTCCCGGAGAAAAGCCGAAATAGGCGAAACATGCTTTCGTCGAATTGTAGTTAGACCTATGCGGACGACCCCGCGAGTAGCTCCGATTGTCGCGCTTGCGCTGTGGTTGTGCCCGAAAGCTTATGCGCCAATCTACGGCGTGTATCCGGGTCTTTCTTCACTAATCAAGGAATCCGACGTGATCGCTGCGATTACCATTTTGCAGAAATTATCGGACGAAGACCTCGGGGGTTCTGCGCGATTCAATGTCCGGTTTGACAAGGTGCTGAAAGGCAATCCGCCTGAGAAGAAGGTCGTCGTTTGGCTTAGGCACTTGGAGATTCAGACGATTGGAGGTGAGCTTCAGAGCACTCCACCTCCCCAGAGAACTCCATTGCCGGGGGCCCCCGCGGTTACCCGTTTCTTCGGTCTTGTCGATTCACAAGATCCCTTTCGGCCCTCATCGCGGTGGATCGCATTTCTAGCCGAACGGAAAGGCGACAAAGAAGCCACATACGAGAACGTCAACCTTGAGGGCTCCACTTTTCCACTGTCACCGCTCAGAGATTTGGATGTATTGAAAGTAGATTCGCTTCCGGGCACCCTTATGCAGTTGTTCCGCGAGTATGTCGATTTTAAGCGCAACGAGCTAAAGGATTGGGAAGCGCAACTAGATGCATTCATTGATAAACACGACAAATAGGTCTAACCAGTCGATGAAGCCAACGGCCCCATTTCGATACGCGCTCAGCGTGTTTTCCACGACACCCTGCCGTGGCTTATCTCTTTCTCGTTAGGCCTCAGAGTTTCTTCACGGTGTCAATTCTTCAAAGGCAATCCGTAATCCATAGACTTCGGAAACTTGATGCAGTTCTGGTAGTCGGCGTCACTTTGCTGTGTACAGCGGCGCCACTGGTTTCCCTCAACGTAGCGATTGGGGCTGCGATCGGAACTGCCGTGTTGGCTGCGCTGGCCTGGTATAAGCGGTGTCCGGCAGCTGCGCCCTTTTCGATCTTCTGCGTGCTCTGCCTCAGCCTCATTTTCTCCGGCGTGCGGTATTTTCCCGTTATCCTGGCCTTTGGTCTGGTTGGTTACGCGGGGATCGTTCGCGGTGTACCCTGGCTGCGCGGAACAGCGACCTGGGCTCGGTGGGGATCTTTCGATACGGGCGTCTGCTTACTCTCTGTAGGGGCAGGGCTCCTCGCAGCCGTCGCGCTTCTCAGCTGGTACTTTCTTCTGGATCCGAATGTTGCGGACATCGTCAAAGCTTATGTGCCAGCGCTGCCATGGGGACTGCTGATTGGTGGCGGCCTGATTTTTGCCATGCTCAACGCAGCTGTTGAAGAAGCCGCGTATCGCGGTGTGTTCTTGCACGCGCTGGATAGATCACTCGGACCGGGATTCGCGGCTCTTCTGATGCAAGCCGTTGCCTTCGGCGCGATTCATATCAAAGGATTTCCGCGCGGTTGGCTCGGCGTTGGCCTCGCTGGTATCTTCGGGCTGCTTATGGGGGTCATCCGCCGACGCGCTGGCGGGATGTTCGCGCCCTGGATAGCTCACGTTTTCACAGACGTTGTGATCGCAGGAATCGTGATATTCCTCGCGGGGCCCAACCAGGCGATGCAGCGAACCGCGAGGCGCGCTCCGATCCACTTTATGAGTGTTTGCCATCCACCCTTTGGCTGCGAGTCACGCTTTACCGGGCTCGCGGTCGCTGATCTTGTGTCTCGTTAGATGATTTTCCCGCACTCACGCGCTTTAGCGAACTTATTATAGAGTCTTGTCTACACTGTTTGTTCAAAGCCACAAACTACTCCTACTAATGACGGCACGACGACGCATTACCACGCTTATCGGCCTTCTGTTTTGGCTTGCAGCTGCGCTTCTGCCGATAGGCACTTGGGGTAGGCGGCTTTTCGGCACGTTGGGGGGCGCCGAAGTGCTGTGGTGGCTGCTCTGCATCGCGATTTTCGCGTATGTGTTGATGGTGGAGCACCGGCCTCTTTCTTCCATTGGCCTCCGGCGGCCCGGATGGCTGGACATTGTGCTGGGGATCATCACGAGCTTGCTTACGGTTGCTGGCATTGTCTTCATCTGGAGCGTGATTTTTCCGGTGCTGCATCTGAAGATGAATACAGACCAGATGAACACAATCCTCGATACGCCGTTCTGGTATCGCTTTCTCGTGGTTACAACTGCGGCGGTGTTTGAGGAAACGTTCTTCCGTGGCTATCCAATCGAACGAATCGGGGAATGGAGCGGCAGCCGGATTCTGGGTGGCGTGATTACGTGGATAGCTTTTACTTAT
>JBKPOB010000088.1:0-22396 GCA_046732875.1 Verrucomicrobiota bacterium | reverse complement strand
CGACGGCTGGTGGCGCGAAGGCTACAACGGCAGCAACGGCTGGGCCATTGGCGCGGAAATCAATAATGGGACCACCGAATTTCAGAATGAAGTAGACGCGAGCAGTCTTTACCAATTACTGGAAAACCAAATCGTCCCTCTATATTACGCGAAACCGGATGGCAAACTTCCGCTCGCCTGGCTGCAATTGATGCGTGAGTCAATCCGAAGCGTCACGCCCGTTTTCAACACGCAGCGAATGGTGAAAGAATATACCGAACAACTTTATATCCCCGCCGCGAAATCGTACGAGAATTTTTCCCGCGACGGCTGCGGCGCCGCCACACACCTGAGCCAGTGGAAAACGCAAATACGCAAGGATTGGCCCGCAGTGAAGATTTCCGACGTCCAGATCGGAAACAAAGATCGACAAAGCATTTTGGTTGGCGAATCACTGCAAATCACGGCGCGCGTTCATCTCGGCACGGTTCATCCAAAACATGTGCGAGTGGAAGCGTACCACGGCGAAGCGGAAAATGGTGACATTCGTAATCCTTCGTCGACTCTCCTCAATCAAACCGGGCGCGCCGATGGCGACGGCAACTATATTTACCAAGGAGCGGTTCCCGCTTCTGAAAGCGGCACCTACGGCTTTAGCGTGCGTGTCATGCCTACACATCCCTCCATGATGCAAATGCACGAACTGCGCTTGATCACCTGGTCATAAGGCTGTATTCGCCCGGCCAGCGGTGGGAAGAGCCTCTCGGCACGAAGACGCGCAGGTTTGTAAACCGATTGTCAACCTTGGCTGGCAGTTATTGTTGGGGCAAGCCACGCTTTCGAGCAATCGGTCTATTGTGCCAAATTCATGGCAGAATTTGGAGGCCGAAGGGAGCGAAGTGCGAACGGCCGTCAATCTGCACTTGAGCGAAAAGACGAACAAAGCCGGGCTGCAACGGATAAATCTGAAACTCCAGCTCCGGTCCGCCGCGCGCAGTCGGATCTAAGATAGGGCTCCTTTGGGATGCAGGTGCATCACCGTCTTGTAGTCCTGATTGAATCCGACAAGATGCGCGAAGGTGGCCATAAGAGGCTCCAGTTGCGTGAAGCCCTTGCCGTCCGCAGACGTGATCCTTAGCCGGAACTTTGAAATTGACGGCGCGATTCGTCAGTGGTTCGCCCGCCGTTTTCGCAAGCCCGGAGGCGACAAGCACGAATGCGGCCGCGATCAGGCCAAGACGAAGTTGCCAAACTCGACCGAATTGTGTCTCGAACAAAACCGTCCACCACGCCGTCGTGGATAAAGCATCTTTGAGTGACAACTGGGTCATGCTCGCCACTTCCAGCCAAAACCAGAGCAGAGCGGAAAGAAGTGCTCCGATCAGACTCCAAACAGTCAGGCGGAACAGGCAACGTTCGATCTCCTGCAAGCCGCGGCGTCTAGACTGGTCGGCTGGGGAAATTAGAACAACCTCGAAGGTAAAGATTCCCGCAAGCAGGATCGACGCCGCGATGTGCGCCGCGCGAGCGATGATGAGCTGCGTCGTGAGCACTGGTTTTCCTACCCACTAGTGCCTAACGAACGATCCGGAACGTGAAATTTCCGCTCGTGACGTGCGTGTCGACTGACACGACGCGCCACACGACCTTGTAGGTTCCCGCGCCGAGCTGCGGCAGAGACACGTGCAGGACAGCGTGATCTGTTCGATCCAGATGCAGATCGCGTTTGTCCACTTCTTTCCCAGACGCCTCGAACACTTGAATGCTGCTAACGACAGGTTCGATATTCTCTGTAAATCGAATTCGAACCTCACTCGGCGATGACTGCACGGTACTGCCAACCCTGGGTTCCGCATCCTTGAGAAAGGCGTGCGCTTCAAGCCGGGCTGACTCCGCCAGAAGAATTAAAAGGAAGGTAAAGACGATACGTTTCATTTGTTTCCTCCAAAGAGCGGGCGGCCCAGGCTGTGTGGAAAAAGATCGTCCACAAAGAAGTGCAATTGCGCGATCACACCGACATTATTTCCCGTATGTTCGTTGATCGGAACAACAGCCTCCACCGCAACCTGGAGGTATTTGCCCGCCCAGATGATTCCGGGATTTATCGTCCCTGTCGTTGGTCCCTGCGGACCGCGGTTTAGCGGGCTTTCGAATGCAAACTCCACCAGAGGAATCAACCGATCGAATGGCGCGTGCAAGCGCATGTCTTGCACCTGCGATTGCAGATAGATTACACTATACTCCAAGGCAAAACCCCACTCTAGCACGTCGGGGTGCCGCTCAATTTCAATCTCGCGTTTGCCGGTTTCAGGATCCACCGTAACACTACGCGTGCTCGCGCTGGTGGGAATCGCGATGCCGACCTGTCCTGTAAGGGCCAGCGGTTTCAGGAACCGCAGCTCTGTAGGTAATTCGTTGAAGCCTTTGCCGAAGAAAATCCCTGACGACCACGTGCTGAATGAATCGGCACCACCTGAGTGTGATCCGGTTCCGCCGATTTCCACACCAAGCCCGATCGAGACAATCGCTTCGTGCACGCCATTTTTCAGGAGCTGATACTTCCCACCTAACTCCAGATTGCCGAATCCATTTGTCGCACGGCCTTCGTGTGGATTGAGTGCGGTAAAATTATCACCGATTTCGATGGCAAATTCCGGTGTGATGCGTTTAGAGATCTCCGCGGAGAGCTCCGTCTCGCGCGTTCCGCCATCCTCCGGCGTTCGGATCGTGCTAACTGTTGGGAGCGAGAGTTCATCAGCGACAAAAGGATCATCGGTCACCAGTGTTGCCGGGAAAAACCGCGCGCCTGCAAAGCCGTGAGCGTAAGCCCGGCTGGTCACGCTAAACGCGCATACAATGCAAATAAGCCAAAAAAGCAAAGATAAATGTTTCATTTTGGTCCTCTGAAAGTTGAAACAAAGCCGCGACGGCTACGCGGCAGTTTCCAGTTGTGTACCGCGCGCAAGGCTACGGCCCGAACACGCACGGCGCAGCCGGAATCAAACGCGAACTAACTAACCGAGGACCAAGCGCGGTGGCGGTACAGGCGGAGATCGCCCCATTTGAGAAGAACAAAAATCGCGCATCGCGTATTCGAAAGATGTAAACGGCCGCAACAAGAGGGACGTCCGTGAGACGCAAATCATGTCGATCTTGGGCGTTGGCGATTGGAGACCGGATTTGCTTTCAGAATTCTTTCCCTTGTTGACGACATGGCAAAGCGAACATGGATGAGCGCCGTCAAAGGTTTGAGCAATCGCCTGACATAGCGGCGCCCGTTTCGAGTAATCGATGAGCATTGTGGTCCACGCCAGCGATTGGAGCGCGATCCATTGCAAGCCGATCGCGCAGCAAAGGGCGATGATTGTGACAATGCGGCCAAGATGGCAGAGCACGAATGCGAGGCTAGGTTCCGCAAATTCTAATGTCAATCATTCCCCTCCGCGCTTGAGGATAAATGAACCGTTGCCTTCATCGAGATAGACTGATGAACCAACGCGTGAAATTCGAAGCGATTGTCGCCAGGTTCCTGCGGCGAAATCTTTTTTAGCTTCGATTGTTTTCGCTTCTGTTTTTCCCTCAACCGGCGTTGGATCCCCGTTAACCATTGCTTCGGACAAAACTCTCCCGTCCATTTCCTGCGGCGCCTTAATTCCAAGAATGTCCAAAATTGTCGGCGTGAGATCGATATTGCCTGTAGGTAAATCGTCTATCTGACCGCGACGAAAGTCCGGACCTGCCGCGATCAGAGTGTTATGCATGTCGAATCGACTGAGGGTGGCGTGAGTCCCCTCTCCTGCTTTTCGCTGCCAATCAGCATCGATCATGCCCGGAGCGCCAAACTGATTTTTCGAATTGTTCCAACGGAAAGCCATGACAACGTCCGGCGCGTGTGGGTTGTCGATTTTGGCGTCAGTCAAATGGAAGGTTCCTGGCAAACCCTGTTTGGTAAAAATCACTCCCGCAAAATCCGATTGCTGCAAAAATTCGATAAGACGTCGCGTCACCGTCACGTCGTGTCCAGTGACATAGAAGAGAACGCTGCCGCCGTTCCCAACCAGCATGATGTCTCCGGACTTTGGCTGCTCATCAAATTCAGTCTTCGCAGCGAAACCGGCGTCGCTGAGGATTTTTCGCAGGTCAACGGATCGTCCGATGGTTGAGAATCCGTGATCGGAAACGACAAAAACATCTGTTGTTTTACGCGCACTCTGACGATCTAAGGCTGAAAGAACAACCGCGAGATTTTCATCCGACGATTTGATCGCAGCGAGCGCCAGTGGCGCGCCCGGCGCAGATTCGTGCTCCGTTAGATCCGGCTCGCCCAGCCAGATCACCGACAACGCTGGCACACCAGCCTTCCACAGGAAATCTGTCACTGCTTTGGTCGTCCAGGCGTCGCGTTGTAGGTGTGCGGATGGAAACGGGCCAAGCGTGGCAGCGATGGAAGTTATTGCATCGGGCGGGAGTGAGTTGCCTGCGAAAAGCGTGACGCCCGTGGCATCGGCATCCCCTGGCACGCCGGAGCCCTTCGGCGAAGGAGGCTGCCGATGGGACATGGGCTGGGAAGCCCACGCCACCCCTGCGTGTCGATCCAGCAAGAGGCCGACAGTTTTTGCACTGGCAATCACCGTTCGTTCACCTGCGCGTTGAATGATCTCGGTGATAGTGGGCACGGAAATGTATTTACCGCCCGAAAGTTCATCTCCCCTACTTACAACTGTTGGACTCTCGACGCTGATTGATCGGGTGCGGTCAATCTCCGGGCGGTACGCATAATTTGCGATCACGCTGCTACGGCCTGGATACACGCCGGTAACAAGCGCCGTGCCATTTACCTGTGTCGCGCTCGGATAAGCGGCATGATGATTGCGAAAGGTGACTCCCTCGCGTGCAAGCTTCCAAAGCGTCGGAGTTGTTTCCGCGCTAACAAAATCCGGGCGCATTCCATCCCACACAACAACCACAACATGCCGGTCAGACTTGGCCGGCTCAGCCCGAATAGCAAAAGCGCAGATAATCCAGGAGAGTAATAAGACGATTCGCAACATTCGCGAACCATAGAACAAGGAGCCGCGGTCTCCAGTCCGCCGAGCTAGACAAGCGTTTCCAAAAAGGCGGCGGACTGGAGACCGCCGCTCCTTGTGAATGCCGAGCAGGCGTGCGAACTAGCTTCGTGCGGAACTTTTGCACGGTGGTTTATTTTTTTGGCATCGCGTCCGTGCCGGCCGCTCCGCTCGTCCCTACCAAGCCCGGGACAACCTGGCGATACAGCATGACGGAAGAACTTGGAAAAGGCCTTACTATCTCGAATTTGAAAACAGACATTAGTGGTAGGGTCCGGCTACCAGTAATTTACCGCCTGGATGGAATGGAAAACGTCGACGGGAAGGAACTCCTTAAGTTCGAAATGCATCGCGCTGGTGCGGTCACCAACACAGATTTCGTCACGATCGATACCCATGGAATAACCTGTTGGGCGCGAATTAATCTTGATGGCGAGCTGATCAAGTTCAATCCGCCACAGACAATGGTTGCCGCGCCGCTAAAGCAGGGCGCGACTTGGAATTTCGATGGACAGGCCGGCGATTTGATAGTGCAGCAGCAGTACAATGTGACCGGAGAAGAAGACATCGAAGTTCCGGCCGGCGAATTTCATGCCTTCCATATTCGTGGAGAGCAAAGCTCACCCAGCCGTATGACAATTGATCGCTGGTTCGTGCCCGGTACTGGAATTGTTAAAGATGTTACAACACTGCGGGCCACGGACGGCGATTTGCTCCAGCGAATTACCCTGGAATTGGCTGAGCGACCTAAAATCGAAAACAGGCCAGAGATAAAATCCGACGCCGCGTCGAAAAGGCTGTCCGTGAGCTTCGCAAAAGATCAATTCGGGGCACCAACCACGACGTTTTCATCCGATACGCCCCAGATTTACGTGCGTTGGCAGGGACAGCGCCTGCGAAAGGGCGGAAAGGTGAAAGCGGTGTGGATCGCGGAGAACATCGGCGAAGATTTTCCACAAAATTACAAGGTGGATGAAGCTTCAGCGATGGTCGAAAGTCAAAATGCTCACGGAGCATTCACGCTGGCACGGCCGGAAAGCGGTTGGGCGATCGGTGATTACCGCGTTGAATTCTACGTCGATGATGTCCTCGTGGAGGCGGTAAAGCTAAAGATTGTGGAGTGAATCGAGGAGCGGCAGTCTCCAGTCCGCCGCAGGGCGATCTGACACCCTCGAAGGCTACGGCGCGCCAGGACGAACGCTCCTCCTTGAATTTTCCTTGAATCCATACTGCTACCTCGCTGCATCCTAGCTACAGAAACCACCATCATTTACATGAAGAAGATCACTATAGTATTTCTGACCGTCTACATCGCCTTGGCCTCCGGGTGCCGATGGGTTGGCGTTCGAGGCAATGGACACATCGAAACAGATGACCGAACCATCGGCACCTTCACCGAGATCGACGCCGGTGGAACATTCGAAATCGAATGGCAAAGCGGGTCCTCTGCCCTCCACATCACGACCGACGAAAATCTTCTCTCGTATATTGAAAGTGACGTCTCGGGCGACATGCTTCATTTGCGCACGCATGAGCACATTTGGCCAACACATGGAATCAAGGTTGTTATCTCCAGCCCAACACGAACAGGCGCAAGGATCCGCGGCGCTGTAAGGCTCACTGCAAAAAAGCTCACCGGACCCAGGTTCGCTCTTGAGGCTAGCGGCGCATCACATGTTTCGCTCGATGGAAACATCGAAGAACTCCTTGCTGATATGACCGGGGCTAGCGAGCTCGACGCCGGCGGCCTCCAAACCAAGGCTGCCGAAATCTCCACGACAGGCGCAGGCGACGCAGAAGTCGCAGTTGCTGAAACGTTGAAAGTCGCCATTACCGGCGCCGGCAAAGTCAGCTATTCCGGCAATCCGACGATTGAGAAACACATCACCGGCGCCGGCTCGGTTCGCCGCAAGGATTAGCTCGGGAAAGGTTGTAGCGGCGTTTGTGTCAAACGCCGAAGCGAATTGGACAGGTGCTTGACACAAGTACCTCTACAACGATCGATCTGCCTGCGCTGGACTATCGCTACAGCAGCCTTAGTTCATATCTGCTATGGAGAATTACATCTGTGTGCAATGCGGAACGCAGTTTGATGAAAGCGCGCAATGGCCCGCCTTATGCGCAATTTGCGAAGATGAACGGCAATTTGTCCGCCACAGCGGCCAGGAATGGACCACACTTAGACATCTCGCGCCCAATCATCGAAACCGTGTTGAAGAAGAAGCGCCGCGACTTCTGGGCATTGGCACCGAACCCGAATTTGCGATCGGCCAACGCGCGTTACTTGTGCAATCGACATCCGGAAATTTGCTCTGGGATTGCATCACGTTACTGGACGATAGAACAATCGCTGAAGTGAACGCGCGCGGCGGCATCCGTGCGATCGCGATATCGCATCCGCATTACTACACAACGATGGTCGAATGGTCAGAACGTTTCGATGCGCGAATCTTTCTGCATACTGCCGATCACGAATGGGTGATGCGTGAGAGTTCCCGAATTCAGTTTTGGGAAGGAGAAAGTTTGCGGCTGTGGGATGATCTCACGCTAATTAATTGCGGCGGGCACTTTGAAGGCGGCACAGTGTTACATTGGCCAGCGGGTGCAAATAGCAAAGGCGCTTTGCTGACAGGCGACATTATTCAAGTAGTGCAAGATCGCCGCTTTGTCAGCTTCATGCGCAGTTATCCGAACCTGATTCCGCTCGGGCCGACCGCCGTCGAACATATTCTAAGAGCAATCGAACCGTTTCCCTTCGATCAGATTTACGGTGCGTGGTGGAAAGCGAACGTTCTATCGGACGCCAAAGCCGCGGTACGAAGCTCAGCGGAGCGTTATCTACGGTGGATCGGCACGTAATATTCCGATGCAAAGGCAACCATTCGCGATTCCAATCTTGACATGGTTAGCCGGGCTGGCATCCGCGGGAATGTACCTCTCAGTCCTTCTGGTGTTCTTGCACATCGGACCTGCCATCATGGGAGGCGAGCACGTCACACGTACCGAATGGCTACGCATCGCGGGGCCCCTGGTTGCCGCAATCGGACTTTTGATGGCGTTAGTCTGTTACGCACTGGCTTGTCGCAAGCCATGGTCGCGTCATGTTATAATGGCAATATTCGCTTCAATTATCGCTTACGCGGCGACGCTCGGCGCATTGAACCTGCTTCGTCGGAGTATTATGTGGCGTGCGCTGATTAACGCCACTGCTTTTGGCTGTTTATCGTGCTGGTATTTCTATTTAAAGCCAAACGTCGCGCGATATTTTCACCAGCTGCAGGATCGACCTGAATTGTAGGGCAAGCGCTGCTCTTCCCGAAGACCGTATACGTTTCGGGCTGGCAAGCGATCCGGTTGCCCTACAATTGCCGACGAAAATGCAAGCGACACGCCTCTCTTTAGTGCGCAATACCGTCAACTGGTCAGTTCATTAACGACACGCGGCAGAGCGATTGCGGCTGGCTGGCGCACCAGTCGTGTTGCAAAGCGGGAGAGCGGCGTTTCTTCGGGATTAACTTCGATGAGCTCGCCGCCGCGGCGACTGGCACGCAGCGCCCAGTCGATGATGTATCCAAACGTTGCCGTTGTTCCCGCCACGATCACAACGCCGCAAGAATCGCGCTGCAAATAGTTCTCAACACGTTCGGTTTCACGTGAAGGCAGAGGCTCTCCGAACCAAATCACACCCGGCCGCATGAGCGCATTACACTTCGTACATCTCGGAATCCCATCTTCATGCTCCTGCTCGTGTTCGTAGTCGTGTTGCTCGAAATCACAGCGGGAGCATTTGGCAACAAAGATGTCTCCGTGAATTTGCACCATCTCCGCCTTCATCAGACCAGCGCGCTCATGCAGGTCGTCCACGTTTTGTGTGACGAGCAGAAATTCATCTGCGCACTGCGCCAGTCTGGCAATCGCTTCATGCCCGGGATTGGGTTGCGCATTGCGAATACACTGTCGTCGCTCGCGATACCATTGCCAGACTAATTCCGGCTGGCGCGCGAACGCTTCCGGTGTCGCCAACTTTATCGGATCCAGGTTGCGCCAGTAACCATCTTTGCCACGAAAAGTTGGAATCCCGCTTTCAGCCGAAACACCCGCGCCTGTTATGATGAGAACCCGCACAACTCAAGATCGATGAGCAGCGGCGATTTCCAAGTCGGCTCGTACCGAATATTACCGTCGGTCGGACAGTTGATGTTGCCACTGCTGCGTCGGCTTGCCAGACTCGTGCCATGAACGACCGAGAAATTGAATCCGGTGCTATCCGGGAAATTGAGCCGGAAGTAAGGACGCTGTTTACAAAGCTGGTTGAAACCGATCCGCAGGAAGCGGCCAAGATGTTGGAGCCGTATCCAGATGAGTTTGTTGTTCAAATGCTGGAGCTGCTAAATCCGGCATCGGCACTGAAGATTCTCCAACGCTTCAATCCTTCACGGAGGCAAACCATTCTGGCCACCGCTTCGCCTGAAACCAATAAGCAATGGATGCGGAATCAAACATACCCGGAGCGGACGATTGGACGATTAATGCAGCCACCACTAGCGGTTTTCCGTCCGCAAACGACAATTGCCGAAGCAACCGAACAAATTCGACGGCTCGCCAAAAAAACAATTATCACCTACGGCTTTGTCACAGACGAACAGGAGAAACTCCTTGGCGTTGTTGTGATGCGCGACATGCTCCTGGCGCATAGCAGTCAACGTCTTGAGGAAATCATGCTGACGAATCCGTTTTACCTCACACCAGAAATGTCGCTGCCCGATGCGATGAGAGCGGTCCTTGTTCGGCATTATCCCGTGTATCCAGTTTGCGAAAAAACGGGACGACTTCTCGGTCTTTTGCGTGGCCAGATGCTGTTTGAGGCCGAGGCGATCGAATTAAGCGCCCAACCGGGCGAAATGGTCGGCGTGGAAAGAGAAGAGCGGCTAACCACGCCGTGGCTGCGTAGCCTGAAATTCCGGCATCCCTGGCTTCAGGTAAATTTATTCTGCGGACTTTTGGCTGCAGTTGTGGTCGGATTTTTTCAGGAAACGATCGACCGCATTATTGCGCTGGCAGTATTCCTGCCTGTGCTAATCGGTCAGGCAGCAAACACCGGAGTGCAGGCCCTGGCAGTATGTTTGCGCGGGATGACCCTCGGTGATTTAAGATCGGGCAGACAACGGATACTCCTGATCAAGGAAATGTTGCTTGGAACATTAAATGGAGCCTTGACTGGCGTAACGGGCGGAATCGCAATGTTTATCTTTGCAACGATGGTGAGAAGCCAGCTGGCTTTGATGCTAAGTTTTGTAGTGTTCCTGGCTATCACCATCAGCTGCTGTTTTAGTGGCGTGGCTGGCGCGATGGTGCCATTGGCTCTCAAGAAATTCGGTGCCGATCCAGCAACGGCGTCTAGCATCGTCGTAACGACCTTCACCGATGTTGGCTGTTTGCTCGTCTTTCTTGGGCTCGCCGCCTTGCTGATTTAAACAGACACAAACACCTGCTAGAAAAAGATCGCCTTAGTGCGAGAGGACCTCTATCACTCGATTTCCATGCAAAAACAAACGTTCATCCTTACTACGGTCACCCTGTTTCTCTCATGTGGTTTTGCTCTCAGCGCACCTGACACTCCAGAAACCCGGCGTCACGAGGCCGAGCGTTACCTCCAGGCTACTCCACCGAAAGCGCTGTTCGAGGACATGGCCGACAAGATGGCCGCGAACCTTCCGCCGGACCAACGTGATCAATTCAAGAAGCTGATGACTTCGCAGCTCGACATCGCGGCGTTAACCAAGGCGATGATCGACTCAATGGTAAAGCATTTCACCACTGAGGAGTTGAAAGCATTGGCAGATTTTTATGGTTCGCCCGTCGGAAAATCAGCGATGCAAAAGTTCGGCGCTTACATGGCTGACATAATGCCGACCGTGGAAGCCGAGATCATGAAAGCGCAAGCGAAGCTGAATCAATCACTTCCCAATCAATCGCCGCACTAGGATCGGCACGTCAAGGAAGGACACCTCACAAGTCGCCCATTGGCGGACTCTCTGAGGAGCGCGATACACAACAGGCCCGTAGAGGCAACGGACAAAGACTCTTTTGATCAGGCAATATTACTGATCTGTATCATGACCCCGCTTCACGATCGCGACTTTCCGAAACGTTGCGACGCTTCAGCTCGATCAGGGAATTCTTCGGGTTCACAACGGGGATCCCCGTGCGCCGCACGAGCTCGATGAACCGCGAGTCGCTGCGGATTGGATCCCACACTGGCTCGTCTTTATAAAAGGTTCCGATCGCTCCCGTTGCTAAGCCGCGTTCCAGCCATGAAAGCGCCATCTCCTTCTCGTTCAAGGTGACATAGATTTTGGCTATTAAATGTGCCTGGCTCAAACTCGCGCCTGATATCCCTTCCAAGTCTTTGATGATCTGGAAGGCTTCTGCGCGCTTCCCTTGCGCCGCGTAGATCATGCCCGTGTCGTAAATTAAAATCGGGTCATCTTTCCTCTCTCGTTTGGCCTTTTCCAATTCCGCCAGCGTTTCGTTGAACAACTTGTTTTGGATGTACACTCCTATCTCCCATGTCGTGGTAAAAGCTGGGCCTAGCTCATTGGCCTGCCGCAGCAACTCAAGGGCTCGGGGATAATCTCGCTCGAGGTAGTAAGGCATAGCCGCTTGGCGTGCGATAATTGGTGAAAGCGGATCGAGTTCGCGAGCTTTTGACATTTCCTCCAGGCTTTCATCGAAGCGCCCCTGCCGCACGAGTGAAAATGCCAAATAGCCATGGGCTAATGCCAAGCTCGGACTGAGCTCGATGGCATGGCGCAGTTCGCGATCACCCATCTCGAAATTGGCTGGAGCGAATGCGATGTTGGCTAGAGCTAGTGCGGCGTGAGCTTCGGCCAAGTTCTCATCAAACGCCAAGGCTTCCCGCGCCGCCTCTTCCGTTTTGCGCGCACCGTCAATGGGCGCAATGTAGCCGTAAGCGCCAAGATTCGCGTAGGCGTCAGCAAAACCCGCGTAGGCGAGCGCATAGTTGTGATCTTCCCCTATTGCCCTCTCGTAGTAGCTTATGGCGGTAAGCAGATCTTCGCGGGTGCGACGTTGGGCAGACGAACGTCCCTGCATGTAATACTGGAAAGCTTTAAGGTTCTCCGTTGGCCGCTTGGTAAGCTGGTGACGCTCGGCGCCGCTCAACTTCAAGCGCAATTTCTCGGAAATCTCCTTCGCGATCTCTTCCTGCACCGCGAATACGTCGGCGAGCTTGCGATTGTATTGTTGTCCCCACAGTTCCGTTCCATCTGAAACACTCACCAGTTCTGTTTGGATCGTTAGGTTGTCGCCTTGCTGGAATAATCTGCCCATTACCACAGCCCCCACGCCGAGGTCGTGCCCAACCTTTCGCGGATCAACCTCTTTGCCCTTGTATTGAAAGACCGTGCTGCGCGCCATCACCTTCAGTTGAGATAGCTGCGAAAGGCTGTGAATGATGCTTTCAGTGATACCATCAGATAGGTAATCGATGTTTGGATCACGGTTCTGATTGTCGAAAGGCAGCACGGCAACGCTTTTCTCCAGCACCGCCGGATTCGAAACAGATTCGACAGCGGCTGGATGCGTACGCAGAGAATAGAAAATGAAAAATGCAGACGCACCGAGAATCAGTAAGGCGGCAGATGCGATGCCGACGCGGTTGCGGCGTACACCGTTTGCCTGCGTGGAGCAACGTCGCAGACTCGCTGCTAAGTCCTTGATGCCAGGACGAGCCGCCGGCTCAAGTGCAAGCATTGATTTGAGCAGAGACGTCAGGCGAGACGGAACATGTGCCGCTTTCAATTGTTTGGTAGGAAGCGGGGCCGATTTTTGAGCGTGGCGGATTTCCTCAATGTTGCGGCCGGCAAATGGCGTTTTCCCCGTAAGCGCAAACCAGAGCGTAGCGCCTAACGAGTAGATATCGGAACGCACATCGACCGGGTCGCTTCCAAATTGCTCTGGGCTCGCGAAATTCGGTGTGCCAACGAATTGTCCATGCGTCAGATCCATCTCGCCTCCGGCATCCGCGATCGCCTTGGCGAGGCCGAAATCGATGATCTTCACTTGCAGCTCCGCCGCGTCAGTTCCGCCGCGCATCAGCATGATATTGCTGGGCTTGAGGTCCCGATGGATCAAACCGTGGGACGCCGCAGCCATCAATGCCTGCGCGATTTGGATTGCAATTTCCAGGACCACTTTTGAATTAAGCGGACCGTCCCTTCTTATGAAAGTCTCCAAAGTTTCGCCCTGGACCAACTCCATTGCGTAATAGCAGTGAGTGCCATTAGGAGAAGCGCCGAAGTGGTAAACAGCAGCAACGTTCGGATGCCGAAGCCGGGCCGCGGCGCGGGCTTCACGCAAAAAGCGTTCGCGTACGGCTTGTGCGTCCCGACTGGTCGGCGCCGCCGGCACCTCGATAACCTTCAGAGCGACCCTCCGGCGCAAAACTTTGTCCACGGCAAGATAGGTGGTCCCCATGGCGCCATGACCAAGTTCCCAGTAAAAGCCGTCTGGGCGTTGCTCTACCTCGAAGTCGCCGAAGACTAACGAGGGAAGCTGCTTGCTTTCGACGACTGATTCACCTAGGGCGGTCCGGAGGAAACAAGCTACGCAATCGCCCTTTGCGTCCAACGGCTCGCCGCATGCCCAGCAAACCGTGGTTGCTGATGCTGGTGGTGTTGCCACGGCGCGTATTTCTTAATTTTCCGTTAACACACGGAGTAAGACGCGCAGCTCTTCTTGCGCTTGTGCTTCAGTCTCCACCGTTCGGCGCACCTCAGCGTGCAACACTTCCCGATAGCGCGCTCGGAGACGAGTGACGTGGCTGCGAAGTGTTGATTCACTCATCCCCAGACGAACCGCCAGCTCAGCGTAAGGCGGTGGCGGCCCAGCGCCCCCGCCAAGAAAAGGTCTTAATTCCTTGAAGAGCTTCTCCTTGGATTCACCTTTGTAATCTGCCGCGAGCCGTTCCAGTCCAGCGGTGACCAACGCAGCAGCCCAGCTGCGATCGAAGACTCGATCTTCACTACTCGTAGAACTATGAGTCTGGAAAAGCGACTCCGCATTTTCGATCTGCTCTTCATTCAGAGGAAGAAAATTCTGTCTGCCGCCGCGTTTGAGCGTCCGTTCGCGGTCGGAAGCGTGCGCCAGAAAATTTTTCAAGGAAGCAAGCAAAAACGAACGGAACTTCCCTTTCTGCGGATCCACGCGTTTGTAGACTTTGGATTCAATTACGTACACGAAAAAGCTCTGCGTTAGATCTTGCGCATCGTGCACGGTGTAGCCGCGTCTGCGCACGAAACTGTAAAGCGGCGCCCAATATATTTGGCAAAGCTCCGCTAGCGCCGCTTGCGCAACTTCTGGTTCCGCCTCGCCTCTTCCCGCCGCGAGAACCACGCTCCAATGAGTGGGGGGAAACAAATCGCTCTGGCGACACTCGTTCTCTGCCAGCGCCTTCACCTCACAAGTTTGTATTAAGACCGCAAGAAGAAAAGTGAGCCGCGAAAAAAATTCAGATTCCGTGCAGCGCGCGCTCCAGAATCCGTTTGTAAAGGGAAAGTAATCATCACGAAAGGAAAGACATCTTATGACGACCAACATTCTCCGAAACATGTTCCTTGGCAGTGGCGTGGCCTTCACGTCAGCACGCCTGCTAACTGCCGCCATGATCTCGATCTTGCTGCTGGGTAGCGTCGCGCCTACTGCCTCCGGCGGCCCGAGCGATGGCGTTTTGAATTTCAGAAACACATCGTTTGTGGGCCCGCAGCCTACCATTATCACATTCGATGCTCCGGGTGCGGGCACCGGCCCGGGCCAAGGCACAATCGCGTTCGCCATCAACCCGGCAGGGACGATCTCGGGACGCTACGCCGACGCGGGCGGTGCGATTCACGCTATCGTGCGCACTCCGGACGGTGCCATCATCACATTCGACGCTCCTAACGCGGGGACAGGCCCCCGCCAGGGCACGCGGCCTTTCAGCATCAATCCAGCAGGCGTGACGGCGGGCTACTACAACGACGCGAGCGGTGTGTTTCACGGTTTCCTGCGCACTCCGGACGGTGCCATCACTACCTTCGACGTCCCGGGTGCGGGCACAGCGCCCGGCCAAGGTACCTTCGCCGGCAACATCAACCCGCCGCAGGCGATCGCGGGACGCTACGTTGACGCTAGCGGTGTGGCTCACGGTTTTCTGCGCGCTCCGGACGGAACGTTCACTACGTTTGATGCTCCGAACGCGGGCACAGGTCCGGGCCAGGGCACCTTCGTTTTCACCGGCTATTGCCTCAATCCAGCAGGGGCGATCGCGGGAGCTTCCGTTGACGCAAGCGATGTGTATCACGGCTTCCTGCGCGCTCCGGATGGCACCATCACCACGCTCGATCCTCCGGGCGTGGGCACAGGCCCTGGCCAAGGCACGTTCCCGCTCGGCATTAATGAGGCAGGAACTATTGAGGGGGATTACATTGACTCGAATGATGTCAATCACGGGTTCGTGCGCGCTTCGGACGGCACTATCACCACGTTCGACGTTCCGGGCGCGGGCACAGGCCCCTTCCAAGGCACCTCAGCGCAGGGCATCAACGCGCCAGGCGCGATCACGGGAGAGTACGTGGACGCGAGTGATGTCAATCACGGTTTCGTGCGCACCTTGGACGGCACTATCACCACGTTCGACGTTTCGGCTGCGGGCACAGGCCCATTCCAAGGCACTATCCCTCTTTCCAACAATCCAGTCGGTGCGATCACCGGATACTATATTGACGCGCGCGATGTGAGTCACGGCTTCTTGCGGACTCCGTAAACCGCTCATCCACTGAGACGCTTTGAGATGCCGAGTTCGCTAAGCACCGCTTCACCGCATGCTCGATGTGGGGGCGCACATCATCGTTGGTGTGCGCCTCTTGGCCGATGGCCAATATTCGCAGCTAGGTCAGCCTGTGATTCGTCGCTCCCGATTTTCGGTGTTTATATGACAGCCACAAGAATAGGATTCCGGCAATCGGAATAATGATGTCGCTTGGAAGAACCAGCCCGACGTTTCCTGGTGAAAAATTATGGGCCATTATCATCTGGTAGATATGGCCTCCAGCTGCACCCAATGAAAAAACCGCAGGCGGAATTAGCGCGGCGCACCGGAACGGCAAGCTTGCCTTGAACGCAATCACCCCCGCAATGCCGATGCCAAGGCTTGCGAATCCTACTTCAGCTTGAAACGGACTGTTATCCCAGCCGATAAACTTTGCTGCCATATCACCGAAGAAAACATGGAAAACGAAATTGATCAGATTGCTTATGCCTACGGGGAAAAGCATGTAGTACGAGAAGAACGCTTCGGCAACCGTGGTAATTCCCAGGGGCTTCGGCTTACTTAGGAGTGATATTAATCCTGCGACTAAACCGATAATAAACAGCGTAAAGAAATAATTGCTGATCAGAACGAATACGAAGACCTCGGCTGTCGCCCCGCTCATATCGCTCAACGTAATTATATTTGGCCAAGCTTGTGAAGTGCATTCGCGGGTCCCGGACTAGGACTCTGAGTCTGAGAGCTTCCCGCCCCGCGTGCGTTTTCCTCCCTAAAGAACGCCTCAGTGGCTTCCCTACTTCACATCAATCGATGGAACTGCTGGCTACCGACCGACTGTTATCTGTCCCATCGTTGCCGTTTACGTGCTGCGACATCTGCGAAAAATCGAGAAGCCATCGTCGCAGAGAATCGTATGCCGAGCGAACTTGGTTAGCGCAATAATACAGTGCTGATGGTTTGTTTGATCCCGCTCATCGCCACTGCGCTATTACTCTATTTGGTCATCAAGACGTAAGCGATAACGCCGTCCGCGGCCGTCCGGATAATGATCTTATAATGTGCGGAATTCTTCGCCGCGTTCGAGCGCCACTTCAGCTTTAAGGTTCTCAAGGTCGCGGCCGATACTCGCCACAGCGGTAAGCTTGTCGACATCCCGGAAGGTCACGGAAGTATCTTTCGCTTTCAGACTTCCCGAGACGCTCGCGCGATCTTCACCGCTGCCGTGGCCAACGTAATGGATGTGCAAATCGTAATGATTACTCCAGAAAAACGGCGGCAGTACAAAGCGTTTGCGTGCGCCGAGAATGTTGCGTGCAGCAGTCTGCCCCTGGCGCTGCGCCACGACCCAGTGCTCCACCCGGATGCGACCCGCCCGCGGATCGGGCCAACGTGCGATGTCGCCGGCCGCAAAAATCCCAGGCACGTTTGTCTCCAGGAATTCGTTAACCAAAACGCCATTACCGGTCGCGATGCCCGCTTGTTCGGCGATGGCGGTATTTGGGCGCACGCCAATCCCAACGACCACCAGGTCGTATTCCAATTTGGTCCCGTCATCGAGCTGTACATGGCGATCTGTAATTTCCAGCGGCTGTCGACCGAGATGAAATTTCACGCCATTCGCTTCGTGTGTTTCGCGAACCAAGTTGCCCAGTTCGCGTCCGAGCACTTTTTCGAGCGGCAGCGATCCTTTTCCGACCACTGCGACTTCGAGCTTGCGCTCCCGCAAGGACCACGCCACTTCCAGGCCGATGAAGCTTGCCCCGATTATAACCGCGCGCTTCGCGCTTTTCGTCTTGTCAATGATGCGTCGGCTGTCCGCCAGAGTTCGCAAATAACAAATGTGTGGCAAATCGTTGCCTGGGATCGCGAGGCGTACAGGCTTGGCGCCAGTCGCTAGTAACAATGCATCGTAGCCTAACGAGCGGCCATCGGATAGCGTGACCTGTTTCGTCTTCGGATCAATTGCCGTGACTGTGGTGCTTTTAAGCGTGTCGATCTTATGCTCGCGATAGAATTCTGGTGGCCACAGCGGAATCCATTCTTCCGGCGCATTCCCCGCGAGATAATCTTTGGAAAGATTTGGACGATCGTAAGGCAAAAATTCGTCGGCGCCAATCAACGTGACCGGCCCTTCATAACCTTCGCGTCGCAACATCTCCGCCGCGGCGCCGCCAGCTGCGCCCGCACCAACGATCACCACACTCGTTGGCGATGATTTGGGTTTGCGCACCGGTTTCTCGTCGCTCTTACCACTAACGAAAAACTGCTCCCCACGTTTGTTGATCTTGTAACACGCGACATTGTTCAGCGCCGGCGCAGCAATCGCTTCGCCCGTGCGCAGATCGAAACGCGCATGGTGCCACGGGCAGTGGACAGTGCAATCAACCATCAAACCTTTTGCCAGCGGGCCGCCGTAATGCGTGCACGTTGCGCCGATGGCAAAGAGCTCGCTGCCGCGTCTGGCCACGAGAACCGCTTCACCAAACGCATGGCCTAACAACATCTTTCCGTCCGCTACATCATCGATGTTGAAGCCCTTTTCGAAATCGGGTCCCTCCAGTTCGCTCGACGCTTCAGCCATAATAATTCCTTTTGTCCGGTAAGATAAGAATCGCCCCGCAATAGTCTTGCGCGCGTTCGAATCGACTGCAGTTGGCAACAGAGAGGCCGCTGTATCTCAATTGTAACGAAGTCACAAATCCGACTAGCTCGGATTATTAACGTTTATTCGGCTCTGCCGGCCCGCTGTCTGTACCAGGAAGTAGATCGACGCGAATAAGCTGATCATTCGGCAACAGAATCGGGCCTTCCCATCGCAGGAAACCGGCCGGCTCAGGATTTGTCAGCCACACTTTGGTGTCCGGCACAGTAACAAACAATTTCGCAATCGCCGGAACCTCGGGGTGCACAATGAATCGGTCACCTTTGATCGAGCGTCCGGACATTCTCAGGCGATCAACTCCACCATGGGAAAGCTTAACAGTCACAACTTGCGGCTTGAGCGTCGGGAACGGCGAAAAACCGACTGGCTTGAGTTCAATTTGTTCGCCCCTCAGAAGCCGTTTCCGCAGATTACTCAGCGCGAGGGTGAATCCGAATCCGGCAAACGTGCGGCCCTTTTCAATGTCGACGTTGTTGGACACATCCTTGTTGTCTTTGCTAATGTGCGCAGTCGCTATTCCCGACAGAAAATCCACAGTGAATTCGCGTTGCACCCTTTCATTTTTGAGTTCTTTCCACGACCACTGTTCTTGCACTAATTCCGGCTGCTGACGAAACCGGGCTTTTTCCTCAAATAACCCGCCGTCGGGAAATTTGTAAGTAATAACGACGTGAAGGCGCTGATCTTCCACCCACTGCCTGAACTCTCCATCGGCAAGTTTTCTGCCGTTGATATCGCAGAGTCCAGGATAAGCATGCGCAGCAGCTGTTGGTTCTGTTAATTCGAGTGCAAAGATTGATGTGGCGAAGAATTCGGCGGCAAAGATTGAGAAAAGGCCTGCCAAGTTTCCTTTTGCGAACATACCTGTACAGCTATCGTGATACGCCGTCGCTACGGCGGCACTTCACCAGCGTTGTATTCTCCGATTTGGTAACGTGGCAGTCACCTCCCAGCCCACCTCGCATACGGAGCGGCTCTAATTAATTCTACCCTTGAAGTTACGTGGGAATTGCTGCATGACACCGTTGCTAAAGAAGTCAGCCATCTCCAACGCCAGATTGTGTACGAGGTCATAAGCAGCAACCTCGGCTGGGTAGGCGCCGTTGTGATGAGCCAGAATTTCTGCCACCGTGGCATCCAGGTGCTCTCTCCACATTCGCTGCGCCTCGTCGAAGGGCCAGAACTCTGGATTCATTTCATTCATCTTGGCAGCGATGTCGTTGGCATTGGAGTACCACTGTGCCACCAGGTCGTCAGTAGGCTGTCCATCGTGGATTGCCTGGAGTATTTCGGCAGCAATCACCAAATGGTCACGAACGAGATTTCCGAATTGATCGGCAGCATCTCCGTAGAATGGTCTAATGGCCGCCGCCATATCCTCTGGGTTCTGGAGCAAGCGATCCGCGTACGCAGGTGCACCTGCCAGATCGTCCAGAATCGCCAAAATCACAACGCGCGTCCAAGTGATGTGATCCTCCCAGAGCTTGCGCCAAAGGTCGTGATATTCGAGCCTGGAAGTTCTGTTCTGGGTCAGAGGCGCCGTGACCGCAGGGCCCCGCTGAGAAGCGAGGTTTGCCGCAGGGGGGTTGCCAAATGAAAATGGTGCAACGGCGATAAAGGCGAACAGGATTTTCGATAGCGTCTTCATAATTTGGTCTATTTGTCCTTTTATTATCGCCGCTGATTTGTGAGGTGGTTTGGAAAAAAGTCCAAATATTTTTTGACTTATTTGACTAGCTGCACTTGGTCCCCCCTGGTTCTCTCCAAATTCATGTGGTGAAACATCGAGGTTTACCCAGCAAGCCAGCTGGCCAAGCGGCTAGTGCCCCCTATCTGCGGAAAACCTCCCGCAGCCGCGATTCACAGTTTTAGGAAAAGGTCCGAATCAGGAGCTTAGCGCTTTAGTTCGAAGCAACAGCGGGGCGTCTCGCCATATTCGCAGCACTTTTTCGCAGGCACGCCTATTACCGTCGAGAGCAGCGATTCGATTATTAAGCACGCTTCGGGATGGCCGGCGGTTACGGCTGCAAGCGGACATCCGTTTCGGCCATAGATAAACTGCTTCCCATCTCGCTCATCAAATCTCGCCAGACCACCGAGATCATGTAGCAAATCAATCGCGGCCTTAATCCGTTCCCGCCTGCTGCGCCCTTTCCACCGGGCGAGGTGCTCCGCCGCTACAGCTCGGCCAACTTCGCGCATGGCGGCCCGCATTACCGAAGGAGCGAGCCGATTTGAAAGCACAGTCACAAAATGGGCCAGTAATAGACCGTAGGCTTTGGGAAACACGCGCTCCGCTTCGCTGCTAAGCCCGTATGCTGCATGAGGTTTGCGTTTTCCAGGCCGCGTGCCGTGCTGCTGCACAAGGCCGTCCCGCTCCAAGCTTAACAAATGACCGCGGATGGCGTTATTGGTCAGATGTAACGCCGCGGCAAGCTCGTTGACGGTTCGGTTCTCGCTCTGCAATAAGGCGAGAATTTTGCCGCGCGTCGAAGCAAGCAACCGTTTGTTCCATTCCATGCGCTGCATACGGCGTCTTGTCATAGCCGAAATTTCGTTTCCTTCATACGGGAAATCGAAGTGCGATAGTTACACAAGTAAGAACAGAAATATATTGACTTAATATGACAAAGTGCTCTAGCATGGCGAGCGTTGTGGGTTCTTTTCAACTCTGAAACAGAGAAATCCCACTATGAAATCGAACAAGAGTTCCGATCGCCGACCACAAAAGAACGTCTTTCTTTTGGTCGAGTTGACCCTTCTTTGCGTCGCTGAACCCAGCGTGCCTGATCAGGCCAAATCAACCGAGCGGAACTCGGCCCGGATTACCAGGTAAGAATCAACCAAAAAATAATATGAAAACAATTCTCACTTCCCTCAAAACCGCTCCACTGAAAACCGCACTCCTGCTCTCAACAGGCTTATTGGTTTCAGCGGGGCTAATTTTCACCATAGGTGGCGCAGCTTTTCCCAGGCGAAACAGTTTTGATCAAATTATTACAGACAACAACGAATTCATGATGGAGGAGGGCCGCCAAACATTCCGTTTTGAGACGTTTGGAGATGAAGCGTTTTGGGGAGACACCCTTCAACTTCATCTGGCCATCGAAGGTTCCAATTTCGGTGGGGTAGGTCCAGGTATCAGCCCAAACGCAGCTTTGTCGCTGGGGCTAAAAGTCGATGTGGACAAGTTGTCATCAAGAATAATTAATCAGTTGAGGCACCATCGGCTCGATCTGAATGATCCCGCGGTAACCTTGTTACTGCTACAGCGAAATGCGGTTGTCGGTCTTACAGGTTTTTTTAAACCAAACGGATCGCTGCGTTCCGTTGGTATTTCGTGCTCCCTATGCCATTCGACTGTAGATAATTCCTTAACTTTTGGAATCGGTCATCGACTCGATGGTTGGGCGAACCGCGATTTAAATGTTGGAGCGATTACAGCGGCCGCTCCCAATCTCCAACCCATAGCTGATCTCTTGGGAACCGATGTGCAAACTGTTATAGCGGTTCTGGACAGTTGGGGACCCGGAAAATTTGATGCTGAGCTTTTGCTCGATGGCAAGGCTTTTAATCCTCAACAGGTCACCGATGGCGTTGTTACTGGAACGAATGTACCAGGAGCGACGCTCCTTCCAAACGCTTTTGCGCTTGCGGGATATAATCAACATACTTGGACCGGCGGATGGGGGACTGTGACGTACTGGAATGCGCTTGTCGCAAACATAGAAATGCATGGTGTGGGGACATTCTTCGATCCCAGGCTTAATGACCCTATAAAATATCCCATCGCCGCCCGCGCTGGTTTTGGAAATATACGTACGGATCCGGATAACGATCGCATCACGTCAAAGCTTG
>JBKPOB010000087.1:0-4695 GCA_046732875.1 Verrucomicrobiota bacterium | reverse complement strand
GGGAATCCCATCTCGATCAAGCACATCCGGCAATTGCCCGGCGAGCTCAGCTTTTTGTGATAACAATAGCGCGGCACGAACCTGCCGGCCTGCTCGCAGGCTTCGATCACGCGCGTACCCTTGGGAAACTGATGCCACGTGCCATCAATCTGGACGTTGAGAAGCTGCGGGGGCGGAGCTGGATCGGCCATTATCTTGATTTTGGTTTAGATCGTGCCCGCCGCTCCAGCTTTTTCCCACCCCGGATCGTGCGCAATTGGAACAGTAGGAATCGTCTCCTCTTCGATTAGTTCTTCCGGCGTATATTCAGGCGGCAGCGGCGGCGGCATCGGTTTTTGAGCGCGGGCCGCGAATTCTTCGGAAAATTTCTGGACGAAGCTTTGCGTCGGCCAGGCGCACGCCTCGCCAAAGGCACAGATGGTGCGCCCGGCGATATTATCACCAATAGTCTTTAGCGTGTTTGGATCTTCGGTTACACCCCCGCCGCGCAACATGCGGTCGGTGATTTTCTTCATCCAAAGCGACCCCTCACGGCATGGTGTACACTGACCGCAGCTTTCATGGGCATAAAACTCGTTGATGTTATTGAGCACCCAAACCATGTCGCGAGAGTCATCGAGCACGATGACACCGCCAGAACCGGCCATTGAACCAGCTGCGGTGAGCGAATCAAAATCCATCGGAATTTCGTCGATCGACATCTCGCGTTCGCTCGTTGATCCATCGGGCTGGTGCTGTTTCAGTTTGAATCGCTCATTAGCTCGAAGAACCTTCGCAGAGCTTCCTCCTGGAATGACAGCCTTGAGTTTTCGCCCCGGTCTCAATCCGCCGGCCATTTCATAAATAAGCTGACCCATCGTCACCGCACCGACTTCAATTTCGAAGTAACCGGGCCGCTGCACGTCTCCGCTCACACAGACGATTCTTGTGCCGGTGTTGTTAGGCCGGCCCAGCCGGGCATACTCCGCACCGCCCATGGCGATGATGTGTTTCACATGGCAAAGCGTTTCCACGTTGTTCACGATCGTCGGGCACATATAGAGACCCAGCACGGCCGGGAAATAAGGCGGCTTGATTCGTGGATAGCCGCGTTTGCCTTCCAACGATTCGATCAGGCCAGTCTCTTCGCCGCAGATATAAGCGCCTGCCCCGCGATGAATGTAGACCTCAGCATCGAATCCGGAGCCAAGGATGTTTTTCCCAAGAAAATTGTGTTTGCGCGCCTCTTCGATGGCGCGTTCAAGGATCTTTGCACCTTCCGGGAATTCGCCTCTGATGTAGATGTAGGCCGTGCGGGCATTCAACGCGAAACAGGAGATCAGAATTCCTTCGAGCAGCTGATGCGGATCTTGGTGGATGATGTAGCGGTCCTTAAACGTGCCCGGCTCTGACTCGTCGGCATTACAGATCAGATATACCGGTCGTTTCTCGTCTGTTTTGATGAAGCTCCATTTCAACCCGCACGAAAAACCTGCGCCACCGCGGCCGCGCAATCCCGAGTTCTTGACCTTGTTGACAATCTCGGCGCGGGAGATCGTTAGCGCCTGCTTCAATTGTTCGTAACCGCCCGCGCGCAGGTAACAGTCGATGTCTGTGGTCCAATTGTCTTCTCCGAGGTTTTTAAAAATCAATCGATGCTCCAGGGGATGCGGAGGCGTTCGGTGTCCAAGTTCTTGCGTTTCATTTCGGAGAAGCTCTGTCACGGAGTCGGGGCTTACATTTTCGTGCAGCTCCTCGTTCACCATGCAAACTGGCGCCGTTCCGCAGCTTGCCAGGCATTCAACGAACTCGACGCTGTAATTGCCATCGGCACTAACGGAAATGGGATTGTGCATTCCTTCACCCTGGCGCTCGCGCTTAATTCCAGTCGCCGCGCATAAGTTTTCCAGTAACCGAAAGCTGCCGGCCATGGCGCAGCTGAGCGTGCGGCAGACGCGGATATGGATCTTGCCAGCAGGTTCCTGGCGAAACATCGGATAAAACGTGACCAGTTCGAAAATGTTGATCGGTTGGAGCCCGAGCTTTGCGGCGATCCAGATTACTGCGTCATCGCTGATGAAACCGAAGTGTTCCTGCCACAAGTGAAGCAGCGGCATCGCTGCGCTCCGCCGATGATCATGCGGATAGTGCGCGATTGCGGCATCCATTTTCCGCTCCAACTCGGCGGGAACACGCGTGTTCGTCGAGTCCACGATAGAGCGAGATTTAATTAGACAATGTGCTGTCCTTCGACTGCACCTTGTCGTCCTTGAAAACAATCGTCACCGAATCTTTACCCTGCCGGTAAACGTAAGTCGTTTTTTTCATGATCACGAGATCTTCATTGGTGATAGAAGTGGGGTGTCCCAGGATCGATTCCACTTGTTTCTTCGACATTCCCTCTTCAACCTCATCCACGTTTGCCTTGGTGATGCGTTTGCTTGGGGTGCAAGAAACTCCAAGCGCGAGCACCAGGACGAGCAAAAATCGAGATATTGATCGCAACACATTCATCTGTCGCATTCTCCCATGACGAAGTCCAGACTTCCCAGCACCGCTGGTACGTCGCTGACCATACAACCCGGCAAGAGCTCTGGGAGGATACTCAGGTTCACAAATGATGGCGCGCGGATCTTCAAGCGATAAGGTACGCCGCCACCCCTGCTATTGATATAAAAGCCAAGTTCGCCCTTTGGATTTTCCGCTGCGAAGTAAACCTCACCCGGCGGTGCGTCGAGTCCTTCGGTCACCACAATAAAATGATGGATTAATTCTTCCATCTTGGTCATGACGCGCGATTTGGGTGGTATCATGTTTTTCCAATCGGCGACGTTGATTGGGCCGTTCGGCAATTTATCAATTGCCTGACGCAGGATACGAACGCTTTGACGCATCTCTTCGATTCGCACCAAATAGCGATCGTAACAATCCCCGGCACTGCCGATCACTACGTCAAAATCGTACTGGTCGTAATCGAGATACGGATGTTTGCGCCGCAAATCGTGCTGGATGCCGCTGCCGCGCAAATTTGGGCCCGACAGGGCATAACCGATAGCACGTTCTTTTGAGATCACCCCGATGTCTTTCGTTCGATCGACAAAAATGCGATTACGCGTAAGCAATCTATCGCACTCGTCCAAGCTTGGAATGAATTCCTCCAGGAATTTCTTGAGCTGTGGGATGAAACTCTCCGGAAGATCCCGTATCTGTCCGCCCACCCGTGTGTAAGACGTAGTAAAGCGGGCACCGGTCAACAGCTCGAAAAGGTTATAAAGTTTCTCGCGTTCGGTAAATGTGTACAAAAAGACCGTCATCGCTCCCAGATCGAGAGCCATGGCGCCGAGACCCAGCAAATGCGACGAGATGCGTGACGTTTCGCAACAAATAGTGCGAATTGCTTTCCCGCGCGGCGGGATTTCCCACCCCATTAATTTTTCGACTGCCAGGGCATAAGCGACGTTGTTCGAAAGCGGTGCGAGATAATCGAGCCGGTCGGTATAGGGCACGAACTGGTTGTATTGCATGTTCTCGGCGATTTTTTCGTCGCCGCGGTGCAGGAAGCCGATGTCCGGTGTCGCTTTGGTAATGATCTCGCCGTCTAGCTCGAGCACGAGTCGCAAAACCCCATGCGTGGCCGGATGCGACGGCCCCATGTTGAGCACCATCTTTTCGCCAATGTCGTCCTGGGCATGATGCAGCTCCGCGTCCGCCGCCACCACTCGCGTGACGGGGTCAGGCGATTCAATCTCTCGTGTTGTGAAAGGCATACGATTGCTAAACACAGTTACGCTGGCGAGTGAGCCAGCACACGCAAGCAATTTCGGTGAAACGGGCAGGGTGCGACCACAGCCTGCTCGCCGTGGCGAGGGTGCTCGCCTTAACGTTAAACGCACCGCCAGGCGATCCGTCCCTACCGTTTGGCATTTGAATCGTGCGAGGCAGACACCGATGGTGAAAATGGTATGAAAAAAATCGCGCTGCTGTTTGCTGGACAAGGAGCACAAACAGTCGGGATGGGACGCGACCTTGCGGAGCAATTTCCTACTGCAGCCGAGCTTTTTCAGAAAGCGGATCACGTTCTTGGGCGAAAACTGAGCGACACCGCGTGGCATGGTCCAATTGAAACACTGACCAAGACGTCGAATTGTCAGCCCGCGCTCTTTGTCCACGGACTCGCTTGTTTTTCAGTCTTGCGCGAACTCGCCGGCAATTTTCCCATCGGCGGAGCGGCCGGCTTGTCGTTAGGCGAGATGACCGCTCACGCAGCCGGGGGCGCTTTCGATTTTGACAATGGATTGAAACTTGTGCAGCGGCGCGGCGAATTGATGGACGAGGCGTGCGAGAAAACATCCGGCGGAATGGCGGCTTTGATTGGCGCGGACGAAAATGTTGTCAGGCAACTGGCTGCCGATGAAGACGTCGACGTAGCGAACATCAACGCGCCGGGACAGATCGTGATTTCGGGTGAATTGGCCAAGGTTGAAGCGGCGGTCGGCGTCGCGAAGGAATACGGCATTCGTCGGGCCACCATGCTGAATGTCGCCGGCGCTTATCACTCACGTTTAATGGAAAGCGCGTATGAGAAACTTGGCCCCGTGCTCCAGCATGTTCCGATACAGCCGCCGCGTCTTCCCGTAATCAGCAATGTTACAGGCGATGAAGTGAACACCCCGATTGAAATTCGTCGCACACTTCAGGACCAGGTCACCGGCACTG
>JBKPOB010000086.1:0-21777 GCA_046732875.1 Verrucomicrobiota bacterium | reverse complement strand
TGTCGCAAATATCGAAATGCATGGCGTGGGGACCTTCTTCGATCCCAGGCTTAATGACCCTATAAAATATCCCATCGCCGCCCGCGCTGGTTTTGGAAATATACGTACGGATCCGGATAGCGATCGCATCACGTCAAAGCTTGCCGCTCTTCAATTCTATCAGCTTGCGATCCCGGCACCAAAGCCAACTCCGGGGGTTGATTTCAATTCAGATGCTGCCGCACGCGGTCATACCCTCTTTCGTAATCGGGCAAGATGCAATACCTGTCACGTTGAACCGCTATTGACAGAACCTGGCTGGAACTTGCATCCACCCGCGGAGATTGGAATCGATAGCTTTCAAGCGGATCGGGCGCCTGATAATGTCTATAAAACGATGAATCTCGCAGGAATCTTCGTTCGTGAAGAAGGACGTTTCATGGATCCTGCCAACAAAGGAAGGTTCTATCACGATGGGCGTTTTCAGACCCTAGACGATGTGGTCAGACACTACAATACCTTTTCCAACCTCGGCCTGACCGACTCTGAAATTAACGATTTAATCGAGTACCTGAAATCATTATAGGCAAAAATTTTCCGCCTTTCTGCGTCGCGTCACAGCCTGCCGGGGGATGAATGGCTTCAAAACCGCGGCCGAGATAAACAATCATTGTTTCATGTCACGTCCCGCACGCGTGGAAAACGATAGCGAAACTTTTATTGATCGACAATCACCGGAATGGCTTTATCCTACTTGGCGATGAGCGTCGACATTCTTCATTCGACAGATCTTCGAAGGCCACTTGCCTTCGCGTTGGCGCTCGGTTGGTGGCGATAGAAAGCGACCGTTTCTCAACGGGGCGCTGATTTTCTCTCCTTCTCTCGAGCGAGAGATCTGCGTTTGCACCAATGAAATAACCCAAACCTTATAAATTTATGTTGATCGTAATGAAACCCAGCGCTGCTGCGAAGGAAATCGACGCAGTCGTAAGCGTGATCCAGAAAATTGGACTGCGTCCTCATCCCATGCCCGGCGCGACGCGAACAGCGATCGGCATAACTGGCAATCAGGGTCCCATAGATGGCAGGCGTTTTGAAAACCTCCCCGGCGTCGCGGAAGTCATCCGGGTTACCAAGCCGTACAAGTTAATCACACTTGATCTGCGTCCGGAAAAGACAGTTGTGCGAATCGGGGACGCCACCATCGGAGGAAATGAATTCGCCATCATCGCTGGACCGTGTGCGATCGAGAGCCGCGATCAGGCATTCGCCGTGGCTGAAGCAGTACAGAAAAGCGGCGCGCGGTTCTTTCGCGGTGGCGTGTGGAAGCCCCGAAGTTCCCCGTACGCGTTTCAAGGTCTGGGTGAGAAAGGCTGGGAAATTATGTCGGAAATCCGCAAAGCGTTTGACCTGAAGATCGTCACCGAAGCGCTCGAAGAATCTCATATCGAACTGATCGAACGCCATGGCGATGTCATTCAAGTCGGCGCTCGTAGCATGCAGAACTTTTCGCTTCTCAGGCGAGCTGGCCGGTCGCAATTGCCGGTCCTGTTGAAGCGAGGAATGGCTGCGACACTTGAAGAATGGTTGCTGGCGGCGGAATACATCATGGCAGAGGGCAATTACAACGTAATCTTGTGCGAACGCGGCGTTCGAACCTTCACCCAGCATACGCGTAACACACTAGATCTTGCTTCGGTGCCGGCGATCAGGCGAATTTCTCATTTGCCGGTAATCGTGGATCCATCACACGGCACGGGTAGCGCGTACATGGTTACTCCCCTCGCGCGGGCAGGCGTGGCGGTGGGAGCGGATGGGCTCATGGTGGAAGTGCACAATCATCCGGAGCTTGCCCTTTCCGACGGCGCGCAGGCCGTGACGCCTTCGGAGTATGCGCAGCTCATCAAAGAAGTTCGCGCGATTCGCGAGGTTACCACTCCGCTTGTTAACCAGGGTCGAATAGAAACCGAGGTCGCCTAACGAGTAACGTCAATGCTCCTCTTGATCGACAACTACGACTCGTTCACCTACAACCTCGCCCAGTATTTCGGCGAGCTTGGGTGTGACCTTCTTGTTAAGCGAAATGACGAAATCTCACCGGATGAAATCGGTGCGTTAGCGCCCAGGCAGATCTGCATCTCGCCGGGCCCCTGCACACCGCGCGAAGCGGGAATTAGCAAAGACATCGTCCTGCGTTTTGGCACGAAGGTTCCAATTCTCGGTGTTTGTCTTGGACATCAATGCATCGCTGAAGCGTATGGCGGAAAAATCGTGCGCGCTTCCACTATTGTGCATGGGAAGTCATCGATAATCAGACATAATGGAAGCGGACTCTTTGCCGATTTGCCCGCGCCGTTTGAAGCCGGTCGATATCACTCGCTCGTCGTGGAGCGGAGTTCTTTTCCCGCGTCTCTTGAGATCATCGCGGAAAGCGACGACGGCGAAATCATGGCATTGCGTCATCGGGAATTCCCCGTGTACGGGGTTCAATTTCATCCCGAATCGGTTCTTACACGCGACGGCAAGAAAATTCTCGCGCGTTTCCTTTTGCATTCACGACATTCATGAAAGCGCAGATCACTCCGACTCCGGGCGGATTCGCCGAGCTTGCGAAGCGCAGCAACGTCATCCCTGTCTTCGCGGAATTCGTCGCAGACGACGAAACGCCGGTGTCAGCTTTCAAAAAACTGAGTCGCGATGGTTACTGCTTTCTCTTCGAGTCCACGGAAAAAAACGACGTATCAGGACGGTTCTCCTTTGTCGGGGTCGATCCGCGGACAGTGATAAGAAGCTACGGCCGCAACCTGCGAATCACCGAACGAGGAGTGGAGCGTCGAGTCGAAATAACCGGTGATCCATTGGATGAACTGCGCAAGTTGATGACGCGTTATCAGTTTGTCTCGCGTTCGGAACTCCCGCGATTCAGTGGCGGCGCTGTGGGTTTCGTCGGCTACGAAGCGATCCGTTTTTTTGAACCCAAAGTTCCAGTAGCGGAGCGTGATGAACTGCAATTGCCCGAGATGATCTTCATGATCACCAGCAGCCTCCTCATCTTCGACCATCGGCTGCGCACCTTAAAGATCGTCGCGAACGCATTCCTTGAAGATGACTCACTGGAAAAAGTCTATGCGCGAACGACTGACTCGATTTATGCGATCATGCGCGAGCTTGGGAAGCCTGCGGATCTTCCGCTTCTTCCACCCGTAGATCCCGAAACCCAGCCAGGTCACAGCAATTTTCATCCGAACGAATTCAAGCGCGCCGTAGAACGAGCCAAGGAGTACATCCACGCTGGCGATGTCTTCCAGGTTGTTTTGTCGCAGCGGTTCGAATCCGATTTCAGCGGCGATCCGCTGGATTTTTATCGATGCCTTCGTTTCATCAATCCTTCGCCGTACATGTTTTGTCTTAAGTTCGGCGAAGATTTTGCGCTTGTTGGAAGCTCGCCGGAGATGCATGTCCGGCTGATCGGCGACGCGGTGGAGATTCGCCCGCTCGCCGGCACGCGGCCACGCGGCGCCACCGCCGCGCAGGACGAGATGAACGCTGCCGAACTCCTGGCCGATCCCAAGGAACGCGCCGAGCACGTCATGCTCGTCGATCTCGCGCGCAACGACGTCGGCCGAGTTTCAGAGTTCGGCACGGTGCGCGTGACCGAGTTGATGGGGATCGAGCGCTACAGCCACGTCATGCACATCGTTTCAAATGTCACGGGTCGCCTGCGTACGGATTGCACCGGGTTCGATCTGGTCAAAGCAACATTTCCAGCGGGGACGGTCTCCGGTGCGCCGAAAATTCGCGCCATGCAAATTATCAGCGAACTGGAGAAAACCAGGCGCGGCTGTTACGCAGGTGCGATCGGCTATTTTGGATTCGATGGCAATGTCGATTCCTGTATCGCGCTACGCTGCGCGGTTTTGAAAAATGGGAAGGCATACTTTCAGGCCGGCGCGGGCATCGTCGCCGACTCAAATCCACATTCGGAATACGAGGAAAGTGTTAATAAAGCGCGTGCAATGGCCAAAGCGCTCGCAATAGCGAAACAGATCCGGCCCCCGAGAAGAGGCAAACGCGTGAATAACGGAGGTCAGGCAGCTTTGCCTGACTCGGCCGGCAGCCTGCCATCCTGCCAAGACAGCCTGGCAGGCTGTCATCCAAGTCAAGAAGGCGATTTGGAACTGCGTGAACTAACGCTGCGCCTCATGCGCAATGAGAACCTCAGCCGCGCTGAGGCTGGAAATTTTCTAGACTGTCTGCTTAATCCTATTGCTACAGATGCGCAGATAGCGGCCGCGCTTACCAGTCTGACTTTAAAGGGCGAGACCTCCGATGAGCTCACTGGTATGGCAGAGGCGATGCGCAATCGCGCTCTGCAAATACAATCCCATCACACCCGTTTTATCGACACGGCGGGCACCGGATCAAGTGCTGCAAAATCTTTTAATGTTTCAACGGCAGCGGCGTTTGTGATTGCAGGTGCCGGCCTGCCTGTGGCGAAACACGGTTCGCGCGCGGCAACGTCGCGGTGCGGCAGCGCGGATGTGCTCGAAGCATTTGGGGTAAACACAGCCGCTCCGCCCGAGACCGCGCAACGCTGCCTCAATGAGCATGAAATCGGCTTTATGTTTGCCCCACTTTTCCATGCTGCTACGGCCCGCGTCGCGCAGGTGCGCCGTCAGCTCGGGATGCACACTACATTCAACTTGCTCGGTCCCCTAACGAATCCCGCACGCGCACCGTTTCAGATCGTGGGCGTCTGGCAGTTCTCTTTACTTGAATGCGTCGCATTAGCCCTTGCTAGTCTCGGTGTTGAGAAAGCTTGGGTCGTGCATGGCGCGGATGGCCTGGATGAAATAACAATTGCGGGTAAGACCTTCGTCACCGCCTGTTCATCTTCCGGAAATTTGGAAACATTTACGGTCTCGCCCGAGGACTTTGGATTGAAACGCCAACCCTTCGACGGATTTCGCGGTAAAGGGCCGCAGGAAAACGCACAACTGATCCAGGCAATTTTACAGGGCGAGAAGACGAAAACGATCTCAGCCGCGCGCGATCTTGTCATCATAAATGCGGCTGCGGCCCTTCATCTTGCAGGACTGGCCCCCGATCTTCGATACGCAGCGAAGTTGGCTCGCGAAAGTATCGACAGCGGGAGAGCAGCATCGAAGTTGGATGCACTGATCCGGGAGACGAATCGAGACCCATGATCAAAAACATTTTCTCCCAAATCCTGGATCAAAAGCGAAAAGCCATAGCGCAGCTTCGAGCGGAGCCTTCCTCACAAAACTTTCCCAAGCACGCATTGGAGATTCGAAAGAACGCTGAACCGCATCGGTTGCTACGAGCGTTGGAATCGGACTCACCGCGGTTAAAGATCATCGCGGAATTCAAACGCAGATCGCCTTCCGCTGGAATTATTGGTGACGATTTAACGGTCAGTGAGATTGTTCGCTGCTACGAACGCGGTGGCGCTTGCGCGATCTCGGTTCTGACTGACGAAGAATATTTTGGTGGTTCGATTGCCGATCTTTGCACGGCTCGATCCAGCACGAACCTGCCGCTTTTGCGCAAAGATTTCATCATCGATCCAATCCAAATCTTCGAAGCCGCCATCGCGGGAGCAGACGCCGTATTGTTGATTGTTGCCGCAGTCGACGATCTCTCGTTACGGGAATTGCGCGTGTTCGCTGAGGAGGAACTGAGACTCGACGCGCTTGTCGAAGTGCATAGCTCGAAAGAACTGGACCGAGCGCTGTACGCAGGCGCGAAAATCATCGGTGTAAATAATCGCGATCTCAAAACGTTTCGCGTTTCATTGAGCACAAGTGAAAGCTTGATCGCCAAAGCTCCGCGCGATCAAATTATGGTTAGTGAAAGCGGGCTGCAAGACTCGAGATCTTTGCGCTATCTTCAATCGCTGGGATTTCGAGGTTTCCTCGTAGGCGAAGCGTTGATGCGTGCGCCCAATCCAGAAGCAGCTCTTCGCGATTTCGGTGCCGCCGCTGAAGTTCGGCAACCTGCCGGAGTTCCAACTGGAGCTGGCCAACGATGACTCCAGTGCAAGTCAAGATTTGTGGTGTTACGAATCTCAAAGACGCCAGCGCGTGCGTTGAACTCGGAGCCAGCATGATCGGGATCAACTTTTATCCGCAAAGTCCACGTTACATTGAGCCCGAGATCGCGCGGCGAATTATCGATGCAATACCGTCTGGCGTTTGTGTGGTCGGAGTTTTCGTGGGCGCCAGCGTCGAAGAAATTCGGAATACCGCAGAGGCAACCCGTATTCGATGCGTGCAATTACACGGGCGTACCTCCCCGGATTTGTGTAGCGAATTAGCTCACGAATTTCGTGTAATCCGAGCGTTTGCCACAAACGCCCAGTTCCGGCCCGAAGACGTTTCCTTATTCGATGATTGTGACGTGCTCATTGACGCGCATCATCCCAGTCTCCGTGGCGGAACCGGCCTGACATGTGATTGGCAAGCCGCACGAACCGCCCGTTGCTTCGCGCGATTTCTTATTCTCTCTGGCGGCTTGACTGCGCAAAATGTCGGTCAGGCCATCGCATCTGTTTCGCCGAATGCTGTTGATGTTTGCAGTGGAGTTGAGTGCGCACCAGGCATAAAGGATCACCGCGCCCTGGAAAATTTTGTTACCGCTGTACGAATGGCCAATTCTTCAATGAAGGCTGTCGCCCCCTAGGAACTCCGATGCAGAAATCGCCGATCACAAAAAGCGAGCCAGATGAGCGCGGGCATTGGGGCAAGTTTGGCGGGCGCTACGTTCCGGAAACGCTCGTGGCGCCGCTTGACGAGCTGACCGGCGAGTTCATGCGCGCTAGAGAGGACTCGAATTTCTGGGACGAATTCAACCAACTGCTCCGTGATTACTGTGGCCGGCCAACACCGCTGTTTCACGCTCAACGGCTAACAGAGCACGCTGGCGGCGCGCAAATCTATTTGAAGCGCGAAGATCTTTTGCACACGGGCGCGCACAAGATTAACAACGCCATGGGACAGGCGTTGCTCGCGCGTCGAATGGGCAAACATCGCATCATTGCCGAGACAGGTGCAGGCCAGCACGGCGTCGCGACAGCAACAGTTTGCGCGCTATTTGGATTGCGTTGCGTCATCTTCATGGGTGCGGAAGACGTCCGGCGACAGGGGCTCAACGCCTTCAGAATGGGACTGCTCGGCGCAGAAGTGATCACTGTGAATTCCGGCACGCGCACGCTAAAGGATGCAATCAACGAGGCGCTGCGGGATTGGGTAACGAACGTGCACGACACCTACTATCTGCTCGGGAGCGCACTGGGTCCGCATCCGTATCCACTCATGGTACGCGAGTTTCAAAGCATCATTGGACATGAAGCGCGCGAAGAGATTCTGTCTGTAACAGGGAAATTGCCCCGCGCGCTGATTGCTTGCGTGGGCGGCGGCTCAAACGCGATCGGTTTGTTTCATCCTTTCATTGCAGACGACGAGGTCCGCTTAATCGGTGTAGAAGCCGGAGGGTGCGGCGATTCGTTAGGCGAACATGCTGCAAGATTTCACACTGGTCCGGCGAGTGGCGGCGGGCAGGTCGGCGTTCTGCAGGGAACGATGTCATACGTGCTTCAGGATGCGAGTGGCCAGATTGCAACTACTCATTCGATCTCAGCTGGCCTCGATTACTCAGCGATCGGCCCAGAACATGCGTTCCTGCGTGACACCGGTCGAGCCGAGTACGTCCAGGCAAGTGACGCAGAGGCGCTCGAGGGATTCCGACTTTGCGCCAAACTCGAAGGAATCATTCCAGCGCTCGAGACCTCGCACGCTATTCTGCCTGCTCTTCGTATCGCGCGCGAGCTGCCACAACACGACACCATCATTGTTAATCTGTCCGGACGCGGCGACAAAGATGTGCAACTCGTTGCCGATTTGCAGTCGCAATGAGTCGGGTCGACAACACATTCGCTGCGTTGAAGCGCTCCGCCCGCGGCGGGTTCATCCCGTTCATCACAGCTGGCTATCCCGATCTTGCGATGACGGAGCTGTTGTTAATCGAACTTGCGAAAGCGGGAGCGGACGTCATCGAGCTCGGTGTCCCATTCAGCGATCCGGTCGCCGACGGCGAAGTGATCCAACGCGCATCTGAACGCGCGTTGCGCAGAGGAGTCGCTCTTTCCGACGTGCTCACCTGCCTTTCGCATACAAAGCAGCGCATCGATGTGCCCATCATCCTCTTCAGCTATCTCAATCCGCTCTTGAAATTCGGCAGAGATCGGCTGGCGGATGAGGCAAGACAGGCTGGGATCGACGCCGTGTTGATCACCGATTTGATTCCCGAAGAAGCTTCGCTTTGGACCAAAACATTTCACGACTACGGTTTGGACCCGATTTTCCTGGTCGCACCGACGACGTCGAACGAGCGCTTGGCGGAAATCGCGCATCAGGCAAGTGGATTCATTTACGCTGTTTCACGCCCAGGGGTCACTGGCGTGCGTGATGAAGTATCACACGACGCGGAAATTCTCGTAACACGTGTGCGCTCTGTGAGCGATTTGCCCATTGCCGTTGGGTTCGGCATCTCAACGCCAGAACAGGTTCGTCAAGTCTGGCGTTTTGCAGACGCTGCCGTTATCGGGAGCGCCATTGTCAGCGAAATTGAAAAACTCGTGGATTCACCGGACTTGGTATCTCGCGTGGGCGAATTCGCTCGATCGTTTGTTGAACCGCGATCAGCGCTCAATAGGTGATTTATTACCACCCACGAGACGAAACCTTAACGAGCCGCTCCTGCCGGGAACATCACCTTTTCGGGTGCCGTGTTAAGCACGGCGAGAAGTTTTTTGATCAACCGCGTTTTGACACGGCCAGCTTCACGGGGTGAAACGAGGTAGCGAACTATGGCTTCCAGCCACGTATTTTCGCTTACTCGGAAAATAACACGTGGCCGTTCGCGCACCTCCAGTTCGTCGACCGGCGTGCGGGCGAGCAAGTCACGAAATGTTTCGACACGTTTCATCATTTCCTCGCCCAACTCCTCCTCTACGACCTTCTGCATCGTACTGGCGATGAACTGGAGATCAGCATTGAAAGCGACATAAAACTTAATCTCGTTCCAAACGTAGGGAAAAAGCGGCCACGAATAATTATAAACGATCTCGTCGAGAACTTTCTCGTTCGGAAACTTGATCAGCCGGCCGCTGGGATGATCGCCAGAAAGATATTTGCCGCCGAATTCCCAAAGGGTGGTATCGAGATACCCCACATCAATGACGTCGCCCGTGGCTTCACCAATTTGTATGCGATCACCTACTCGGAAAGGCTGGCGGACAAGGATGTAAATCCAGGCGATGAAACTTTTCATCGGCGTTTGAACAGCCAGGCCGATGATAATTGAGCCAATGCCGAGCGCAGCAAGCACGCCATACCAATTGACGAAAATGATCGAGATAGCGATGACCGCGATAGCAAGCGCGACGACCAGATGCATTACACGCTGAAGGGTGAAACGAGTGGAAGAGTCCTCGATCCGACCCAGCACGTAGATCGACATAGCTCGTGTGATGGCCAGGACAATTACGATCAGTGCTGTGCCGCGTAAAATTCGCACGATGACACCAGCACCTGCCTGCGGGAGTGGGATCAGCTTGGAGCCGACGAGAAAGTACACCGCGACGCAACCGAGTAAGACAAGTGCCTGTATGATAAACCAGACCTTGTCTCTGCCGCGCGCCCTGATCTTTTCGGAACGTTTTTCTCCTGTGGCCCGCTGGAGTTCCTTGCGAATTTCGGGTCTCTTTGAGATTTCCTCCGCCGTCTCGGCCATCACTATTAAAATCGCATTCGGCGAAGAAATGGGCGCAACAATACTCCTGATCCGCCACGATGGTTTCTGAAAGCCGCTGAAGTCCCGATCTAATTCGATTCTCAGATGTGCTCTCGAATACGGACGTTGCGGAGTTGCTTGCCCGACAGGCTGAGCGCGAGAGTGGTATTCTTTCACGGGCGTTTCGCCGAGCCGCTCGCAGCGCTTTTCTGTGGCCGGAAGAAGTAGCCCATGTTGCAGCACAGAACCGATCGCTGACCGAGCTGCGCGGAATTGGCCCATTTATCGAGAAACAAATTCGGCGCTGGCTTGATAATCTTCCTCGCTTGCCTAAAAGGGCTCCCGCAATTCGCAGCGACTTCATTTCGCTGGCCGAAGCAAAGCGGGCGCTGGCGAGGAAACCGGAATGGGCAAAGAACCTGTGCGGCGATTTGCAAATGCACACGCGCTGGAGCGATGGATCAGGCAGCATTTCTGAAATGGCCGACGCCGCGACGCAGCGGAGCTATGAATACATTGCGATCACTGATCACTCGCAAGGCTTAAAAATTGCCGGTGGCATCGACGAACGCGCATTGAAAAAACAGGGAATTGAAATCATGAAGGTCAATGGGTTACTGCGAAACTCCGGCAACGAATTGGTTGTTCTTCGCTCCATAGAGATGAATCTGAACAGGCGCGGTGAAGGCGACATGCCTGCCAAGTCTCTCTCGGCTTTGGATCTTGTTTTGGGATCGTTCCATTCGTCTTTGCGGATGGTTGATGATCAGACGGAGCGCTACCTTGCTGCAGTGCGCAACCCCCACATTCAAATCCTGGGTCACCCACGCGGACGCATCTACAACTATCGTATCGGCCTGACAGCGGACTGGCCTCGTATTTTTGCCGAGGCTGCCAGGCTCGATAAGGCGTTGGAAGTTGACTGCTATCCCGATCGACAGGACTTGAATGTGAACTTGCTCAAAGTCGCGCGAGACAACGGAACGCGTATCTCGCTAGGCACAGATGCTCATCACTCATGGCAACTGGAGTTCATCGAGCTTGGTCTCGCTGCCGTGTTGCGCGCGAAGCTTCCAGTACAACAAATCGTCAATTTCATGCCCATTCTGGATTTAAAACGCTGGATACAACAAGTACGAGACCGCTGCGAGCGGAAGCTATGAATCTCATTCCTTGGCGACCGTAGGGAGGACCGCACCCGATTACATGATGTATAAAGCTGGGCGCGTCTTTCCAGCGCTAGGCTAGCTCCTTCGCTGGACTATTCGCCCTGCACGAAAAGAAGGAAACAATACAATGAAAAAAATACTACTCAGTCTGACGTTGGCTGTTGTGGCCCCTTTCGCATGGGCGCAGGTCTCGGAGACTACTACAACAACAACGACGACGACAGAAGGCAGCGGCACGATCACGGAGTACACTCCGGGAAGCACAATAGTGCTAAAGGAAACTAGCGGACCGCGGACCTATCGCTTCGGCAAGACGGTCACTTATGTGACACGAGGCGGCAAGATCTTGGATGAAGATACCGTAAGAACGAGGGTTAGAGTCGGTATCCCAGTCCGGGTTCACTATGTTGGGACAGGCGACAACGTGATGGTTGATCGGGTGATTCTTGACGAGGATTAAGAGCAAAAGCTGATCTCGCTTGTCTCCCTCGCGCCCTCTCTGTTCTGCCGACCAAGCGGAACAGTAAGGGCGCATCTCTTGTACAGCTCACGGTTTCCGAAACCAAGCAGCCACTATCAGCGAGCGTCACTAGGCCGTTACGTACAGGGCTAGCGTGAATAAAACCAGCTGACGATGATCTCAGTTTGGTGGAAGAAAGGGAGGATCACTTACTTGATCGCCTCCGAGAGAATCTCAGTAACTCACAGAGACAGCTCGCTGCTGAGCTAACAGCCCCCGTGACGCCCAAAGCCGCATCTACCCTATCGGGAGAAACTGCAATCGACTATTCCACTTGAAGCTAATAACTGCAGTGAAACGAAGTAGCCGTCCGTGTATTAGGGAACTCCTCGGCCTCTCCAGCCGAGGATAAAAAAGATCACGCACATCACCAGGAATATAAAGAATAAAATCTTCGCGATTCCAGCTGACGCTGCGGCGATTCCGCCAAATCCAAGCACGGCTGCTATCAGGGCAATTATTAGAAAAGTTACAGCCCAACCTAACATGTTTCTCACCTCCTCCTTAAGGATTGAATCGCATTAACCAGCAACGGCGCGCGTTTCTGATTTTTACAGTTACCCAACGAATAGGAGAACCGCCTAGGGATTTGGACGCTGCAACGCCAAGAGAGGGATGGTTTATGTCGGCGAAAGGAACAATGTCCCTATAAGTCTCACGTCAGCTAAGAAATTCTGCGAGCGGCTCCATTGGTTTGATGTGCGCGCAGAAAATCTTGAAGGCGGCCAAGATTGGGACGGCCAGAATGATGCCAACGATTCCCCACATCCAGCCCCAGAAAGTAAGCGAGAGCAGGATCATCACCGGATTCAAGGTAAGGGACCGTCCCATGATCCATGGCGTAACGAAACTGCCCTCCAACACGCCCAAAGAGAGGTACACAGCAGGAAAGATGAAGGCGTACCCCAAATTGTCGAAGCTTAAGGTGGCGCCGATCGTCATGCAGATAATGCCCGTGAGAGCTCCCAGGTAAGGAACGAAATTAAGCAGCGCCGCCATCACGCCCCACATTACCGGGTTACGTAGCCCAAGCAGCCCCACTGCGGTCCCGACGGCCACTCCAAGGCATATATTAATCGCCGTGACGGTGAACAGATAACGAGAGATCTGCCCCTCGATATCGTGCGCGATGCCGACAGCTGCCTTCTTATCCGAGAGCGTGGGTAGCAACTTGACTAGTTTGCCAATAAAGGCCTGGTCGTAGACAAGCAAGAAATAGAGCAGGATTAGCGAGAGAAGAGCACTGGCAACAAACTCCGGCGTGCGCAGGAAAAGCGTCTCAGTAATCGGATGCCGAGTCAGTTCTACGGCTTTAGTTTTTGCGTCTGTGGAAGCTAGTTTTTCGATTTCCCCGGTCGCCTGCGCGACTTGCGATACTGACTTTTTGACCGGCAAGAGCTTGCGTTGCAATTCCGCAAAACCCGCGGGTGCTTTCTGAAGCCACTCCGCCGTGGGTGTGGCTAGGACTGAGATCCCATAACCCATCAATGCAAAAAATCCGATGAGAAGGAGCGCTGCACTCACTGGCAGCGGAACCTTTAACTGAGCGAATCCTCGTACAATCGGCCTCAAGAGATAACTGAGCAGCAGCGCAAGAACGATCGGTAGCAGGATCGAACGCATGAAGTAAATGGTGTAAAAGACTGCAAGGATAAACAGACCAGTAAGAGCGATCGACCTGACATCGAAAGGTCGCTGCGACACTTCGGCCACGCGTAAGCGGGCACGGGATGCGACCTCGTCCGCTTTTTGCGCGTCATCAGAAACGTCACGGCGGGATTCCACGATCTTCGTGAATCAAATACTACTTGGCATCCACGTGCCCCGGCCACTGCGTGTGGAGACTAACCAAGCCTCTCTTTAGGTGGTGTTCTGCTAATGCCATTTCTTCTCCTTTTCTGGTAGAGTTGCATGGCGCGGCCCGCTCGAATGACCAGGCGACGCCAGTGGCACTCAGCCTCCACCATCGCAATTTTTATTAAGACCTCCTCGGTTGGCGGCACCCATTCCATCGGCTCCGCATCGCAATGGTCCGTCGGACAAATAATGCGCAACGGCGACTCCTTAAGTGCGCTTTCAATTACCTGGATTTCTCGGCCGGTAATCATTTCGCCGCAAACAAGGCAATACCGTTTCTCCTCCAGGGAGTGCCACTCTCGGAATTGATCAAGTCGTCGCAAGAGATTCAGTTTTTCTGCGTCGGATAACTCGATCAACGAGACGCGCCTCATGCCGCAACATCCTTCTGTGCCAATTGCTGCACAATCCGGCGAACGCCGGATTGGTGTATCGGTCAAAATCCTAGAACGCGACTTTAGCTTGGGAAACAAATTAGCTTAACCTGAGTTTTATTCACTAAGTCGCATAAAGGTGTGCGCTCGTAAGGATGGATCTATTTTTCAAGCGAAATTGTGCTCACTACGCTGCGCGATAATGCCGGGCAATATTCGCGGTTATTCCAAGGTCACGCGTGACAAACCAAATTGACGGCTGTGAATTTGAAGCGGAAAAGGTTGACACAAAGAGCGGCGAGAGTTGCCTCCCGCCGCTCGTTAATCCGAGACAACCAGGTTTATCGTCCGCTCTGCTGACCTCCGCCACCCTGTTGGCCGCCACCCCCTTGTTTTTCGCGCTCTCGTTGTTGGCGTTCCCGTTCCTGTTTCTCACGATCCTGCTCCTGGCCGCCTTGTTGTCCGGGAGCGGTAGGTTTACTCGGTTCATTCGGATTCTGTTGTGCTTCCATAGTACTTTCCTTTTGTTACTAACTTCTGACCGGCCTCATCGCAGTCTACGACAGGACCTTGTCTCTCTGTAAAATCGGCTTGGAAGGAGAGTTTGGATTGGCAATTTTTGCGGGGAGTGGTTAATCGCGTCAGCGATCTTAGGCCTCTGCACCCTGGCCAAACGAGATGTTCTTGGAAGCAGCGTCTTATCGACCGGAACTCGCACCGGCTAGCTCAGTCTCCCTGACGGCTTCTGGATTGATGATGCTTTCCGCCAGTCTGTTAAGAAGCTCGTTCGTTTCCGATTCTTCATCCAACGTGGTTTGCAGCACCTCTGCTGATTTATCCTTGCCAAGCAGATGCGCAAAGGTGCGAACGCTTCCATAGGCCGCGATCTCATAATGTTCGACTTTCTGCGCCGCAACAATAATACCGGCATCAAGGACGGATTCGTCGCCATCTTCCTTCAGAATTTCGGATCCTTCTTCAATTAAGCCTTTCATAGCACGGCAAGTCTTGCCCTTTGGCTTCTCGTCAAGCTCTTCAAAGACTTGTTCGAGCCGCTCCACGTGGGTTTTCGTCTGATCCAGATGTTTCTCGAAAGCATCTTTCAATTCCTGCGAGGAGGCAGCCTTCGCCATTTTTGGCAATGCTTTCAGCAATTGATTCTCGGCATTGTAAAGATCGCGCAGTTCGTTGGTGTAGAGTTTTTGTAACGTATCCAGCTTCATAATCGCTTTTCCTTTCGTGTTGCTAAGCTTTGTTCCCTATTCTCGTTGACGCCGTCTATTTAAAGCACCGGCCCAAAAAGAAACGCTGCGAAATACGCGAGCGCGTGTCTCTAATTTGGAATTTTTTTTACCAGACGTGCGCGGAGGGATGCTTCTCTGGCGCTTATACGCATTTTGGAAGCAACAAAGGACTTTAGTCTTAGGAACCCACTGTCCGGTGGCAAAAGCACTACCTGATGTAACGATGCAGCGAAATCGCATAACCGAACAAGGAAAAGGATTAAGAAGGCGTCGTCGCTTAACAAGCTGCCTTAGCAATCAAAGTCGTCTTGACTCGGCGCACAATAGTTACCGCCATCCAATCAGCGCCGCACGCGCGTAGTAACTTCCGGACAAGGAGTTGAAATCACGAGATGCCGGAGCGAGATACAGAGAGGCCGATAATAGAGCGGCAACACGAAAGCCTGCCATCGCTGTTTGCGCGTTTGACTGACGAATTAACGCAGCTTTTCGATGCAAAACTGGACCTCTTAAAGGCGGAGTTAAAAGAAGAGATCAGTGCGTACGCAGTCGGAGCACTCTTGATTCTGGTTGGAATGGTGATTGCGACTGTCGGTTTTGCTCTTCTTAACGTAGCAATCGCCTTCTTGGTTTCGATGTTATTTGACGCCACGCATTGGAGTCCGGCGGCACGGTACGCTGTTGGATTTCTGATCACAGCACTGCTGTATCTCGCTATCGGCGGCATAGTTATTGTGATGGCAAAGAATCGCCTCTCCAAAAAACGGGTAATACCGAAAACAACCGCCGAACTCAAGCGGGACAAGGAGTTTCTGAAGGAACAATTCTAGCTGACAATTTAGATAAGAAATAGGAGGAAATATTATGCCAACGAAAACTGAGGATAGAGAACCTAGTCAGAAGGAACTTCAACGTAAGATTGGGCAGACGCGTGATTCGTTGAGGGGTACGGTCGAGGCGATACAAGACAAGGCAGAACAACAGTATCAAACCGTGAAAGAGACTGTCTCCGACGTTCTCGATTACCGTGATGAGTTCCAAAAGGAGCCCGTCATCTGGAGCCTCGGGCCACTCTCTGCAGGATTCGCATTAGGCTACACCTCGGTTATTCGCACAAGGTCGCCAAGACGAAGAAGAGCTCCTAGGTCGCCAAGTTCGCCGATAGTGTTGTAGACGAGTTATCGCATGTGGGACAACGACTCGTGTTGCCGGAACTTAATGCGAAGATTGGAGAACTGTTTGGATTCGATTTTGGCGGGTTGTTGCAACAAATGCGAGGGAAGAAAACGACCGCCAAACCTAAACGTCTGAAGAGCCCTCGCTCAACCAAGACGAGGAAACGACGACGCTAACGAGTATCCATAGCGCCATTCTGACGTCGAAAAGGCGCTTGTTGCTTAACGTCGCCTAACTTCCTGCGTTTCAACTCGGATGGCATGTTTGTCCGGCTTCATTCTGCGACCGGCTCGCTCTGCATAAACCTGGGTGAATTCAGCGCCGAACAGCAGGATCTGCGATGAATAATAGACCCACAGTAACAGCGTGATCAGCGAGCTAGCTGCTCCGTAGGCGGAACCGGCAGCACCACTGCCCAGGTAGAAGCCGAGCAGCCATTTGCCGACCCCAAAAAGAATCGTGGTCATCATCGCGCCGATCCAAACGTCTCGCCATTCGACCTTAACGTCCGGCAGAAACTTGAGAATCATCGCGAAGAGCAGAACAACGACCGCAAAGTCAAAGATGATATAAACCGTCACTGCGATCACAATTCCACCCGGCAGCATAGATTGCACGTAGTGACTGAAGGCCTTAAGGACGCTTTCGAGCATTAGCGAGACGAGCAGGAGGAAGCAAACGCCGCCGATCATTGCAAATGAGAGAAAGCGGCTTCGCAGAAAAGCCCAAATCCCGCCGCCGGATTTGGCTTTTACGCCCCAAATCGTATTTAAGGCGTCTTGAAGCTGACCGAACACGCCACTGGCTCCGAAAAGCGCCAGTGCGCCCCGATGATCGTGGCGATCACGGTTTTGCCAGGTTGCGACGCTTTTTGTGCGATGTTTTGCACGACCTGCAGAGCGCTAGGATCTAAAAAGTAGCTCATCTGTTGGGTGATCTTGTTCCAAGCACCTGCCGGGTCATCGCGAAACACAACACCGATGACTGCGAGAAGGACGAGAATCAGAGGCGCGAGCGAAAAAACTGTGTAGTAAGCGAGCGCCGCGCCTAGCTGCGGCGCTTTATCTTCCAACCACTCGTTGAGCGTTTGCTTTAACAGACTGAACGCGTTGGAAAAGAACGGAGCCAAATTGCGCTTCTTCGCCATGAGGACAGAGCTTCATTCAACAATCGTCCAATCTGATCCGCTCGGTTTTGCTAAAGACAGTTGGCCGTTATCCCCAGGGGCTAAGGCAGGCTTTTGTTACGTGGCGGACAATCTGAGTTCGCTACATCCAGCGCGTGTCTCCAGAATCTAACTTACAGACGCCCGGTCAGAGCCAGAATTATCACAATTAAAAGGATCAATCCGAGACCTCCGCTGGGCCAGTATCCCCAACCGGAACTATACGGCCACGCTGGCAGCGCCCCGATTAACAGCAGGATTAGGATGATCAATAAGATGGTGCCCACGGCTTATCCTTTCCTGAACTATCTTCGTCGCGGCGAGCAACTCTGGACGTTGTAAGACCTCGAAAAGGAAGTCCGCACTAGTGATGCAACGCGTACGGCCCTATTCGTTTTCGATTCCTAGGTCAGAAGCCTCTGCAGTTCCGTGCGGATTTTTTCAGCGATCATTTGCCGAACCTTGCGGTATTCGGCCCTGCCACCCTGTGCGGGGTCGGGAATATCCCAGTCCACTATCCATTTTGCGGTGATCATGTCCCCGAGGTCCGGAACATCCATTTTGGCTACGTAGTCGAACTTGACCTCCGAAAAGGCCGAAATGTGCCTGCATTCATGCCTTCTGAGGTCGTATCCGATCTCGCGCATCGCCTCCACTGCTCGCTTATTGACTTCCTTGCCGGGCTTGATGCCTGCGCTGCAAACCTTCACGCCGCGCTTGGCCGACATTTTCAACAGCGCTTCCGCCATGGGGCTGCGGCTCGAGTTCTTGACGCAAACGAACAAGACCTTCACTTGCCGGTCGGCTTTAGTATTTCGGCAGGGAGCCTTAAGGAAATATCTTCTTAAGTTCGGCGTTGACCCAACAGTTTCATTGCAGCTATACCCAAGGCGCCCTTAACAATGGGGTTGCCCATCGCCTTAACAAACCACGGCTTCTCCTGCACCGTCTGTTCAAGAAGCTCAGGACGCTGCTGTCGTGTGTAGTTAAGAAGACGAGCCGCGTCATCTCTGCTCATGCTGCTGGGGTCCGTAGTGCCGAGCCCCAGAGCGTTGGCAATCGCTCCCAAGCCCTCGCCACTGCTGGCACCCAGCGCGCCCAGTAAACTGCCGAGCAGGTCCTGTCTTTCCTGTGGCGGCGCTTGTGCAATCGCATTCCGCGCAGCGTCGTGGAATTGGTTGTCCGGTAGTTTTCCGAGATATTCGGCAGCGCCTTGCTGATATGCGCGATTGTCGAACTGGCTGTCCTCCGGTTTCGTGGACACGAAACGGTCGTGATATTTTGCGGCTTCCTGCTCATCCACGGTGCCGCCAGCTCCGAAGCGTCTAATGAAGTCATCCACTGTTTCTGCCATACCTTCCTCCTTCTGGTTATTGGTGATTCGCTGGTGAGTAAGCCATATCGCCTGTTCGGGCGTTAAAATGTGCAGTTCCCAGTTTAAGTGGTGAATTAGTCGGCGCATATACGACGACCGTTAAGTCTTGATAGGAAAATTGCTGCGCCATTTTTGTGAGTAGTGTCCGCGTTAGTGCCGGGATCTTCTGCATTTCAACTGTGCGATTCACGACGATGCCCAGCTCATTTGGTGCATTGAAAACCGCGTGATCAATGACTTCCCGCTGCGGATCAAAGCGTCGGATCTGATTGAGAAAGTCGATCTGCCGCTGCCTCAGATTCTGCGGGTCACTGCGTTGGTTAATTGTCTGCTGAGCCGCAGTCGGATCTGCGGGGGGAAGGCTTTGTCCATAGCAGAATGTGATTGTCCACGCGTTTGCAATGATGGCAGTTAGTACCGTTGCCGGCGCGATCAGCATAAATCTAAAGATCCCCTTCAAATCGTTTCGGATGTGCCCATAGTTCCGGTTCCCCAAAAACTCAGCACACGTCGCGACTCCTACATGCCATTCCTACAAAATCGCACGTCCGAATGCGCAAAAATCCTACGGCATTGGGTGGCAGCTACTCCGCTAAATAAAGCACTGAGAACCCGAAAATTTATTTGTTGCGCAGCCTAGTTAAGCGCGTCCGACCAACGGAGCGCGCGCGTAGTAACTCAGAGGAACAATTGTTAGGAAGAGAGAGATAACATCATGGTAAGAACAAATCACGCAAGAGAAGACCGCGATATTAACTGGAGTGCTACCAGCCGCGAAATCTACCATGGTTTCGGCCGGCCGTTCGCACGGATTTCCTGGGGCGCGATCTTCGCGGGAACAGTAGTTGCGCTTGCAGTTCAACTCGTGTTAACGCTTATCGGCGGAGCCATTGGCCTCGCGACATTGAACCCAGCCACGGGTCAGTCCCCTAGTGGGACAACTCTTGGTATGGGCGCCGCGATCTGGCTCGTGATCAGCAGTTTGATCTCACTGTTCATCGCCGGATATGTCGCCGGAAGACTCGGCGGCACATTTAACGGGTGGCTGCACGGGTTAACCACTTGGGCTACAGTGACAACATTCACTCTTGTGCTGCTGGCAACAGCCGCTGGCGGACTTGTCGGTGCCGCGTCAGGCCTCGGTGCCTTTGCTGTCAGTAACAGCGATAAGATGTCGCGGACGCAACTGCCTCCGACAGTTCAGCAACAGGTGGATCAATTAACCGAGCAAGCAAAGCAGAACGTCGATCAAGCCGCAGCGCAGGCGCAAGCAACCAGCCCTGAACAGCGAGAGGCACAGGCGAGGGAGTTAGGACAGCGTGCCGCTAAAGGCGGTGCCGCTGGAACCGGCGCCGCCGCGATCGGCCTAATCCTTGGTGCGTTGGCAGCGGCGATTGGTGGCAAAATTGGGCAGCGGATGCCGTTTGCCGAGACGGAAATTAAGGAAAAGGATCGGACGCAGTCAGCGACGGGCAAGTGGCCGCCAGCTTAAAGAAGAGCAAAGCTGACACCATATCGTGAGCGCGGCGATCGTTGTTGCCGCTGCTAAGCTTTTTCGGCTTCTTTTGTCTCGACACGGACTGCGTATTCGCTGGGTTTGAGTGCGCGACCAGCTCGCACGGCATATACCTGGGTGAATTCAGCACCGAAAAGGAGAATCTGCGACGAATAATAGACCCATAGCAACAGCGTAATGAGGGAGCTGGCCGCTCCATAAGCCGACCCCGCCGCGCCACTGCCCAGATAGAAGCCGAGCAGCCATTTCCCGAGGCCAAAAAGAATCGCGGTCATCACAGCGCCGATCCAAACATCTCGCCATTCAAGGTCGACGTCCGGCAGAAACTTAAAGATCATCGCGAAGAGTAGAACGACGACCCCAAAGTCGAAAATGAGATAAACAGTCATCGCGACGGCTATTCCACCCGGCAAAGCAGATTGCACGTAGTGACTGAAAGCTTTGAGCGCACTTTCGATCCCAAGCGAGACCAGCAGCAGAAAACAAATACCGGCTACCATCGCGAACGAGAGAAAGCGACTGCGCAGAAACCCCCAAATCCCGGCACCCGGCTTTGCTTTTACTCCCCAAATCGTATTCAACGCATCCTGGAGTTGGCCAAAGACACCACTTGCCCCAAAGAGCGCGAGAGCTATTCCGATGATTGTGGCCATTGCGCTTTTGGCCGGTTGGGACGCCTTTTGAGCAATATTTTGCACGACCTGCACAGCGCTTTGATCGAGGAAATAGCTCATCTGTTGTGTGAGCTTGTTCCAAGCGCCTGCCGGGTCATCGCGGAAAACAACGCCGACGATTGCGAGAAGGACGAGGATTAGGGGTGCTAGCGAGAAAACTGTATAATAGGCGAGCGCGGCACCTAACTGCGGCGCCTTATCCTGTAACCATTCCTGAAATGTTTGCCTTAGTAAGCTGAAAACATTTCCGAAAAATGATTTTGGCGTTTTCGAGTTGCGTTGCTCTTCCACAACGAGAGATCCTCGATTAGAAATTCGCTCGCAGCGCACCACACGGTTTTGGAAAAATGACGCAGGGACGTAAGTAGGGGATTGAATCAGCGCCCCTACTTGGCAGGCACGAGAACATTGACTGCTTTCGAGATAAAATCGATCTCGGCACGCCTACCTAGATTGACTCTTTCTCCATCGAGAATTGCAGGGATATCCTTGCTTGATTGCACCCCTACTCGCTTTGTTTTGGTAAGGAGTATGTTTCTGTCGTGGCGCCATTTGCCAAGCGCGGCTGCAGTAACAAGGCCGATCACTTCGACAGCGTTTTCGACGTCAATAACAGCGACTTCAAGCGCTTGCTCCGAATCAGACATTTCTTCCGATACGAGGGGGCAGATTAGGGCTACGGCTTCAGCTTCTCCTTTTATTTCCCCTGAGATGAGATACTGGACCTTCCTTTCAAACATCTTTTGAAAGGCCACACGCCCCTTTTCGATAGCATCAGCTATATCCCCTTCCCGTATAGATTCGCGGGGTTCTACCCAAAGCGAAGGCGCCCCCAAAATGGCGGCGATAAAAAATTGCTTGTCTGCGATTCGACCTCCGGAAAGCGGTTTTAGTGAGGGAGCCGTGAGCGTATTT
>JBKPOB010000085.1:0-13005 GCA_046732875.1 Verrucomicrobiota bacterium | reverse complement strand
ATATGGCCGATCCGTGCGGGGAGGATTCGCACATGCCTGTGCCGGGATTGGTTCATCGTTATCCAGATCGCGTCCTTTTTTTAGTAACGGATCGTTGCGCCAGTTACTGCCGCTATTGCACGCGTAGCCGTGTGGTTAGCGGTGTGGGCGAACAGGAATTGCACACAAATTTCGAGGAAGCGTTTCGTTACCTCGAGTCGCACACCGAAGTGCGCGACGTCCTCTTGAGCGGAGGTGACGCCCTTATTTTCAGTGATGATAAGCTCGACAAGTTGCTTTCGCGATTGCGGTCGATTCCGCACATTGAGTTCCTTCGAATCGGAACGCGGGTCCCGATATTCCTGCCTCAGCGTATCACACCCGAATTGTGCGCGATGCTGGCGAAGCATCATCCTCTCTGGATGAGTGTGCATGTTAACCATCCGCGTGAGTTAACGGTTGAAGTAAAGCAAGCCCTGGAGCGGCTTGCCAACGCGGGCATTCCACTCGGGAACCAAAGCGTTTTGCTAGCGGGCGTGAACGACGATCTGGAAACGATGAAGACGCTCGTGCACAAACTGCTCATGTGCCGCGTGCGTCCGTACTACATTTATCAGTGCGACCTGATCAATGGTTCATCGCATCTGCGCACTTCGGTTGCGAAAGGCATTGAGATCATAGAAGGCCTGCGCGGTCACACCACGGGTTACGCCGTGCCGCAATTCGTGATCGACGCGCCCGGCGGCGGCGGCAAAGTGCCTATCAATCCCGGTTACGTTCTTTATCACGACAACGAGAAAATCGTGATCAGGAATTACGAAGGCAAAATCTTCGAGTATCCCGAAACTGGAAACGAGCAGGTCCAGTTCGCTCCTCAGCGCGAATATCACGACGAATATCTGTATTCGTAACGCTCCTTGTCATTCCGAGTGGAGCCCATTCGACTCGCTCCGCTCGCTCAGGGTAAACTCCGCGTAGTCGAGAATGGAGGGGCTGGGGAGGCCGCGACATAGGCGAGAAGGCCGAAGGCTGAGCGAACGGAAGTGAGCAAATCAAATCTCTGGTTGTTCGGGCTTCATTAAATCCAGAGATGCCTCCACTTCGGTCGGCATGACAAATAGCAGAAGCGATTAGTGCTTAAGTGTCGACGACCGGATAATGCGGATCGAGCTAGTCTGGTGAATCCAAAGCAGCTTGTTGCTGTATCTCAACGTAGCCCGGAGAAAAGAAAACTGAGTTATGAAATATTTTATCGCCGTATTTTCGATATTATCGCTATTGAGCGCTGCTGCGGAAACACCGAAGTCTGTTGAGATTCGTTTTTGTCCAGCATCGGCAGTTCGAACCTATCCGTTGGAAGGTCGACGCGATCTTCAAAGTCTCTTATTGCAGAATGTCGCCGTGATCAATCACGGTGAAGCGCCGTTCAAGATTGACAACATCGATATTGAGTTACTGCAAGCGAACCGCATCGTGGAATCACGCAAGCTGGACCGGGCAAGTGCAGCGCATTGCTGATCGTGGCGCGAAATTGCAGGCGGCAGGCGTGATCCAACAGCTGGGGTTTCAGTTCTGTGGCACAGATTTAATTGGGCCTTCGATTACATTGGCCGGTGCCACCCTAACTCGAGACCAAGCGCTGCTCATAGTTGAGCAGGTCTTCGCATTCCGTGGCGCGCGCGATACGCTCCGAGTTCGCGTCCGCGGCAACGTCGACGGCCATGCAACGGAATTCACAGGTTCAATTCCGATCAAATCTGAATTTGCACAAAACAAATACATTTTTCCGCTAAGAGGTGTTTGGTACGCCGGTTGGGGGGCCTCATTTCACACGGGCCATCGCTGGGGCGTTCCGGAAGAGTTCGCGCTGGACATTGCAAAGATCGGTGAGAGTGGACTCAGCCACAAAGGCGACGGAACACGCTTCGATGATTATTATGCTTACGACGCGGATGTGCTTGCCGCGGCTGACGGCCGTGTGACCAGCGCTACAAACGATCAGCAAGAAGATCCTTCCGCAATGCAGTATCCTAACGAGACTCAGGAAGCATATTTCGCGCGGCTACAGAAAGAACAAGGCGAGCGGCTTGCCAACGGCGTAACGGCGATCACGGGCAACTACGTGATGATTGATCATGGAAAGAATGAGTATTCGCTGTACGCCCATTTGCAGCCGGGCAGTGTGCGCGTTCATGCCGGCAACCAGGTGAAAGTCGGTGATGTGATTGGCAAACTCGGTTCATCCGGAAATTCGACCGAGCCGCATCTGCACTTCCATGTCTGCGATAAGCCCGACCCGCTGATGTGCTCGGGCATTCCGGTGAACTTCGGCAACATCACGGTTCAGTGGGCCGACTTGCCGCGGCCAATCCAAAGTGGCGATGTTATTATCGCGAAATAGCCGCTTGGTCTCCGGCGTCTTAGGACTTGTAATCTCTTTTCGTTTGGCTCGTTGCGTAAACTTTAAGCTTGCGTATTAAATATCGCGCCGTATAAAGTCCCGCACTTTAGCCTTCGTTACTCAATTGTCACTTTTCTCATTTTTATGAACCAACGCTTAATTTCGGAAATTGGCCGTACTCAGCGGCTTGAAATTATTAATTCGCTCAAGCGCACCAAGGGGATGTCCGTTAACGAGCTCGTAGAAAAGATGAAGATGAGCTACATGGGCATCAAACAGCATTGTCTCACCCTTCAACGGGACGGTTACCTGGATACCTGGCGTCGCCCGCAAAAGATGGGTCGCCCGGAGATGGTGTACCGGCTGACACGGCGCAGCCATGACCTTTTTCAGGCTGACAGCCATCAGCTTACTCTCGACCTGCTGAAAGCGGCGCAGGAAATCTACGGACCGAACGCTCCGGAGAAACTTCTCTATAATATTTTTGAAAAGAAAACAGCTGCACTCAAGTCGAGAGTCAAGGGAGACACAGTCGCCGAACGTGCCAAATGGCTGGCCAACGTGCGCGATGGAGAAGGTTACATGTCCCAGTTCGTTAATAATCATCAGGATGGCGGACCGAGGATTCTCGAGTGCCATTCGCCTATTCTAAATCTCCTGGATCGTTATCCCATTGTAGACCGCCTCGAACAGGACATGTTCGAAGCCGTGCTGCGCACGAAAGTACGTCGGCAAATGATACGCAACTCGGGTCTGTACGAGTGCGCATTTCATTTTGGGGCATAGGAAAGATGTAGGACATCGGCCGCGGTCCCGAAAGCTTTCGGGACACATCTCAGCGCGATTTTCCTTCCATTTGATTTGTTCTTTCGCTCCGGGCGAATCTTGGTTGATTGATGGCCCATGGCTCGGGCTTTTCCTTCTGTTGTCATCGAGAATTTGCAGCCCCTGATCGACGGCGGCCGCTATCCGATAAAGCGCATCGTTGGCGAAGACCTGGTTGTAGAAGCGGACATTTTCAAAGATGGGCACGACGTCGTAGCGGCGGTTCTGAAGTGGCGTGTTCTGGGGAAGCGCGCATGGCGGGAAACCCCGATGAATTTCGTTGATAACGATCGCTGGCGCGGCATCTGCACTTTGTATGATGAGGACATTCACGAATACACGGTTGAAGCATGGACTGACACTTTTCGCAGTTGGCGAGCCGAGTTCGCAAAGAAGTTTGAAGCCGGCATTTCCGATCTTCGGAGCGAAGCGCTCGAAGGCGCGGCTTTGGTAGAAGCCGCCGCCAGGCGCGCCCGCGATCGAGCGGACCGCAAGCGACTGTCGGAGTTTTCCCAGCAAATTTCGACCGGTGCTAATTCAGAAATTCACGCCATCGCACAATCAGGCGAGTTGGAGGTGCTGATGGCTACATATCCCGATCGCGCAGCTGCAACGCAGTATGCTCCTGTTCCTCCCGTTGTTGTGGATCGGGCCGCGGCGCTCATCGGGGCGTGGTATGAATTTTTTCCGCGCTCGGCGAAAGGCTGGGGCGATCGCGGATCGACATTCCGGGATTGTTTACCACGGGTGGAGGATGCAAAAGCAATGGGTTTCGATGTCATTTACTTTCCGCCAATCCACCCCATCGGTCACACAAACCGCAAGGGACGGAACAATTCAACCACATGTGAGCCCGGCGATCCGGGCGTGCCATGGGCGATCGGTAGCGAAGCTGGCGGACACAAAGCGGTCGAACCTTCACTCGGCACATTGGAAGATTTCGAATGGCTTGAAAAAGAGGCGCGCAAACGCGGAATGGAGATTGCCCTTGATTTCGCAATCAATTGCTCGCCCGATCATCCTTACGTCAAAGAGCACCCCGATTGGTTCTACAAACGGCCCGACGGCACGATGAAGTACGCGGAGAATCCGCCAAAGAAATACGAAGACATTTATCCGTTAAACTTTCACTGCGAAAACTGGCGCGACCTCTGGGCGGAGCTTAAGAGCGTCGTGTTGTTTTGGGCCGAGCGCGGTGTGCGCATCTTTCGAGTGGACAATCCGCACACCAAGCCAGTTGCTTTCTGGGAATATCTGATAGGCGGTGTCCGCGAAAAATATCCCGACGCGATTTTTCTCGCCGAAGCGTTCACCAGACCGAAAATGATGAAGGCGCTGGCCAAGGCCGGCTTTAACCAGAGTTATACCTATTTCACTTGGCGAAGCTCGAAGCATGAGCTCATCGAATATCTTACCGAGCTGACCCAGACAGAAATGAGCGAATATTTTCGCCCAAACTTTTGGCCGAACACGCCAGACATCCTTCCGTTCGAGCTTCAGGCGGGCGGGCGGCCGGCGTTTATGATACGTGTAGCGCTGGCGGCGACACTTTCCACTCTTTACGGCATCTACAGCGGATACGAGCTATGCGAGAATGAAGCATTGCCAGGGCGCGAGGAATATCTCGATTCCGAGAAATACCAGTACAAGCAGCGCGATTGGAATGCGCCGGGAAATATCAAGGACTGGATCTCGCGACTAAACAAAATCCGAAAAGAAAACCGCGCGCTTCAGCTTTACACCAACCTGCGGTTCCACGACGCAGACAACGACGCCATTTTGTTTTACAGCAAGATGACAGCCGCGCGTGATAACATCATTCTCGTCGTAGTGAATCTTGATCCGCACCGCAAACAAAATTCGTTTGTCTATGTTCCAATTGAGAGTTTCGGGCAGATGGAAAGCGACGTTTATCAGGTGCAGGATTTGCTGAGTGGTGCGACTTACACCTGGCGCGGCCGCCGCAATTACGTGGAGCTCGATCCGGAGATTCAACCGGCGCATATTTTTGTGGTGCGCCGTTAGGCTTTGGTTTGCTGTGTCTTGCAACTTGGAGAGCCGGCGTGTGTTTGATCGCTTTGTGGGCATTTGCATCCGGTAATCGCCCTGCATATCATTACGAAATTTCTTGCATGAAGATTTGGGCCCTGCTCTTTGCCGCGCTGGCGAGCGCGTCTCCTGTTTTAGCACAGGAAGTCACAGCCACACCGCCTCTGGTACCTGAGCGCTCGCAGACCATTCTGGAGACTCTCGTCAAGGCCGGCCCCATCATGATTCCGCTGCTCTTGCTGTCGATTTTCTTTGTCATGTTGGTCGTGGTCTACCTGATGACAATCCGCCGCGGCGCCGTGGTTTCGAGCGGCTACATGGCAACCGCGGACGCTCTTTTGCGCAAACGCGATTATTTGGGTCTGCTTGCCGTTTCCAATCGGCATGGCGAAGCGATTGCGCGCGTCGTGCAAAAAATGCTCGATTTCACTACCAAGAATCCGCAAGCAGATCTTCAGCAGGTCCGCGAAATCGCCGAGACAGAGGGAACACGAGTCGCAGCGAGTCTGAATAATCGAGTGATTTACCTCGCGGATATTGGAATGATTGCGCCGCTGCTGGGGCTTCTTGGCACCGTCTTTGGAATTATCCATTCCTTTGGCGCGCTGGGAGCCGACATCGGCTCGGCGCGTTACGTGGCCCTGTCGCGCGGGATCAGCGAGGCACTGGTGAATACGGCTGCCGGGCTGGCCATCGGCATTCCTGCGATGATTTTCTACGCGTTCTTTCGCGGCCGAGCACAAAAGTTGATCTCGGAATTGGAAGCTGCTTCGACGCACGTTCTGGCTTTGCTCTCACTGCAGTACGGCCGGCCTCAGCGAACTCCTGTGCTGATCGAGGAAGAACTGTAAAAGCTGCCTCACTCCAATGAATCTGCGTGGTCACGCGCCTCTGCATCATCCAGGCATTCAACTGGCACCGCTCGTGGATGTGCTATTGCTCTTGCTGATTTTCTTTCTGCTGACATGGAACGCCGCCCGGACCGAGAACGAGCTCGACGTTAAAGTGCCAAAAGCATCTGCTGCCAAGGAAAAAACTGCGCCAATTGGCGATGTGATTGTTAATGTTAAGGCAGACGGCAATGTAGTGGTCAACCGGCGCACCTTGAGTGGCGCTGAACTGAGCGAATTGTTGAAAAGCCTGGTCCAATTAAACTCCGAGCAAGCTGTAGTGATTCGCGGCGATGAAACCGGTGCCTACAAAAACATCATCGGCGTGTTGAACATTTGCACCGAAGCAGGGGTAACCAACGTAGCTTTCGCGACCGCAAAATGAAAACGAGGCGCAGCGCAGCCAGTCTTCTGGGACTGGCGATGCTGCTTTGCACGGCGAGCATCGCCATTGCTCAAACAGAGCCGGAAGTTCGCCGGGCCCGGCCGGTAGATGAGCCGCCGATCCCACGCGCTGTTCCCGTGGAACCTTCCAGTGGACCACCTCGCCCTCCAACGGATGAATCAGTCGACAGAATTCTCCGCTCTCTAAAGGAGAACGCGCCGGAGCCATCGCAACATGAAGGCGAGGCGGCAGCTCAGCGTCAGCTCGATTACGCGAATGGCCTTTTCACTCGCAAGCTTTACGATCTGGCGGCTCCCGAATATCAAAAATATCTCGATGATTATCCCGGGCGCGCGGGTCGGGCGAACGCTTACTTCTCGCTGGGCGAATGCTATCGAAACCTCGGTCGGGCTTCGAGCGCTCGCACAAATCTCCAGAAAGTGCTCAACGACTACCCGGACAGCGAATTCGCTGGCCCCGCGGCATATGCGCTCGCCGAGATGGCATTCGCGAACAAAGATTACGCCGCTGCGCTTCCGCTCTTTCATCGTTCGGCCGGGAAATCAAAAGAACCCGCAGTAGCACTTTCTGCGCGCTATTTCGAAGCTCGCTGCCTTGAAGCTCTCGGTCGGAAGGAGGAGGGGGCGGATATTTACGCGGAGGTTGCTGAGGCTGGAAATCCGAATCCCTTCCGAGAGGACGCGCGAATCACTGCAGCATTCATTTTTTCCGGGCGAGGAAGAAAGATCGACGCGCTGAAGCAATACGAAGCGCTTGCCAACGAAGCCCAGAAACCGGCACTAAAAGCGGAGTCGGCTGTGCGCGGAGGCATGATCGCGCTCGATCTCGTGCAGGCCGACAAGGGCAAAGTCGACAAAGCCATCGCGGATAGAGCGGAAGCTTTGTTGAGGAAGGGTCGGGCTCTTCCCGAAGCCGGCAAATTCCGTGCGATCGCGCAGGTTGGTCTGCGAAAATTGCAGTATCAGACCGGTCAATACGCGCAGTTGCTCGCCGAGTACAAAAAAGAGCAGGCGAACCTTCCGGAGGCAGCCCAGGTCGAAGTGTTGCTACTCGCGGCAAACAGCCAGCGGCAACTCGGTAACTCCAAGGAGGCTGAAGCCTTATATGGCCAGATTATCACGAAGTACCCAGATCGAGAGGAAGCAAAGGACGCCGCTTATCAAAGGCTGATCAACGTGTACAACTCCGATCCGTCTGCGCTGATTTCCGCAGTGGACGAATTTCTCGCAACGAATCCGACGGGTGAGCGCGCTGACCAAGCGAAGCTGTTAAAGGCGGAAGCGTTCTATAAACAGCAGAATTGCGCAGAGGCAGTTCCGATTTTCGACGAACTGCGTGCTTCTCAACTTTCTGCCAAATTGCGCGCCGATGCTGCGTACAAACTGGGCTTGTGTCACGCGCAGATGAAAAATATCTCCGGCGTGATCGAAGCTTTCACGTACTACGTGCAGGCGTTTCCGGATGATCCGCAAGCGCCCGCCGCCCTGGCTCAACGCGCTTTGGCTTACCAACAGGACAAGAACTACGCAGCCGCGGTTGCGGACCTAAACACGATCCTAACCAAGTATCCGAAGGCGCATGAGCGGGAAGCAGCTTTGCAGTTAAAGGCCTTGATCCTCGGACAGCAGGAAAACACAAAGGGCATGATGGAAACTTTTCGCCAACTTCTGAAAGAGTTCCCCAAGAGTTCCGTTGCAGCACAGGCACAATACTACATCGGCAAGGCTGCGTTTGAATCCAAGGATTACAAGACGGCGCTGACGGCGCTTAACGCGGCCCGCCAACTCAACAAGGACCAATATTACAACCTCGCGTCGCTCCGGATCATGCTATGTCAGTTTTATTTGAAAGATCGGGCTGCGCTCACCAAAGAGGTGAACAGTTTCATGGCCAACAGCCCGAATACAAATGTGCCACCGGAAGTTCTGGAGTGGCTCGGAATTGGATATTATAACGAGAAGAATTTCCAAGCCGCGGAAAAATATCTGAGCGCGCTTCGCAAAATCGATAATCCGAGCGGCGTTAAACCGAATTTCCTGTTTTATCTCGGAGACACCGCCACCAAGCTGAAGAATCTGCCCGAAGCGGAGGACGCGTTTGGCAAGTATTTACAAACAGCGAACGACCCGGCAGGAAAGGCGAAAGTGCTGCTTGCGCTAGGCGCGGTGAAAATCAGCGCCCATAAACCGGACGAGGCTCAGAAGATTGCTGAAGAGATCATGGCGCTGCAGCCGGAGGGACGTGTGAACGCAGAAGCGCGTTTGCTCGCAGGCGAAGTCCAGTTGGAGCGCGGGAATTTTGATGATGCGGGCAAAGCCTTTAAAGGAGTTGCTTTGCTTTACGACGATCCGGCCATTACTCCGCGCGCTCTGAACAAGGCGGCGCTGGCGTATCGGCAAGCTGGCAAAACCGAGGAAGCAGATCGCCTGTCGCGCGAGCTACACGAACGATATCCGAATTACGCCGGCGGGTAGAGCAAAGAATGACGGCTTTGGAAGCCGTCATTCCTTGGGGATAGTCGCAACGCCCCAAGGACCGTCGCCGGCATTGATGCGACGGAGTTCTTTGCGCGCTTTTACATCAACAACCGAAACATCGTTCGATGCACCGTTCGCGGTATAGAGTTTCGATCCACTGGGGTCGAGCACGATTCCCCAGGGGCGATTTCCCACAGCAATTGTCGTTATTAATGCGTTTTTCCCAGTATCGATAACGACAACAGAGTTTCCACGGCCTGTTGACACATAAAGCTCTTTTCCATCCTTCGCCATTGCAGTGCCCATTGGCAGCGAGCCTGTTGGCAATTGAATTTTTGACAACATTTTGTGCGAAACCGCGTCAAGAACCGCGATGTAGCCGCCATTTTCGCAAGCTACGTACGCGCGCGAACCATCCGGAAGAAATGCAATCGACCTCGGCCGTCCTCCTGTCTCGATTGTTGTGATTACGCGCTGTTGATCGGGATCAATCGCGAACACTTCGCCTTTCTCTTCGCACGTGACATAGACTTCTCCGTTCTGCGGATTGACAGCAACGCCTTCCGGTTCCTCCGAAACCTTCACTTTTCCACGAGACTGCCCGGAACCGAGATCGACAATCAGAGCGCTCGCATCGTCTTCATTCGCGATAAAGGCGAATCTTCCATCCTTGCTTATCGCGAATTGCTCGGGGTCTGATCCGACATGCCAACGATCAATTAACCTGCGCTCCACTGGATCGATTACACCAAGCCCGTCGGCGGTTTTGTCCGCAGGTGCGCGATCTGCATCCAGACCGGGCGCCATTCGCGGCGAACCGCTCAACGCCACAAAGAGCCGCTTGCCACCTGGCGCTGCGTGAATCCCACGGGGCCTTTTGCCTGCCTTAAACGTCGAGACGACCGTGTCCATCGCGCCATCAATCACGCTAATATCACCAGAGCGTTCGTTGCTGACATAAACAAAGTAATCCGGCGATTCAGCTCGCGCTACGATCGCCCCTGCGAGAAAGAGGCAAAGAATAGATTGGGCATTCACGCGTGACGCGTACATCTCAATGCTGCCCGGATCAAGTCGCCTTCAATCTTTTGAGCATTGAATGTTGGGCTCCCGCGTTGAACGTTTGTTTCTGTGACACCACACGACAAGCTTTTCATTCCAGGTCCCGTTGAAGTATCGGAGAAAACCTGGGCCGCATTTTCACGTCCGATGATCGGACATCGCGGCGAGGATTTTAAGAATCTTTATCGCGCGATTCATTCGGGCCTTCAAACGCTCTTCGGAACAAAGCAACCCGTGTTTCTTTCCACCTCTTCGGCATGGGGCGTAATGGAAGCCTCCGTCCGGAACCTGGTCGATCGCGGCGTGCTTTGCTGCATGTGCGGCGCGTTCTCGGACAAATGGTTCGATGTTGCAAAACGTTGCGGAAAAAACGCCGCTCCGCTCCAGGTCGATTGGGGAAAACATATTGATCAGAAGGCCATCGATAGGCAACTGGCCACGGGAAAATTCGATACTGTCACTCTCATCCACAATGAGACTTCGACAGGGGTGATGAATCCGCTCCCGGAGATCTGCTGTACTCTCGCCAAATATCCCGATGTAGCGCTCGTCCTCGATACCGTTTCCTCATTCTCGGGAGTCAAGATCGACATGGACGCACTTGGCATCGATGTGATGCTGACAGGTGCGCAAAAAGCGCTGGCCTTGCCGCCAGGTTTTTCACTGTTCTCGGTTTCGGAGAAAGCATTCTCGCACGCCACAAGAATCCCGAACCGCGGTTTTTACTTTGATTTTCTCGAGTTCAGGAAGCAGCAAGCAGAATGGATGACGCCAAGCACGCCAAGCATTGGGCACATGCACGCGCTGGAATCGAAGCTGGAGGAAATTTTCGGCGAAGGCCTCGACGCGCGCTTCGCTCGGCATGCGCGTACCAATGCTCTCGTGCATGATTGGGTCCGGCGCGCTGGCTTCGAGTTTTTCGCCGAGGACGGATTTCGCTCAAAAACGCTTACGTGCGTTAGAAACAACAAGGGGCTAGACGTTCCGGAGCTGGCGAGAAAGCTTCGTGAAAAACATCATCTGGTGATCGATCCCGGCTACGGCAAGATTCGAGGCAAAACCTTTCGCCTTTCTAATATGGGCGACGAAACCGAAGAAACTGTGGCGCATCTGCTCAGCTGTCTGGATGATGTCCTGTAGTCGCGAGGCTTTTGATCAACGCATCGCTCAGAAAACTAGACACCTCTTTCACGGACATTTCCGTTGGTTGTCGCTGAGCAAGTGGACAAGTTACGTAGCATGAAGATTCGACCACTGACTCTGGTTTTTCCTTCGATCCTCTTTTCCTTTATCCCGCTGCGTGCAAATTGCGGCGACCCTCTGGCGATAACGCAGGAGGAACTCGTTCGGCGCGCCCAGGAACTTTTCGACGCGGTAGTACCGGGCAATAAGGAGCCGTGGCAAAAGTATTTTGCCGAGGATTGCATCTTTGCCGACGAAAAAGGCCGCAACCTAAACAAGACGCAACTGGTTGCCGATATTAAGCCCCTGCCGAAAGGTTATTCGGGCACAATCAAGATCGCGAAGCCCCAAAGCATCATTCACGGTGACACAGCCATTTTGAGTTACGATCTCGACGAAATCGAGACAATCTTTGGCCAGAAGCTTACCGCTCGTTATCACGTAACTGACACGTGGCTACGGCGGAACGGCGTCTGGCAAATCGCCGCCAGCCAGGCCAAGCGCTACTATGAAGATCCCGCCGTCGCCAGGATCGACCCGAAAAAGTTCGCTGATTTCAGCGGCACTTATGAGCTGGCGCCTGACCAGACGAGACGGGTTTTTTCTGAAGGGCAAAGTCTATACGTCGAACGTAATGGGAAACGCGAACAACTTCTGCCTGAAGGATCAGAAATCTTTTTCCGCAAGGGCATCGAAGGCCGCATCCTGTTTCGTTACGCGGATAATGGAAAAGTGGACGCGCTCATCGATCGGCGAAACAATGAAGATGTCGTCTGGCGTAGAGTGAATTAAGTTCGAGGTTAATACAGAAAAGCTTCCGCGCTGCGTGCCATTTTCTTCAGACGAATCGCACGTAGCTTCTATTTGGAAATCATTTATTCCCGTCGCTCATGCCAGTGATTGAAACTTCAGATCTGACCAAGGTTTATCGCACCTACCGGAAGGACCGCGGACTTTGGGGATCAATCAAAGGCCTGGTCAAACGCCGTTACGATGAAACGCGCGCGGCTGATCACGTTTCGTTTAACATTGAAGAAGGTGAGTTTGTTGGTTTTCTCGGTCCGAACGGCGCAGGCAAGACCACAGTACTCAAGATGCTTTCGGGCCTCTTGAATCCAACATCTGGCGATGCGCGCGTTCTCGGCTTCGTTCCGTGGGAACGACGCAATGAGATGAAAAGGCAATTCAGCCTGCTCATGGGACAAAAGAATGCGCTTTGGTGGGATCTGCCCGCGCAAGAATCGCTCGAACTCAACCGCGCCATTTATGGGATCGACCGCGCGCGATTTAAAAAAGTCGTGGACGGATTATCGGAGCTCTTGGAAGTGCAGGATAAAATGAACGTGATGGTCCGTGAACTCTCGTTAGGCGAGCGGATGAAGATGGAGCTGATTTCTGCGCTCATTCACGAGCCGCGGGTGCTGTTTCTCGACGAACCAACCATTGGGCTGGATGTGGTCAGTCAAAAGCGGGTCCGGGAATTTCTGCGCATCTACAATGGGGAACACCACATCGTCACGTTGCTGACCAGCCATTACATGCAGGATATCGAGGAGTTGTGTCATCGGGTTCTCGTGATTGATCACGGCAAAATATTTTTCGACGGGCCACTGGACGAAATCGTCGATCGCTTTTCGGGTTACAAGATTTTGAGTCTAACCTTCGAAAAGGAGGCGACCCGTGATCTTTCTGCCTTTGGTGAAGTAACGGAACAAACGCCTGTGTCGGTGCAAC
>JBKPOB010000084.1:0-10250 GCA_046732875.1 Verrucomicrobiota bacterium | reverse complement strand
GTGGTTCGCCCTGCATTTTCTGCTGATCATTTCATTTTCGTGTCGGGAAACGCTGCGGTTGGTGGCACAGGGACCAACGATTCTTCCTTCTTCGTTTAGGACTTTTTCACGGAGAGCTGAGAATGTCGCGAACGCGGCCTTAGGTCAGCACCTGACCAGATCAAACCCGATCCGGCAAGTGCTCGCAACTTATCTGCACGTCGCAGGAATCGAGTCGGGGTACGGCTACTTTGCGCCAAATGTGCCAGGCGCCTATACGCTTGTTTTCGAGTTACATTATCCTGACGGACGAGTGGAGTACGAGTTGCCGGCAGCGCGCAGCGACGCGGCAGGGTTGCGTGTAGCTGGTTTGCTAGACAGCATCGGGCGGACGCCTTACGACGCTCTGCGGGAGCACTTGGTAAAAATGGTGGCCCAATCAATCTGGCACGACCATCCCAAGGTGAAGACGATTCACGCAATGTTTGGATCGATCAAGTTACCCACTGTAAGTGAGTTCGAACACGGAAAAAGGGAATCATATGAGTTCTTGTACGGTTACGATTTCAGTCTTCAGAACCAACCTGACAACCCGAAAGATCCGTAAGTGACATGCCAGCGCTACGAGAACGGCTCCTCGAATTTCTGTTTCCAGTTGGGACAGACAATTGGCTGGCAGTCTTGCGGGTCGGTCTTGGTTTTCAGGTAACGTTTTATACCTTGTCATTGCGAAACGATTGGAATTATCTGCTCTCGGGAACCGCGAGTGGTTTGGTCACTCGCAACCTGGCAGAAGCACTGCTTTCTCTGGAAAGCTATATCGTTCCAAGGCTGGGATGGCTCGTTGCTATCGCCACGCACGTGGGCTTGCGTGAAAAGATCGTGCTCTCAGTTACGTGGATTTGTTTGCTTGCTGCCGGCTGCGGGCTTCTTATCGGACTTGCTTGTCGGTTTTGTGCGATTCTGGCTTGGTTTCTTCACCTCTGCGCGGCTAAGAGCGGAGGATTTATCTCCTACGGCGTAGATAATTTCATGACCATCGGACTCTTCTACTTGATGTTATCTCCGTTGCCGGATCGATATTCTCTCGACTGGCGACTACGAAAATCGCGACCGAAGGATCCGCAGCTTCTCGGGTTCTGGCGGCGGGTCCTTCAGCTTCACTTGTGCGTCATCTATTTCTTCAGCGGCCTAACGAAATGCCTCGGCAGCGGCTGGTGGGATGGTTCGAATATATGGCGCGCTCTGATCCGCCCGCCTTTCAACATCATTGATCCCGAGATACTCGTAGGATGGAAGTATTTCTTTCCTGTCGCGGGAATCTTAATTTGTTTGTTGGAAATCGGATATCCAGTTTTTATCTGGGGCAGCAAGACACGGAGGATTTGGCTGATCTTCATTTGCGGGATGCACCTCGGGATTGGGCTCACGATGGGAATGTATCTCTTTGCTCTCATCATGATCGTCCTCAACGTAGCAGCCTTCGGACCTGGACTTATCCGCACAGAACATGCGCAAATCAGCCTCCGGCCCCAAGAAGTTATCTTATAAATCAGAGGGCTGGACATCAGCTCGGCAATGGCCCAGCGTTTTTAACGTTGGGTTGCTATGCTCTGGAATTGTCTTAACTTTTTCAAGAACTTCGCTCTGCCTCTTCCAAAGAAGGAGGCGGGGCAAAAGGGGTGAAAGCGCAAGACTCGCCCGCAGAACCGACGCCCGATCTCCAGCTTGAGATCGCTTACATCTTCCTGATCGACGTGGTCGGCTATTCAAAGTTGCTCGTGAACGAGCAGATTAGGTTGCTGCAGAAACTGAACCAAATTGTGCGAAATACCGAATGTTTCCGCGCAGCAGAAGCAAGGGACGAACTCATCCGGGTGCCGACCGGCGATGGGATGGCGCTCGTATTCTTCCGCAGTCCGGAAGAACCAGTCCGGTGTGCGCTGGAGATTAGCAAAGCATTGCAGGATCATCCAAGCATCCGCGTGCGGATGGGAGTTCATAGCGGTCCAATTAGCCGAGTCACCGATGTTAATGAGAAACCCAACATCGCCGGTTCGGGAATCAATATTGCGCAGCGAGTGCTGGATTGCGGCGATGCCGAGCATATTCTTTTGTCCGCGCACGTGGCGGAGGATCTGTGCCAATACCGCCATTGGCAACCCTACCTGCATGATCTCGGCGCATGCGAAGTCAAATACGGCCTGCGCTTGCACCTGTTTAACCTCTACAAGGATGGTCTGGGCAATCCGCAAGTCCCTGAGAAACTCCGGCCAGGAAGAAGGAGACCTGCGTCTGCCGTTAGCGTCCGTCCAATTACTGCTGCCCGTTGGCCTAAGGCTGCGCTTACGATTGCTTTTTTCATATGCGCAATTGCCTTGGTTATCGGTTCGTTGATCTTTTTCAATCGAGCGTCACCAAGAACGATGGCGAGAGCTCTTACCGCGCTGGGTTCGATTCCCGAAAAAAGCATCGCCGTTCTTCCCTTTGAGAATTTAAGTAACGAGAAAGAAAACGCTTACTTTGCTGATGGCGTACAAGATGAAATCCTCACTGGCCTTTCCAGAGTTACCGACCTGAAAGTGATTAGCCGCACCTCGGTGATGCAGTACAAGGCCGGACCGAGACCTAATCTACGCAAAGTCGCCACCGCCTTGGGCGTCGCGCACGTGTTAGAAGGCACAGTCCAGCGCGCCGGTGGTCGAGTGCGCGTGAATGCGCAGTTGATCGATGCGCGCACGGACAGCCAGCTTTGGGCGGAACGGTACGATCGCGATGTCGAGGATGTGTTTGCAATCGAAAGCGAGCTGGCTGGGAAGATAGTTGCGCAGCTTCAGGCCAAAATCTCTCCCAGCGAAAAGGCGGCAATCGAGCAAAAGCCAACTGCTGATCTTACAGCTCACGATATGTACATCCGCGCCAAAACGCTCATCACGACTGCTGTTTTCAGCACGCCTCAAGCGGAGAGCTTATCCGAGGCCGTTCGCCTGCTGAACAAAGCGATCGAGCGCGATCCAGCTTTTGCGCTTGCCTATTTTCAACTGGCTCACGCTCATGATCTGCTCTACTTCACTGGTGCAGATCACACTCCTGCGCGGTTGGCTCTGGCGGATGCGGCGATCCAATCGCTCACCCATCTACTTCCAAATTCCGGCGAAGCGCATCTCGCGCTCGCCAAGCATTTGTACTGGGGTTATCTCGATTACGACCGCGCTCGGAACGAACTTAGTCTGGCACAGAAGAGTCTACCTAACGAGCCGTCGGCGTTTGTGCCTGCCGGCTATATTGACCGACGGCAAGGACGCTGGGATGAATCGACGAAAAATCTTGAGCGCGCTATCGAGCTCGACCCGCAAAACCCTGCAGTCCTCGACCAACTGGCTGGTAATTATCGGTATTTGCGCCGTTACGCCGATGAAAAGCGTGTATACAACCGCGCAATCGCGATTACTCCCAAAGATGGCGCGCTGCGAGCTTCACGCGCAGAGATCGAACTCGACGGGCATGCCGATCCGCTTCCATTGATCTCGACAATTGAGGCGCATGTCGCCGAAGATTCCAGCGAAGCCAAACACCTGGCGTGGGCTTGGATTCGTGGAGCGCTGTGCAAGCGCGATTACGATGGCGCGCGTCGCGCTCTGGATGCGCTGCCTATCGATGGGTGTTACGACGACAATATTCCATTTCCGCGGAGCTGGTGCGAAGGCTTGGTGGCTCAGTTGCGCGGTGATAAAGCGGCAGCGAGCGCCGCATTTAGTAACGCGCGAGCCGAGGGGGCCAAATTGGTCGCAGAGCAACCTGATTACGCGGAAGGGCTCTGTGTGCTTGGGATGGCTGACGCTGCCTTGGATAACAAGGAGGGAGCAATTCGAGAAGGTCGCCGCGCGGTTGAACTGATGCCAGTCAGCAAAGATGCTATACGGGGCCCGTTGTTGATCCAATACCTGGCCGTTATTTACGCGTGGACCGGCGAGAAGGATCTCGCCTTCGAACAGTTAAGCGTTGCGGCACGAATTCCGAGCCATTTGAGCTATGGTCATTTACGCCTGCATCCCTACTGGGATCCGCTGCGCGGCGACCCGCGTTTTGAGAAGATTGTCTCATCGCTTGCACCGAAGTAAGCGCATTTGTTGAGCAAGCGCTGGCGGTCGATCCAGGTGGGCACCATTACTTAATGAGACTTACGCTGGCACGTCATCCTTAGCACCGGCGAGATTATTGGATCGCACAAAATACGCGATCTCCTCAAGCGCCCAATATTCTTTCGTGTTTTCCGCACGGGTATTTGCTCTCGACCATGGCTATCGGGAGCATTAGCTTTCGCAAAGGGTGAGCCCGCAAGACACGCCCGCGGAACCAAGGCCGGATCTCCAGCTCGAGATCGCTTACATCTTACTAATCGACGTGGTCGGCTATTCAAAACTGCTGGTGAACGAGCAGGTCAAATTGCTTCAGCGGTTGAAGGAAATCGTGCGAGGTACGGAATCTTTTCGCGCTGCAGAAACAAGAGGTGAACTCATCCGAGTGCCAACCGGCGACGGGATGGCGCTGGTTTTCTTCCGCAGTCCGGAAGAACCGGCCCGGTGTGCGCTCGAGATTAGCAAAGAGTTGCAAGATCATCCGAACATCCGACTGCGACTGGGAGTTCACAGCGGTCCTGTCAACCGAGTTATCGATGTTAACGACAAGACGAATATAGCCGGTTCGGGAATCAACGTTGCGCAGCGAGTGCTGGACTGCGGTGACGCCGGACACATTCTTTTGTCCGCACACGTGGCCGAAGACTTGGCCGAGTATCGCCATTGGCAGCCGCACCTCCACGATCTGGGCGAATGCGAAGTGAAGTACGGGCTGCACCTGCACTTGTTTAACCTCTTCAAGGGTGGTCTCGGCAATCCGCAGGTCCCTGAGAAGCTCCGGCGGGGAAGAAGAAAACACGCGCCTGCTGTTAGCGTCCGCCCAGTCACTGCTCCCCGTTGGCGCAAGGTCGTAGTTTTAGTTGCTCTTGCTGTGTCTGTAGTCACCCTGGTTATTAGCTCCCTGATCTTTTTGAGTCGAGCGCCGCCAGAAACGATGAAGGGAGCTCTTAGCGCGCTGGCTGCGATTCCCGAAAAGAGCATCGCTGTTCTTCCCTTCGAGAATCTAAGCAACGAGAAAGAGAATGCTTACTTCGCTGATGGCGTCCAGGACGAAATTCTCACTGGCCTTTCCAGAGTCGCCGACCTGAAGGTGATTAGCCGCACGTCGGTCATGCAGTACAAGGCCGGGCCGAGGCGCAACTTGCGCGAGGTCGCCACTGACTTGGGCGTGGCGCACGTCTTAGAAGGCACAGTGCAGCGTTACGGCGGTCGAGTGCGCGTCAACGCTCAGTTGGTCGATGCGCGGACAGACAGCCAGCTTTGGGCGGAACGCTACGATCGCGATGTTGCCGACGTGTTTGCAATCGAAAGTGAGCTGGCTGGGAAGATAGTGGCGCAGCTTCAAGCCCAAATCTCTCCGAGTGAAAAAGCGGCGATCGAGGAAAAACCAACAACCGATCTTGTTGCTCATGATTTATACATCCGCGCCAAAACACTCATAGCCACTTCTGCGTTTAGCACGCCTCTAGTAGAGAGTCTCGACGAGGCCGTTCGGCTGCTGGATCGAGCAATCCAACGCGATCCCGCGTTCGCACTTGCCTATTACCAACTCGCCCAAGCTCACGATCAGCTCTATTTTGCGGGTATTGATCACACTGCTGCGCGGTTAGCCATGGCCGATGTGGCGATCCAATCGCTCAAGCGCCTACGCCCAAACTCAGGCGAAGCGCACCTCGCTGTCGCCAAGCATTTGTACTGGGGTTATCTCGATTACCACCAAGCTCGCGAGGAACTCAAACTGTCACAGCAAAGTTTGCCTAACGAACCACTGTCGTTTGAAATACTAGGCTTTATTGATCGACGCCAGAGCCGGTGGGCTGAATCGACCAAAAATCTCGAGCGCGCTATCGAACTCGATCCGCAAAACGTTGGCTTCCTTAAGCAACTCGCTGATAGTTATTTTTGTCTGCGCCGTTATGCCGATGCCGAGCGCATTTTGGACCGGGCAGTCGCGATTGCTCCCAATGACTCAAGCATGCGAGCGTATCGTGCATCGATCGAGCTCGACTGGCATGCTGATCCGCAGCCGTTGAGCTCCACCGTCCGAGCGATCATTGCCGAGGATTCGCGCGAAGGCCAAAACATAGCGCAACTTTGGCTTAAGGCGTCTCTTTGCGAGCGCGATTTCGATGCCGCGCGTCGTGCCCTGGCCGCACTGCCAATTGCTGGATGTTACCTTGACACCATCCCGTTTCCCCGAACCTGGTGCGAGGGTGTAGCCGCTCAAATGGGGGGCGACATAGTGGCGGGCCGGGCTGCCTTTACTAAAGCGCGAGCCGAAACCGCCCGGTCGATCGCGGATCAGCCTGATTACGCGGAAGCGCTTTGTGTCCTTGGGATGGCTGACGCAGCCCTTGGCAACAAAGAGGACGCGATCCGGGAAGGCCGCCGCGCGATCGAGCTGATGCCAGTCAGCAAAAATGCGATAGTAGGCCCGTCGCTAATCGAATGCCTCGCCCTCATTGGTGCCTGGACGGGGGAGAAGGATCTTGCGCTACATCAGTTAGCCATTGCCGCAAGCACCCCCGGATTTTTGAGTTATGGCGAACTCAAGTTGCATCCTTACTGGGATGCGCTGCGCGGCGATCCCCGCTTTGATAAGATCGTCGCCTCCCTCGCGCCAAAATAGGCTGTAGCTTTCAATCTCGCAGGAGGTATCGACATCGGCTACTTATCGATGCCAAAAAGGACAGAGGAGTAACACAGCTATGTTCGCTGGTTGTCATACGGGCATCTTGCCCGCTCGGGCGGCTTCGGGCTGGAAGCCCGCTCGACGGCACAGCCAGGATGCCTGTGTTACAGGCTTCATCCTGTTTCGTTTCGTCTTTGAACATGATTTCGCGCAGGACGCGAATGGGTCGCATGCGATTGAACAGTAATGACAAGTCGTCGCCTTGCTCCGCTTTGTAGTGGCCCGTCTGCCTTTGCGATTGTGCGCAGCTCAGGGCGGGATTTAGATGTGCGTGGATAACGAATCCAGTCGCAATCGCCCAACACTACTCTTCCGCTTGCGCCATGCCTGTTTGTTGTCGACAGCGGTCTGTCTGAAAGGATTTGAAACTTTTCGAGAACTTCGCCTGGCAGCTGCCGAAGAACGGTATAGAGGGAAGCACACGGCCGATGCTGGAGGCTCGGTCAACGGCATTAGTATTCCCAAACGGGGTGAACTCCCAAGACACGTCCGCAGAGACTGGACTCGATCTCCCGCTCGAGATCGCACACCTCTTGTTAATCGACGTAGTGGGTTATTCGAAATTGCTGGTCAATGAGAAGATTGAATTGCTGCAAGAGTTAAATCATATCCCGCACTCTTTTCGGGTGCCGGAAACAATCGGCATCGCGTAAAGGCAGTTGGGCGATGCAATCGCGACGTTTCTCTGGGCTGCCGTTCATCGGCATCCTAACAGTGATCTACTTCATCGCCGGAAAACTCGGTTTGATGCTGGCGTCGTTGCACGCGAATGCATCGCCGGTGTGGCCCCCGGCTGGAATCGCGCTTGGAGCATTGCTCTTACTCGGTTATCGCGCATGGCCGGCCATTTTTGTCGGAGCATTTTTGGTCAACTTGACGACCGCGGGAAATGTCGCCACGTCGTTGGCCATCGCCACAGGCAACACGCTCGAGGCGCTGGTCGGCGCGTGGCTGGTGAATCGGTTCGCCGGCGGCACAAATGTCTTTGAGCGTCCGCAAGGCGTTTTTAAATTTGCGCTCTCCGCAGCGATTAGCACCATCATTAGCCCCGTTTTCGGCGTGACCAGTCTTGCGCTTGCCGGCTTTGCCGATTGGTCAAACTACGGTGTGATTTGGCTGACATGGTGGCTTGGCGATGCAACTGGCGATCTTGTTTTTACTCCGCTGATTCTCCTCTGGAGTGTTGCCTCAAGACGGCGTTGGAATAAAAAGGAAGCTGCAGAAGTCGGCGCGCTCCTCCTCTTGCTGGTGGTGTTGAGTGGCGTGGCCTTTGGCGGATGGCCTGCGGTTTCCGGCCAAAATTATCCGATCGTATTCATTTGCGGATCGGTTGTGATTTGGACGGCCTTCCGCTTTACCCAACGCGAAACGGCGACGGGAATTTTCATCCTGTCCGCGATCGCGGTGTGGGGGACGCTGCATGGCTTCGGCTCATTCGTTAGAGAAACGGAAAATCAGTCGCTTCTCACTCTGCAATGGTGGATGGCGGTGCTGACGATTACGGCGATGGCGCTATCCGCCGGCATGGCGGAACGCCGGCGCGTTGAGGAAGAGCTTCAGCAACAAAAAGCAGTCGTGGAAACCGCCAGCCGGACCAAAGATCATTTCCATGCGCACGAAGTTCGTACGCCGCTCACTCCAGCCATTTCCACATTGGAATCGCTCGAGACCGAGGCGGCGCAAACTGAGGAAGACAGGTCCGTGGGATCGACGCCTGATCTCCAGCTCCGGATCGCGCACGTTCTCTTAATCGACGTGGTGGGTTATTCGAAATTGCTCGTCGATGAGGAGGTTGAGCTGCTGCAGGAATTGAAGCAGATCGCGCAGGAAACGGAAGCTTTTCGTGCCGCGGAAGCTGCAGGCAAACTCACCCGCGTGCCGATGGGCGATGGGATGGCGCTCCTCTTTTACCGTAGTCCGGAAGAGCCTGTGAGATGTGGCCTTCAGATTAGCAGAGCGCTGAAAGATCGTCCGCATATCCAGGTACGGATGGGAGTTCACAGCGGTCCAGTCAACCGAATCATCGATGTTAACGAGAAAACGAACGTGGCCGGGGCAGGAATCAATGTCGGCCAGCGAGTATTGGACTGCGGCGATGCCGGACACATTCTTTTGTCTGCTCACGTGGCGGAAGACTTGGCCGAGTACCGTCACTGGCAGCCGCACCTGCACGATCTGGGCGAGTGCGAGGTGAAGCACGGATTGCACCTGCACTTGTTTAACCTCTACAAAGGCGATCTCGGCAACCCGCAGGTGCCTGAGAAACTCAAGCGACGAAGAAGATGGAAACAAGAATCGGATATAGTTCGCCCAGTTCGCCTGAATCGGTGGCCAAGGTCCCTGGTGGTACTTACTTTAGTTGTCGCGGCCCTCGCTATGGTGATTAGTTCTTTGACCTTTTTCCGGCGAGTATCACTGAGGATGATCCCATCGACTCCTCCCGAGAAGAGCGTCGCTGTTCTACCGTTTGAAAATTTGAGCGGCGAGAAAGAAAACGCTTACTTCGCAGACGGCGTGCAGGACGAAATCCTTACACTCCTGGCCAAAGTCGCGGACCTCAAAATAATCAGCCGTGTCTCCGTGATGCAATACCAGAGCGGAGGCGCACGGAATTTACGCGAGATTGGCCAGCAACTCGGGGTCGCGAATGTCGTGGAAGGAAGCGTCCAGCGCTCGGGCAATCGCGTGCGTGTCAACGCCAAGTTGGTTGATGCGCGAACTGACAGAGAATTATGGGGACAGACTTATGACCGCGATCTTGCGGATGTGTTCGCGATTCAAAGTCAGATCGCGAAGGCGATTGCCGAGCAGCTTCAGGCCAAGCTTTCACCACGTGAAGTGAATGCAATCGAACGTCCTCCGACGAGCGACATCGCAGCATTCGATCTCTACACGCGCGCCAAAGATCTTCTCCTGTCGAGTTTTAGCAGTGCCGGGAAAGCGAAATTGCTTCAGGCGGCCGACCTGCTGAACCAGGCTGTCGCGCGTGATCCGTCGTTTTTCCAAGCCTATTGCGAACTAGCTCAAACTCATGCCCGTGTTTACCACCTTGGCTACGATCATACCCCAGCGCGACTGGCGTCAGCCGAATCTGCCATCCAGGCGGCGTTTCGCCTTCGTCCTGACGCAGGCGAAACGCACCTCGCGCGTGCGCAAAATCTTTATCGAGGATACCTCGATTATAAGGGTGCTCTGGCGGAACTGGAACTTGCTGGCCAGACGTTGCCCAATGATCGCGCGGTTTTCGAGTTGAAAGGTTACATCGAGAGGCGGCAGGGGCGCTGGGAAGACTCCACGCGGAACCTCGAGCACGCGATTGACCTCGACCCGCGCAACTTTTTCACGCTCCAGCAGATTGGGCTCAGTTACGGAGTTCTCCGGCGCTACGCTGAACAAACATCCGTGTTGGATCGCGCGTTAGCCATCGAGCCGAACGATGC